>JBBUDH010000001.1:0-29430 GCA_038057405.1 Patescibacteria group bacterium
CTTACCGGAGATGACCCAGCAAATCCATTCGTTGCGCGCGAGCGGCGTAATATCTTCCCATACAGCCCGCGCAGCAGGCGTGGAAATAAGGGCATTCCGTAAATCCGATGGCATTTTGTGTACTCGCCTCGCTCGCCTCGCTGGAGCTATGGCGAAGCGGGCCAGAGCCTTCGGCGTAGCGCGGACCGCACCACCGGCGAGCTCTTTTTTGGCCATCAGTCTATTCTACCAAATTGGAGTAAAGTCGGAGGACTTTCCACGCAAAATAGGCTAGCGCAATGGAAACAACTACGCCCGCGCCTTCAATCGCCGAGTAGAGCGGGGTTGCCGCTTCAGGCTGCAGGAGATGGATTTGGTCGGCAATCACAAAAAGGATATTCAAGACCGCCGCGGTTATTGCAACATATGCCCCGATCTTCGGGCGTTTGTAGATCAACGGTATAGCTGCTATCTCGGCTATTAAAATGACAAGAAAGTATGCCAGCCAAAGGAGGGAGACGTTGTCCTGCGGTCTTGTTTCAAACCCGATTGGCGGAGGAAACTCCAGTGCGGTAATAATGAGCGTAGTGATGATGGAGCCAACTACTCCCCGCTTTGCCCATATGTGATTAAGTTCTGTCGTCATGATTCAACGATTTCCATGTCTGCTCCCCGGGTAGGATTCGAACCTACGACCAACTCGTTAACAGCGAGCTGCGCTACCGCTGCGCTACCGGGGAATGTACGAGGATTATAGCTGATATACCAATAAGGTAAAAGACCGCAGCGAAGGGTTCACAAACCCTTCAGTTTCGGGATTTGAGTTATCCACTCCCCGATTGTGCAGGTATAGAAGCGCGGAATGGAAATTGCGGGAAAAATTTCCGCATTTTTGTGAAAAGTGCCCGTCGTATGATGCACGGGCATATGCGCAACGTACAGAAGGAGTTGGAATTCCTCGACATCTTCGACGACCACGCCGACGAGTTTTTCTCATATTGTGTGAGCCACATCCCCGACCGCGCGGAGGCCCAGGAAATCCTCGAAAAGACCTTCAAGCGGGCGTGGGACGAGATGGCGGCCGGGCAGCCGTTGCGCACGGAACGCTTCTACAGACTGCTCGACGAAGCGGTGAATGAGCGCGCAAACAAGGCGTTCGGCGCCATAGTGAGATTTTTCGAGTCGTTCAAGGGCACCATGGCATCATCTTCATGAATTGTTCATGGATCGGGTATATAGTAGGGAAATCCTATGCATATACTCATCGTCGAGGATGAAGAAGTGCTTGCCCGGAACCTCAAAAAGATACTGGAACTTAAGGGATTCGGCGTTGACTGGCTCGTGAGCGCCGAAAAAGCCCGCACCCGGGTACTCCTCTACCGCAACGAGTACGACATGATAATCCTCGACCTCACGCTCCCCGGCATGGACGGAGCGACGTTTACCAAAGGCTTGCGCGCGGAAGGCATCACGACACCTATCATCATCGTCACGGGCAACAGCGATACGAAAAATAAAATAGAGCTCCTCAACAGCGGCGCGGACGACTACGTGGTCAAACCGTTCTCAAGCGATGAGCTCATCGCCCGTATCTCATCGGTGCTGCGGCGGCCGGTCAAATCGCAGCCCGTCGTGCACAAACTGGGCGATCTTACGGTGGACACCGCCGCGCGCAGGGTGAACATCGGTGAACGCGAGGTTCCGCTTACCCTCAAGGAGTATGCGCTCTTCGAGTGTTTCCTGCGGCGACCAGGCGAGGTCCTCTCCCGCGAGGAACTTTTTAATCAGGTGTGGGATTTCAATACACTGACCTGGAGCAACGTCCTCGACGTCCATATGAAAAATCTGCGCAAGAAACTTGAATCAACGCAAGATTCGGCGCGCTTCGAGACGATACGCGGCGTCGGCTATCGGCTCATCACCTGATATGAAGAGCGCTTTCCGTCTCGAACATCCCCTCTTCTCCCGCGAGACTCTCGTGAGCGCTGCGAACGCGCTCGCGCTCTACGTGGGCATTTACCTCGTCTACGTCACGGCTGCGAGCATATGCCTCAACATCCACGCGACCAATACCTTCGCGGCGATGCTCTGGGCGCCTATCGGCATCGCGCTCGTCGTGCTCACGATGTATGGGTATCGCTTCGCGCCGCCCATCGCGCTCGCCGCATTCACGGTAAATCTCTACCTCGGCGCCGGTCCCCTGACCGCGATATTCATAGCCATCGGCAATACCGCCGCGCCCCTTTTCGGCGCTTACGTACTGAGGAAGTATGTGGACTTCAAGCCTCCGCGACTGCGCCTCAGGGACAATACGGGACTCATACTCGTTGCTTTTCTCATATCGGTCATCACGGCAACCGTCGGTGTCGGCAGCTTATGGCTCGGGGGCAGCATCACCTCTGCGATGACGGGGGTGACATGGGCCACCTGGTGGTTCGGTGACGCGTTGGGAATTCTCGTCTTCGCTCCGCTCCTTTTCAAATGGCTCTACTGGCCGCTGCGCGAGCGGACGCGTCTTGAGCATCTGGAACTATGGGCGGCCATCCTGTCGGTTGCGGCTATCTCATTCTTCATCTTCTGGACGCCAAACTCGCAATTCGCCTACTACCTCTTCATACCGCTCACGTGGGCGGCGCTGCGCACGGGTCCTCGGGGAATGACGCTCGCCATTTTCCTCGGGACGGTCATCGCGATAGGCGGCACCATCGCCGGCTTTGGGCCCTTCGCCACTCACGGGCTCTTCAATCTACAAATATTCGTCGGCACCATCGCAGTCCTCTATCTCACCTTCTCGGCTATCGTGGAGGAGCGTTCGTATACCCTGCGCAAATCGGAGGTCCACATCAACGAGCTCGAACATGCGCTCCGGAGAATAAGCTCGGAGGACGAGGCAAAAAAAGAATTCCTTGCGGTTCTCGCCCACGAGCTGCGCAATCCGCTTGCGGCGGTGCTGAGCTCCGTCGAGCTCCTGAAGCTCGAAGGTGTCGCTACGAAGGAAGCGCCGGTCCACCTCAAGGCCATCGGCGAACACGTGCATGCAATGGCGGGACTTCTGGACGACCTGCTCGACATTTCACGTATATCAAAAAAGAAATTCAAGCTCCGTAAGGAAGTCATCCCGCTCGGCCCGATTATCGAGCGCTCGGCGCACTCCGCGCAGCGGCTGATGCAGAGCCTCGGCCACACCCTTACCGTGACCCGGGAAGCGGATGAGATGTTCGTCGAGGCGGACCCGATGCGGCTCGAGCAGGTGGTGGTCAATCTCCTCAACAACGCCGCAAAGTATACGGACCCGCACGGCCAGATAGAGGTAATTGCGGCACAAGACGGGGCGATGGCCGTTATCCGCGTGCGCGACACGGGTGTCGGCATTCCAAACAATATGCTCACACGCATTTTCGAGCCGTTCTTCCAGCTGGAGCAGGGCAAAGCGACCAACGAAGGGCTCGGCATCGGGCTCGCACTGACGCGCCAGCTCGTCGAAATGCACGGCGGCACCATCGAGGCGCAGAGCCCGGGCGAAGGGCTCGGCTCCGAATTTACCGTGCGGCTCCCCTCCGCCTCGGCAACACGGGCGCGTCCCGCGGCACCGGTCCCCAAAAACAAGAACGGAAAACAGGTGAAGAATTCGCTTCGCATCCTCGTCGTGGACGACAACAGGGCCGCCGCGGACGCGCTTAGCAAACTCCTCACACTTCGCGGGCAAGACGTGCAGACGGCATATTCGGCGCAGGAAGCGATAGAGAGGAGCATCGAATTGGACCCGCACGTTGTTATCCTCGATATCGGGCTCCCCGATTTGGACGGCTACGAGGTGGCGCGCAGGCTCCGCAAGAAGAAATTCGGCGGCGCCATTATCGCACTCACGGGGTACGGGCAGGAAAGCGACAAGGAAAAGGCGCGGAATGCGGGATTCCAATTCCACCTCACAAAACCGGTGGGACTGAAGGACGTCGAGGCGGTTCTTCGCAAAATCTCGCCCCATACGTGAGCTGCGCCGCATTCACCCCACCTTCATCTTGCACCACGTAGGCTTGGGATATTAACGGTTAATTCATCACTTCTTATATGGCAGACACCATAGTCACCAACTCACCGGGTAACGACAGCGGAGCAGTCGGTATGGTCATCGCGTTCGTTATCCTGCTCGCCGTAGTCGTCGGCGGTGTCGTTTTGTTCCGCAATGGGACATTCAACAATAACAACACGCAGCCGGATACGAACATCAACGTGACTATCCCGACCCCGACAGGTGGTACGGGCGGAGCTACTCAATAAGACCGCACATTCAGGCTCACTTCGAGGCCCGCCTTCCCAGGCGGGCTTCGACTTTGGCGGACTAATTGTCATCGCCCAGTGTTCGTGCTTTAGTGTTGGTCGCTACTGGACATTCACAAGGCAAAAGAAACGGGTGACACATGACGATTCCGCTCAATCGCCGACTCGACGGTTGCCGGATCGGCAGGCGTCAGGCAAAGGAAATTCGCGAACGCGTGTTTAAGCAGATGCTCCAGACCCGCGCCAGTAAGTACTACTGGTGGATTTGGGGCATGAAACTTGGCACGAAGCTTTTTCTCGGCGAGAGAGACCGCGTCGAGATCATGCTTTCGATTTACGCAGCGATGCGTATCATCGACGACGTGGTCGACGGCGATGCGCCGCTCCCGCAGCAGTTCATCTCGACCCTTGACTACGTCGGCCGATATACTCGCTTCGTTCAATCCGGCGGCATACCGACGGACGACGTCGAAGGTCTGTTCGCCTACGCATTCGCACTTGCTGTGCAGGCGGATATTGACCTTCGCGAAGAAGTGGTCGACATCCTTAATTCCCTTCGATTCGATGCGGAGAGGAGGGACACGCGCAAACCGCACGTCCTTTCACATCGCTTGTTGCAGTTGCACTTCCACACCCTCGACATTCGGGGGACGATATCCGCGTGCCTCAAGCTCGCGGGCGAAGACAAAAAAGGCGTTACGGTAGCACATCTACGTCCGCTCGGCGAGGCATCGCGCATCTACTACAACTTGCGCGATCTCAAAGAGGACGCACTCGCCGGCTTCTGCAATATCCCTGCGGATGCGATGCGTCTTTTCGGCATCAAACCGCTCGAGAGCACTGCGCCGGAAGAAATCGCGGCATGGTGCGAATCGAGGGGCGTAGTCGAGTGGTGTCGGAACGAAGGGCGGCGTGGACGGCGCCTTCTAGCCGAACATGCCAAAAACATGGAGACGCCGCTGCTTCGTTCTATGCACTGGCGTACCCGTATGACACTTAACCTTATGTACCGCAATTCAGCGCAAAAATATTTCGACAATATGCGCTAGGCGTCTATTCGCTGTCTTCTGAGCCGGTTTGCGTACCCTCGCGAACCGGCTGCTGTTTTTATCGCCTCAATCTTTTTTCCACCTTAGCAACCGCAAAAGTCGTTTTGATGATTGAGTCGGGATTGAGCGACATGCTCTCTATCCCCTCCTCCACGAGGAATTTCGCGAACGCGGGATGGTCCGACGGACCCTGGCCGCAGATACCGACGTATTTTTTGCGGCGCGTGCACACCCCGATGACCAACGCGATGAGCTTCTTTACCGCGGGGTCATTCTCGTCGGCGACGCGGTTGACGATGCCCGAATCGCGGTCAAGACCGAGCGTCAGTTGGGTGAGGTCGTTGGACCCGATGGACATGCCGTCGAATATGTCGAGGAATTCATCGGCGAGAATTGCATTCGACGGGATTTCACACATGACAATGACTTTCGTCGCACGTTTCTTCTCGGCGGCCGACCGTGCAGTGAGACGCGGCTGGAGCCCCGATTCAGCCATCGCCGCGAGTACGCGATTCCCCTCTTCGAGTGTGCGGCAAAACGGCACCATCGGTATCACGTTGTCGAGCCCCATCTCCGTGCGCACTTTCGTCATGGCATAGCACTCGAGCGCGAATGCCTGACGGAATTTCGGGTCGTAGTAGCGCGAGGCACCGCGCCAGCCGAGCATAGGATTTTCCTCGTGCGGCTCGAAGGCGTCGCCGCCGAGAAGCGAGCGGTACTCGTTGCTCTTAAAATCGGAGAAGCGCACGATGACGGGCTTCGGGTAGAACGCCGCCGCGATTTTCGCGATGCCGAATGCCAGATTGTCGATGTAGTAGGCTTTCCTATCGCTCCACCCGCGCGTTTTCTCGTCGATTTTCCGCTGCATGCGGGGTTCAAGCTCTTCGTAGTGCAAAAGCGCGAGCGGGTGTACGCCTACGCTCGCGGCGATGATGAATTCCTCGCGGGCGAGCCCGACGCCGTCGTTGGGCAGGAAGGATTTTTCGAAAGCGGTATCAGGCGTCGCGAGGTTCATCGTCATTTTCGTTTTCGTCTTGGGGACCTTTGCGATGGTGTGTTCCTGTACGTCGAAGCGTAAAGCGCCCTTAAAGACATACCCTTCCGCCGAGGTGGTGTCTACCGTCACTATCTGGCCGGTTTTGATGCTTTTCGTGACCGTCTCCGCGCCCACCACTGCAGTGAGGCCGAGCTCGCGCGAAACGATGGCCGCGTGCGAGGTGCGGCCTCCTTTATCGGTCACGATGGCCCCCGCCTTTTTCATAATGGGCTCCCAATCGGGGTCGGTCATCTCCGTCACGAGTATCTCGCCGGGCTTGAGCTCCTCCATGTCTTCCGTATTCGCGATGACGCGCGCGACGCCGCTCACTATCTTGTTGCCGACGGACAGACCTTTGGCGAGGACGACGCCTTCCTCGCGGCGGATGTATGACTTTACCTTCGAGCGGTCCTTCGATACCTGCACCGTCTCGGGTCGCGCCTGCAGTATGAAAAGTTCACGGGTCTTCCCGTCGAGCCCCCATTCGATATCCATGGGAGAATCCGTCCCCCGCTTTTTCGCGTAATGCTCTTCGATGGTCTTCGCCCACGTGGCGAGCTGCATGACCTGCTTGTCCGAAAGTACAAAACTGTTGCGCTCCTTTGTACTTGTACGCACGATTTCCGTCGGTTTTACGCTCCCCTTTTTTGCATAGACCATCTTCTCGTGTTTCCCGCCGAGCCGCTTGGCAATGATGGGGTTCGGCGCTTTGCCTATCATGCGTTTGGCCACCAAAAATTCGTCGGGCACAACGCGCCCCTGCACTACTGTCTCACCGAGACCCCACGCGCCGTTTATCATGATCACATCACGGAAACCCGTCTCCGTATCGATGGTAAATGCGACACCCGAAGCGCCCGTATCGGTACGCACCATTTTTTGGATACCGATGGAAAGCGCAACCGAGAGATGGTCGAACCCTTTGTCTATCCGGTAGTTGATGGCGCGCGCAGTGAAAAGCGAAGCGAAACACGCTTTGATGGCACGCAGAAGATGCAGCTCTTCGCGGATGCCGAGATAGGTGTCGTGCTCGCCCGCAAACGAGGCGTCGGGTAAATCTTCCGCGGTCGCGCTGGAGCGCACGGCAACGTCGATGCTCCTGCCGTACTTCTCTTCCATGGCACGGTAGCCGGCCCGTATCTCGGCTTCCAGCTGCGCCGGCAATTCGGCGCTTCTGATGCGCGAGCGTATTTCGAGACTCACGCTCTCCAGCTGGCGCAGGTCGCCGTGCAGTATGCCGTCTAGAGATTCTCTGATGAAATTCTCGAGATTTGCCTCGCGGATAAAGTAACGATAGGCCTCCGCGGTGACCACGAAGCCGGTCGGCACGCGGATACCGTTTTGCGAAAGTTCCCGGAGCATTTCACCGAGCGACGCGTTTTTACCGCCGACCAGGGCGACATCATCCATCCCCGCCTCTTCCATCCGAATAACCAGCTTTTTTTGAGCGTCCGTCTTGTGTGAGCGGTTGGCTCTTTTCACCCCGTGAGTATAACCTCCGCCGCGGCTTCCACCTGTGGAAAACTATTTGGTTGTTTAGGCATGAAAATGGTCCTCACGATGCTCGAGCAGTTCGTGGAAACGAGGCGCTGATTCGAGAACCCGTGCCTCTTCCACGCACCATTCGGAATAGCTGCCCTCTTGGACATCGAGCTCCTGCAAGAATTCCGGCCAGGCGACGCGGCGCACCGCCTCGACTTCCTCGGGATTCGGCTTCGACTCATCGTTTGAAAATCCTACAAGTATCGGACATATCTCATTTTCCATCACGCCGTCGCGCACAAAGTTGTAGCGATAGGGCGCGACTTCTTCGATGTGTGCCGCCCGCATGCCGAGCTCGTAGGCGAGCCGCCGCTTCGCTGCGTCTACATTCGTCTCATGCAATGCGGGGTGGCCGCAGATGGTATTCGACCAGACGAGTGGCCATGTCTTTTTTGTATGACTTCTCCGTTGGAGCAAAAGTCGCCCGTCACGGTCGAAAAGAAACAGGGAGAATCCGCGATGAAGCGGAGTCGCAGTCGTATGCACAGAAGACTTCAGCGCCGTGCCGAGCACGTTGTTCTCTTCATCCACGAGTACTACTTCTTCTTCCGCGGAAAGAGGTGCCATAGGAAAGCTCGATTAGGCTCAAGCGCCCGAAAGTCCGGGCACTTTTTCTTTCAGAGAGGCGACGAGGTCGGACAGGTCTTCGTTCACCACCATATGGTCAAAAAGGTCTTTGCGCTCTCCGAAGAATGCGAGGTCCTTCTCCGCGTTCTTGAGCCTGTCGCGGATATGCGCCTCGGATTCACGCCCACGCGAGCGGAGCCTGTGGAGCAGTTGGCTGAGTCGCGCCCGCTTGCTTTTGCCGGGCGGAAGGAGTCCGAACGAAAGGACGGCACGACGGCCATAGTGATGAGCGAGCCCCTGGAGCAATTCCATTTCCGTCACGACGACGGGTATTTTACCCGCATCCCAAATCGCCTCGATGTCGGCGGCGCGGTACCCGTACATTCGGTCCTCGCTCGAAGACGGTATGTCCGTCATCGCGACGATTTCCCCCATGTTCTTCAGGCGGTCGAATTCGGCGGAGGTCGTGTACAGGTATTCCCCGTCATCGCCCGCCTTCGGCGCACGGGTCGTAAGGATGGGTACTTTCGCGGCGTAATCGGAGCACGCATGCGCGAGCATTTTCGTTATCGTCGATTTACCGACCCCGGAAGGGCCCGTAAAAGCGAGCAGGTAGCGGGAAAACGCCTCCGTAATGGCGACCTGGGGCGCCTCATCGTACGCGACTTCGTATACGCGGAGGCCTTCATGGGTCACATGCGAAAGGCGCATGCGCGGGCGTACCGTTTGTCCGATATACGGCGCATCAGCGACAAGCGGCGCGAGCACGCGTCGCCCGTTCTCAAGTTCAATGAGGCCGACTACGCGGGGTCTCGGCCCGAAACGTGCGGGCGGATGCGAGAGCGTCGTGAACGAGACGACCGTGCCGGGGAGGAATTTGTCCCGTTCGCGCTTCTGCGCGCGCTGCACTATGGGAGCGGAGTTGTTCATACGTGCGTATTTTCAAGAATATGAATGCCGCAGGTCGCGCCCGCGCCGCCGAAATTGTGAGCGAGACCGTATCGCGCCCTCCCGCGCGTGAGGCTTTTGCTCACGTCTATCAACTGCTTGATGCCGGTCGCCGCGACGGGGTGGCCGCATGCCTTCAGACCTCCGCCCATATTGACCCAGAGCGGCGTGCGCCCCGCGTGGAGGTCCTCATAGATACGTATCCCTTCGCCCTCCTTCGTGAACCCGAGATCCTCCATATTGATAACGGCGGCGATAGAGAAACAATCGTGTGTTTCGAGCGCGTGAATGTCTTTCCGTGTAATGTCCGCTTCGCGTAGTGCTTGCTCCATCGCCGCACGCGTCGCGGGGAAGCTCACGATGGTCGGGCGCTCGGTGATGCTGAGCGTATCGCTCGCAATCTGGCTTGCAGCGAGCCGCGTACCGCTTCTGTGTACGGTCGAAAGAATGCACGCGGCCGCCCCGTCGGAAATGGGCGAACAATCAAGGAGGCGCAACGGGTCGGACACGAGCGGGCTCGCGCTTACCGCTTCGGGTGAAAGCTCATACCTGAATTGCGCAAAGGCGTTTTCCGTCGCGTGCTTGTGGTGTACCGAGCTCACAATACTTAACTGCTCGCGCGTGAGACCGAATTCGTACATGTACCTCTTCGCAATGAGGCCGAAAATCCCCGGAAAGGTGAGCCCCGACGGAGCGTCGAGCTCGCTGTCCGCCGCCCCCATCAAAGCCTGCGAAATGGCGTCGCTCGAAGCATCGGTCATCTTCTCGACTCCGACGACGAGTACGGTCTTGGCGCGGTTGCTCTCCAAAAATGCACACGCGGTATTGACCGCAAGCGCGCCCGAGCCGCACGCCGCCTCGACGCGCAGTGCGGGCGGATGGTGCGGAAGGAGCGACGAAGCAAGCGAGGCCATATGGGCCTGGTTGTTCGTAACCTCGGCAAGCATGTTCGCGACGATGACGAGGTCGACGTCTTGCGCTTGGAGTCCCGACGATGCAAGCGCCGCTTCAATTGCTTCGCGCATGAGGTCACGGAGACTTTTGTCCCACCACTCGCCAAATCGTGTGAGCCCGGACCCGACCAAAAAAATGTCTTGCTGCATATTTATACTGAAAGTGCTCCTGTGTGTTCGAGGTACTGACTGTAATCCAAATACGTGGGTTCACGCAGGTCGGCCGGGAGGGGCTTCCCGTCTTTGAGGGCCGTCATCAAGATGGCGTCGCATCCCGAACCGGACCCGTACGAAACGACCAGGATACGTTGGCCTTCTTTGACTTTCTCGAGCACCGAGACGAGCCCGATGAGCGAGCACGCGCTGTACGTGTTACCTATCTGCGGCACCACGAAGCCAGCGCTCATCTGCTCCTTCGTAATACCGAACTCCTTGGCCATGCGCATGGGAAATTTCGCGTTGGGCATGTGGAATACGACGTGGTCGAGCCCCGCAAGGTCGAGCTTCCATGCCGCGACGGCGGCACGGATGGTCTCGCGCACGTGCTCAAAGTATCCCGGCTCGCCCGTGAAGCGTCCCGCGTGCCGCGGATACTGCTCACCTTTTGCGCGCCAAAAATCGGGTGTATCGGTAGTGAATGACAGCGTCTTTTCGATACGGCAGAGCGCGTTTTTGTGTGTCACGGAACCCAGCACAAAGGCCGCCGCACCCGCTGCCGCCGTGTACTCGAGCGCGTCGCCGGGTTTGCCTTGCGCGGTGTCCGTCCCGATAGCGAGGCCATAACGGACCTGACCGCTTCGCACGAAACTGTCCACCATCTGAAGGCCCGCCGTACCCGCTTTACATGCAAATTCGAGGTCAGCGGCATGCGAGAGCGAATCGAGTGAAAGCGCCGCGACCAGCATGCCGCTCGTGGGCTTCACCGCATACGGATGGGATTCGGACCCGACGAAGACCGCCGACACGTGAGAGGAGGGGACGCCCGACGTGTCGAGCGCGAGGCGGGCGGCTTCGAACGCCATAGTAAAGGTGTCTTCGTCGGGTCCGGCAACGGACTTTTGGTGTACGCCGAGGCTTGCGACGAGCGCATCCGCGTCCTGCTGCCAGTGGCGGGCGATGTCGGAGGTGCGGATGCGGTACCTGGGCAGGTAGACGCCAAAGCCGAGAATTGCCGAATGCTGCATAAAAAATGAGTATAGCAAATTCCCGGGAGGTCTGGAACGTCAGCGTCCTTTGCGCGCAAGCGCACGGTGCGCCCGCGCAAGCGTGTTCGTCGATTGGGCCGCGAGCAGTGACAATTCTCCCGCAAGGACTGCTCCCGCAATGGTCTCCGCAAGTTGCGCGGGCGGGCGGAGCTTCGTGTGCGTGCGGAGCACCAAATCCAAACACTGTTTCTGTGCGGGCAGATTGGTGCCGCCGCCCCGCACGCCGACAAGCAGCGCCGGAAGCTCGACCTTGATATGGATGCCGGCGGCGTGCTTGCTTACCGTCGTATCCGCGAGCGAGCCTTCCACCACATGCGCCGCGTCTTGCCCCGTCGCCAGGTAGAGAGCGGCGACGATATTTGCCGCGTGCAGATTATTGCCTAAGGCTCCCGCAACAACTGAACCTATTTCCAACTTTGCCCGCGCGGTTTTGAGGAGCGCGTCCGTGCTCGATCGGAGGACCTCCCGGATGACTTTCTCGGGCAGTGTGGCCTCGACGCTCACGCGATACCCGCGGCCTTTTGTTTTTGTCCGTATACTCGGTTTTTTGTCGCTATCCACATTGCCGGCGACCGTGAGCATACCGATGTGCAACTCTTTCGAAAGAAATTCCCCGACCGCCTGCGCCGCGATGGTAAGCATGTTCATACCCATCGCCTCGCCCGTATCCGCCGCGATGGTGAGGAAAAGTACGCCATCTTTTGCATCAATGTCGTACGAAAGTATCTTCAAGTGTCCGCTCGTCGCCTTCCCCACTCTTTTCCATCCGGATTCGAGCTCACGGATTTTTTCTGAAGTCGCTTCGGCGTCTTCTACTTCAAACGCGATTGACCTTGTCATGCCGACGTATTCGGATGTCGTCCGGACTCCGCCTGCTTGCGAGAGCGCTTTGCATCCGCGATTGACGCTCGCGACGAGCGCCGCCTCGGTCGTCGCGAGCGGGAGGTAGATGCCGTCGTGCGTTTCGCCCGAACTGAAGGTGATGCGAAGCGGGCCCGCGAGTCCGACGGGTACGGGGACCGCCCCGAACATCTGCTCACAATTCCGTTCATCCGCACCGCCAATCTGCGGCGCAGCGATCTGCAGCGCGGAAAGCTCCACCTGCAACTCTTTTTCGATGAGCAAGCGGCGTTTTTCGATACGCCCCTCGGCATCAAGGTCTTCCGGAAGAGTACGCAAATCCATACTTTAGAACAAGTGCCCGTCGGATATTCTCGCTCCAACTGCGGGATAATTTACAATAACTTCTTTTACTCCTTCGACATCCGCCAACTTGCTTTTCACGCGCTCCACGTTCTCACGTTCACAGATAAGATGGATATCCTGACCGGTGTTGATCGTAAAATAAACGGGCAGACCCTCCGCTCTCCATTTCTTGGTCAATTTCATGATTGTAAGCGTTCCCGGAGTCCAATAGATGAGCGAAGGCTTGGACGTAAGCATAATCGCGTGAAGTTCGAGCGCTTCAGCTTCGATCAGTTCGCCAAACCCGGAAAAGTCCCTGGCCGCCAGTAACTTTTTCGCCTCTTCCAGTCGTTCTTGTATGTGCGCTTTCCGTACAGAAAAAAACGGACTCGAACTTACTATTTTTTGTCCTTCGGTCGTAGAAACATCTTTTCTTCCTTCGCTTACGACCGCGACGACGTCGACTACATCCCAATAGTCCGGCGCATATAGAGATGTTGCATACGAGGTGTCGGACGTATCGCCGTCAAGCCACTCTACAAAGCCGTCAGGTATCGAACGGCAAGCGGACCCTGAACCTTGCCGGGCCAAGATCGATAGATCTTTCTCCGAAAGGTCGAGTCCTGCCGCTTTCGCGGCAGCAAGCGTTAACGTTGCAAATCCGGAGGCGGATGAAGAAAGCCCCGTGCCGGAGGGAAAATTATTTTTACTCACCACTCTCGCAAAATCGGAAATCCCCGCTAGTGCCCGTACACGGTCCAAGTGCTTGATGGCTCTGCTACTTTCATTCGCTTCTCTCGTTCCGTTTATCTCGACATAATCCTCCGTATAGTCCGCTGAGAATTCAACCGTGGTGGTGGTTTGCAGACCGCTCAAGTTCATGGACAAACTCCCGTTCTCGGGAAGACGCAGTGCCTCGTCTTTGCGTCCCCAATATTTTATAAAAGCTATATTTGACGGTGCTGTTGCGGTTGCTTTCATGGTTCGATTCTAACGCCTTCTACGTTTGTTGCCACATCGATGACTTGCCCGCCTACCTTGGTTATCGCTTCAGAAACAGCCTCTTTTGTACCGGGAGAGCTTAGCGCTATCATACAGTCTCCCCCGCCTGCTCCCGAGAGTTTTGCACCCCACGCGCCCGCATCACGCGCGGCATGTATCATTGCGGAAAGTTTCCCGGTACTGACGCCGAGATCCTCGAGCATGCCTTGGTCAAAATTCATGAGCTCTCCGGCAAGCGGCCATGACTTTGTTTTGAGGGCGGCATGTGCGGCATCGACCGTGTTCCCTATTTGCGTGTAGATGCCGTCAATCAGTTCAGGGTGCCGGGCGGCTTTTTCGGCGACCGCATTGATCAGGGTGACGGTGTCCGCCTTTACGCCCGTGTACCCGACGACAAGGGGGAGCTCGTCCAACGCAATAGGTTCGATTACTTTTCCGCCGGTGACAAAATAGAGTGTTCCACCGTATATGGCCGCGGCGACGTCAAAGCCGGAACCTTTTCCCTGTACATCAAGGACCGTTTTATATGCGAGCCCAAATAGCTCTTTGTTGCTTAATTTTGTACCTGTAAGTTCCGCCAGGCCTTTGATGACGCAGACTGTAGAAGCAGACGACGAACCGAAACCAAACAGTGAGGAAAACTCTGACCGGGTCGTAATTCGGACGCCGTTTTTCAGGGGGTGCTTTTCTATAAAATTTTTTACCGCAAGCTCAACAAACTTTGCTCCTCTTGGAATTTCGCCTACTCCCAGTTCTGCAAAAGATCTTTTGTAGCCTGTGACTTTGACATCAGCAGCCTCAAGCTCGAGTAGCGGGTCAGGAAGGCTCTCTAGAGTTACAAACATGCGTTGCCCGACTGCCGTCACTATGCACGGACGGTCGTACACCACCGCATGCTCACCCAAAAGCATGAGTTTCCCCGGAGCCGAGACCGTTATTTTTTCCATAGTGTCAGAGCGTCATTATAGGCATACTCCTTTGGCTCGCAATCTTCCCTATTTCCTCTCTATCTCCGGCGGCGAGCACAATACCCGCGCCGCCCGTGCGACTGCCCGCCCCGATGACTTTGCCGGCACCCCCCGCTTCCTCAATAGCCGCAATGAGGTGTTGAACGCCCGCAGGTACGACGCCAAGGGCGACCTGCGCTTTGTGGTGCTCGCGCAGTACCGCGTCGAGGGGCTCGCCCTGGAGAAGACGATATGTACATCCCTCGATAATTTCAAGCGGCTCTTGTATCCCGGCTGTGCGCCCCCGCATCCATGCGACGAGTTGCGTCGTGGATTCACCGGGAAGCCCCGTATCAATAAGGATTGCGCGCCGCAATAATTCCGGGGAGAGGTCTGTGCGGCGTGGTCCCGCAGATGTGCTGAATAGGATTGGCGCATTTTCCCAAATCGCCGCAAAGTCAAAGCCGCTATGTCCCGGGTTCAAAGTATCTTCAATTTTCGCGGCTGCCTCGCGTGAATCTTCGCCGAGAAGCGCGCGGGTGACCGCGATTATAAGCGCGGTCGACGACCCCATCCCCTTTCCGATAGGAAGACTCGCGTGAATGTTCAATGTCCCGGAGAGTTCCGCATTTTTCCTGCGGCACGCTTCGACAATTTTTTCCACGTACGGCTGCCACTGCTCACCACCTTCCCACCGCACGGCGACTCTTCCGGGGGTAGCGTCTTCCTCAAAGACGGCATTCACTCCCAACGACGGAGGTACCGCGATGCCGGAATATCCGAAAAGCACCGCGTATTCACCCGACAGTATTATTTTTCCCGGCGCGAAGGAGGTGCGGCTTGTCATATATCTTTCACTCTACACGAATCTTTCGCGGGGCGGTACTTCCCTGCTAGTATTGGAGATACCTATGGCCGCAACGTTGAAAGTCCCCGCGTGTATCGGCATCATCCTCGACGGCAACCGCAGGTGGGCAAAGGAGAACGGGCTCCCCGCCTTCGAAGGCCACCGCCGCGGAATGAACAACGTAGAATCCATCGCCTATGCGGCGCGTGACCTCGGTATCCGGCACATGGCCGTGTACGCGTTTTCCACGGAAAACTGGAGTCGTAGCAAAGAAGAGGTGTCCTATCTCATGGAAATATTCGAATCCACGATACGGGAGCGCTTATCGAAATTCGCTGAAGAACACGTCGCCGTGCGCTTTGTCGGTCAGTTGGAACGTTTCTCCCCGTCGCTCCAAGACGCGATGCGCGACGTCGAGGCACGAAACCCTGCAGAACCCCGTCACACGGTGTGGGTATGCATCTCATACGGGAGCCGCGCGGAGATAACACAGGCCGCACAGGCGGCACAGGAAACGGACGGAGAAGTAACCGAAGAATCGCTTGCGAAGCATTTGTGGACAAGCGGCATGCCCGACCCCGACCTCATCATACGGACAGGCGGCGAACAGCGGCTCTCCAATTTCCTTTTGTGGCAAGGCGCCTACAGCGAGCTGTTTTTCATTAAGAAGCACTGGCCAGCATTCACCAAGGAGGATCTGGAAGCGGTACTTGCCGAGTACGCAACACGCGAGCGGCGGATGGGAACATAAAAATGGCAAGGCGTCGCCTTGCCATTTTCTACCGGCCGAGCGCCCCTTAGAGCCTATACGCCGACTCGCCGTGCGTCGCCATGTCGAGACCTTCTTCCTCTTCGTGCGATTCCACACGCAGAGGAGAAAAGTAAGAAATGACTTTGAGCAGCACGTATGTCGCGACGAACGCGTAGAGAGCCGTCGCGGCGACCGCAAGTATCTGAATTATGACTTGCTGCGGATTGCCGAAGAGAAGTCCGTTGTTACCTGCGGCGTTGATAGCCTTTTCGGCGAAGAAGCCGGTGAGTACCGCTCCCGCCAAGCCGCCTACTCCGTGAGCCGCCCACACGTCGAGCGTGTCGTCTACTCTTGTCTTGCGGCTTCGCACATAGACGGCCGTGTACGTCACGACTCCGGCGATGATACCTATCGCAATGGAGGCGATAGGGCCGACGTACCCGGAAGCAGGAGTAATCGCCACAAGTCCGCAGACGGCGCCAATCGCCGCTGCGAGTGCGGACGGCTTACCGTTCTGTGCCCACGAAAGCGCTACCCACGTGAGCGCAGCCGCTGCGGCTGCAGTGTTTGTGACTACGAAAGCGCTCGCAGCTAAGGCTCCCGCCGCGAGGGCTGAACCTGCGTTGAATCCGAACCAACCGAACCACAGGAGTGCCGCTCCGAGAATGACGAAAGGAACGTTGTTGGCACTTACGGAAGGCTCCGATTGGTCGAGCCGCCTTCCGACCAAAATGGCGGCGGCGAGCGCGGAGAAGCCCGCGCTCATGTGAACTACGGTACCTCCCGCAAAGTCCAAAGCGCCCATGTCGCGAATCCACCCACCGACCGCCCAGACAGAGTGCGCAATCGGGTCGTAGACGAGCGTCGTCCACAGAAGCGTGAA
Organism: Patescibacteria group bacterium; assembly: GCA_038057405.1. Classification (GTDB taxonomy): domain Bacteria; phylum Patescibacteriota; class Minisyncoccia; order Phycocordibacterales; family UBA2100; genus UBA10103. The sequence goes on from JBBUDH010000001.1 coordinate 17,173, forward strand.
GATGACGAGTGTCTTGAAACGGATACGCCCGACGAACGCGCCGATGATGAGCGCGGGCGTGACGATGGCAAACATCGCTTGGAAGGCCATAAAGGCAAGATGCGGGATTGTTGCCGCATAATCCGCATTCGGCGCAAAGCCAACGCCCTTCAATCCAAAGAAATCAAGATTGCCGATGACTCCGCCCACGTCGGGACCAAAAGCGAGTGTGTAGCCGAGGACCACCCATTGCACCGAAACAAGAGACAGAATTACCAACGATTGTTTGATGACAGAGATTACATTTTTCGAAGCGACCATGCCGCCGTAGAAGAATCCCACCGCAGGCGTCATGAGCATAACGAGCGCGGTAGCGAGAAGTACCCACGCGGTGTCCCCCGCATTGATAAGGGATGCATCGTACTCACCCGCTGAAGCCGCTCCAAAAGACATCGACATATACCCGACCGCGCAACCGAGGATGAGCAGGATGGTCGCCCACCACATAAAGCCCATCCTGTTCTTTATGTTTAGAAGTTGTTCCATAGAAGTTGATTTGTTACCTCATGATGATTAACGACCTCGGAGCGCTTGACGAGCGTTCCGAGCGCTTTCGGCGAGCGGTCCGCCGCAAGTTGCTTATATTTGATGAATTTCTCCTTGCTCTCCTCCCCCAAGACGTCGCTGATAAACTTGCTCGACTTGAAGTGCGCGATGGCGTCGTAAATATTGTCGGGCAGGAAGCGCAGCCGTTCGCGCTTGGTCTCGTCTTTGGCGAGCTTCTTGCCCTCGAAACCGACCTTCAGCATCGTGAAGAGGAGCAGGTACGGATTGGAGTCGGGTGCCACGGAGCGCACCTCAATGCGCGCGCTCTTTTCGTTGCCCACGGGGATACGTATCATCGAGCCGCGGTCTATCGCGGAGACCTTTATCTGATTCGGTGCCTCGAAGTGCGGGTCGAGGCGGCGGTACGCGTTGACCGATGAGTTCAGGATGAGACATATCTCAGGCGCATGATTGAGCAACTTCCAGATGAAGTCCCACGCTATCTTCGAGAGCCCTTCCTCACCCTTCGGGTCATAGAAGATGTTCTTACCGCCCTTGCCGAGCGAGAAATTCGTATGCATGCCGCTGCCGTTAATCCCCATGACGGGCTTCGGCAGGAAGGTCGCCGTCATCCCCATCGTGCGCGCGACCTGCCGGCAGACGAGTTTGTAGAGTTGTATGTTGTCGGCTGCGCGCACGACCTCGGCATACGAGAAGTTCATCTCGAACTGCGAGGGCGCGACTTCGGGGTGGTCTTTCTCGTTCTTGAAGGCCATCGCCCGCTGCGCTTCGGCCGAACGGTCGATGAACATACGCAGGCGGTCGAGCGGGAGTGAGTGGAAGTAACCGCCGCTTGATATAAGCTTAAAACCGTCCATCTTGTCGAAGTGTTGCTCCGCGTTCTCGCCGTCGACAACGAATCCCTCTATCTCGGGCGCCGCGAAGGCGGTGTAGCCCTCTTCCTTCTTCAATTGCGCGGCATACTCTTTGAGTCGCCCGCGGAAGTCGGAAATGTAGGGAGTCCGGTCCCGATTGAGGACGGTAGCGAAAAAGATGACCTTGCCAGGACCGAAGATATCGGACGGCATAAAGCGGACGGAAGACCAATCCACTTCGAGACGAAGGTCCGACTCGTGTTGCGGCGTGAATCCGCGGATGGATGAGCCGTCGAAGGTGAGGTTCGAGAGCGAGTCGAGTAAGAACTTCTTGTCGTAGTCGAGCATGTGGAGCCGGCCCTCAATATCCGAGAAGCACAGCGTCACCGCTTTCACGCGTTTCTCTTTTTTGAGCCACGCGACATACTTGGCTTCAAGGGCTTTCGAGGAAAGTTTCTCCGCATCGTCTTTCGCCTTCAGGTTCATCTCCTCGAGCTTGTCGTACGGAATCTCCAAGAAATCTTTTAAATTTGTATTCATGCGCACACATTAGTATTAAATTGCTGATAATTATCTTAAATATATGCAGAATTAGTATAAAAGTCCCCATAACTATTCTAATAACCTGGGGATAAGTGGTGGAAAACCCTCTGAGCATACAAAAACCCCGGCGCGACGGCCGGGGTTTTGATTTCTCGGAATAGGTGCCGTCTCTACTTCTTGGCAGTTCGTCTCGCCTTCTTTGTCTTTGTTCTCGGCTTTTTCTTCCTTCGCGGTTTACGACAAAGACTCGCGCCCAGACGGCCATCGTCGAGATGGAAACCCAGATTCATTTCGTAGAAGTGGTTCCTCCCGTCACCTTGACGATAGAAATAAATCTGGACGGACCCATCGGACACCAAGCTGACCACGCGGCCTGACTGGGCGAAGGCTTTCTTGGCCGCCTCCCAGGTATCCTCGCGACTTTCAGCGAGGGTATTGACGGCCAGACCCCAGCGAAAAGATGTGGTGGGCTGGTCCTCAAGGCACGAGAGGTAAAGCTGGTTGGCGAAGGACATAGCGTCGAGGAAGTACGGCTTATCCATGTCGCGGACCGTAACATGGTCAGCGATCACAACGCTGATGATCGGCTTGTTTGGTTTTTCGTTCATTCTATTCCCCTGTTGATATTCGTCGGACAGCCCGACATCTTGGGACACCAGTTTCCTGGACTGCAGTAGATTCTGCATACAACTAGAATGTGTGTCAATGGATGTGTAGAACTGGAAAGACTGCCAAAAGCCACGGCGCCCCAGAGGGGCGCCGTGGCTGGAAAACACCCTGGAAACCCTTACTTCATGTGTGCCGAGACGAGTTTCGTCATCTCGAACATGGTGACCTCTCCCTTACCGCCAAAGAGCGGCTTGAGCTTATCGTCCGCCAAGATATTGCGCTTGTTGGCAGGATTCTGAAGGTTGTTGGCCTTAATGTAGACCCAAATCTGCTTCACGACTTGTCCGCGGGACATCGGGCCCTTGCCTACAACCGCCTCCAGCTCAGGAGTAAGGTTGAGAGGCTTTAATAATGCAGGATTCGCTGTTCTTACCATAATGGCGGTGCTTAGTTACTTGTATGGAGAGATTATAGCCCTTGCCTAGGTATACGCTAGCCCCTTAGTCGAACAACGCAAATGACCGCCCTTTGGGCGGCCATTGCTGACAAATGCGTCGGAAAAGACTACATCGATCCACCAGCGTTGCAGTTTCTGCAGTTGGCCTTGTGTGAGACGAGCTCGTAGACGGCTGAAAGGCCGACGAGGATGTACACGAGCCATTCCACCTGCGGCCAGGAACCGAATATCATGCCGACAACGTTCCAGTTGCCGCCCATGAATCCGCCGAGGCCTATCAAAAGCCAGTTAAGGCCTCCGACGATGACCAGTATCCAGGCAACCATGTGTAAATTTTTCATATATAGAGAAGAGATTGGCTAGTAAAGTCGACCTCTAAGTACACCAACAGTATGCCGCGCTTCATGAATCGCGCTACTTAGTTATCCACTCGACGCGCCGGAGGGCTTGCTCGTGGTAAACCACCCGCCGGAACAATTATTCGTGGTGCAATGCAAAAATTCTTCACACTTCATCCCTGATTCACCCGCGCTCGTCATACTTACCCAGAGAAGTGCAATTAGGAGTCTAACAAATGTGATATGCGCCACATTTCGCTCTTCAAAGTGATCATGATGTAAGCCGGGGAGGCCGTAGTGCAGAGCACGCGGCCTCCCCGGCCGTTACGGCTGCATCATTAGAGCATGTTTGAAAGTGTTTAACCGGAGCAAGGGGCGGGCTTCTCCGCGGTCTTCGCAGGCGCGGCGGCGCCGAGACTGAGCGCTGGCACAGCAGTGCCAGATAGCGACCGTGGAGGAGCTCGCCCCGCGGTGCAGGTTTTCAAACATGCTCTAGACGGCTTCCTCCCGCTTCTTGAGCTCCGCCTCGTAAATCCGCTCGCGCAGTGCCGATGTGGAGAAACCGTGGTCTCGTGAATTGAAATACATCTCAATGGGCAGGTCGTGCCCTGTATACTCCTTCCCCTTCCAATCCGCGCCGATGATGCGGATATCGGGCTTCAGATTGACGAGGAGGTCATAGAGGTCCTTTTCGCTGCTGTAAACGACGACCTCATCAATGTAGCGGATACCTTCGAGGATGATACGACGCTCTTCGAGCGTCATAATAGGCGTATTTTTCTTTTTGCCGCGGTAATCGCTCTGGGTTTTCGAGGGGTCGTCCTGCAAAGCGACGATGAGATAGTCGCACACCGTCTTGGCCTCCTTGAAGACGAGCATGTGCCCCGCATGGCAAAGGTCGAATGCCCCCGCCGTAATTCCCACCTTCTTGCCGTCTTTCATCGCCGCACAATAGCATGCTCCCGACCTTCGCGCAGCTTTGCTATGAGACGGTTACAACACAATAAAAATGTAATGGAAGAGCCCTCTGCGCGTCTTCATTAAGAGACTCACGGTATGTTCATTGAGCTTAACGTTTAATTACGAGTGCTTGCGTATTTACCAACTTAAGTGAGCGTGGCAGCGCCACCGAACCAACCTTTATGAAAATATTACTTGTAGAAGACGAACAAAAACTGGCCGAAGCCCTCGCCAAGGGGCTCGCCCACGAGGGCTATACGGCCGACATTATAGGCGACGGCAAGAAGGCGCTGACGCGCATATCGCTCCACCGCAACGATTACGACCTCATGATTCTCGACCTCATGCTTCCCTCGATGGACGGCCTTGAAATCTGCAGGCAGGTGCGCGAAATGAACATCACGATACCTATCCTCATCTTGACCGCGCGCGCCGAGACCGACACCAAGGTCCAGCTGCTTCTCTCGGGTGCCGATGACTACCTCGTAAAGCCCTTTTCATTCGCCGAGCTCAATGCCCGCATCCAGGCTCTTCTGCGCCGGCCCAACGAGACTCTGCCCGAGACGCTCAAAGTGCGCGACATCGAGCTCAATCCGAGCCAGCGCAAAGTGATGCGCGAAGGTAAGGAAGTGCCGCTTACATTAAAAGAATACGGTCTCCTCGAGTACTTCATGCGACACCCGAATCAGGTCGTAAACCGGGAAGACCTTCTTAATCATCTATGGGATTTCAATTATGTCGGCTTTAGTAATGTGGTTGACGTCCACGTCAAAAACCTTCGGCGGAAACTTAGTAGCGACGGTGATGATGTATTGGAGACGGTCCGGGGAGTGGGGTACCGCCTCGCTGAATAAATACCGCGTCGACCCGTTCTACCGCACCGAGGTCAATGTCATCTCGCTGCAAATCGCGTTTGCGCTCGTCATTCTCGCCATCGTGGCGGCGGCCTTCAGCGTGCTCTACCACAACATCTCGCAGGCGATTATCGAAGGCATGCGCGCCGGCATCGCAAGCAACGCCTCAACCGCGGTCGCACCATCTATCGTAGATGAGCTCCAGCAGCTGAAGACCGAGAATCTTGGCATCATCATCGGCTCTATCGTCCTTACCACCGCGCTTTTCGGCTACGTCATCGCGCGCATCACGCTCGCCCCGACGAGGAACGCCTTGACCGCCCAGAAACAATTCATCGGCAATATCGCGCACGAATTGCGCACTCCCCTTTCTGTATTGAAGACAAATACGGAAGTCGCGCTTTTGGAAGACAACATCCCTGCCGACATGAAAGCGACGATGGAGAGCAATGTCGAGGAGCTCGACCGCATTTCGGAAATAATCAACAACCTTCTCTCCCTTTCGGCACTCGTGCGCCCCGAGCGCGTGGAATTCGCCTCCGTAGACCTATCGACCGTCGTCACCGACGTCGTGGAAAAATTCGGCGCGCTTGCGAAACGCGGCGAACACCAGGTGACGGTACGCAAGGGCCCCGGCACGACTGTATGGGGCAACGCGACGGCGCTTACACAAATCGTGAGCAACCTTCTCAAAAATGCCATCACCTATACGCCACGCGGCGGCCACATCCGCGTCTCGGTCGAGCCCTCGCCCAACAATCACGTCGAGCTCATCGTGCAGGATTCGGGTGTCGGCATCGCCCGCAAAGACCTCTACCGCATCTTCGAGCCGTTCTACCGCGGCGACCCTTCGCGCACGCGAGGGGCGGGCGGTTCGGGCCTCGGACTCGCTATCGTCTCCGAGCTCATCAAGCTCCACCGCGGCAAGGTGACCATCAGGAGCTCGGTCGGCCGCGGCACGACCGTCGCCGTGCTTTTCCCGGGCGTCGCGGGTAGAGGCAAAGTGGGCGAAGAAGCAAGCAAGGCGACCAATGTCCCCAACGAAATCTCGGTGGACTTTTCCAGCCGCTAAATTCGGTTTCGAAATGCAGAGGACCGTCCTTTGCATGTTGCTCGTTGACAGGGAATCCTACGACATGTTGAATGGAGGTCGGCTTTGTCATAACCGCTTTCACAAGGAGAGCAAGCATGGGCACCACCATCAATACCGGTTTCGGCACATTTGTGTTTGACGACACCCTGCCGAGTCCGGCGGGCGATATTCCCTACCGGCCTCTGGGTAGCATGACGCCAAGGGGGGTCAACGTCATGTGCGGTCTCGAAGCGGGGCGCTCTTACGAGCCAGAAAAGCACCCGTATTCTTGCCTGGTCATCGTTGTCGAGGGCAGCGGAGTATTTGTGCGTGACGGTAAAAGGCTCTCATATGCGCCGGGTTCGTCCTTCCGCCTCAACGCGCACATGTTCCACGGATTCGTGAGCGTCGAAACGGCGACAGTGTTTATCAAGCAGGCACGCCCTTCCAAGCCGCAGCCTGCATAGCAGTGATGAGTGGGAACTTGATGGCGGCATCGCAAAACGATGCCGCCTGAATCATATCTTCAAGCCGCTGAAAGCCTCTATTCGCTTATTCGCGCGAATTAGAGAACAGAGGAAAATGGTTTATTCCCCACGGCAAGGCATTGCCTTGGCGTGTTGAATATAGGTGGATTTCTCCAGCCGCTAAAATCCCGGGAATGTTGTCTTGCGTATTCCCCCTAGCTAACCTATAACTCTGGTAAGCCGTGATTAAGGAGAAGTCCAATGGATATCACCGCTCTGCACCTTCAGTTCGAAAAGCTTGGGTGGGAAGGGGTCGCTCTCTTTGCCGATGCCGTGGAGCAAAAGGGTTGCGGCGGTGTGTCTATGGCTTTCATGAGACACAAGTACGCAATCAGCATGGAAGATTTTGCCGGCAGCAACAAGCTCTACACCGTCCAGCACTACCTAAGCGACCTGCTATCTCGTAAAGGCCTGCTTACCGAAGAGCAGGTTAAGTGGATCAATCAGATCCTCGGCCAATATGCCTACAAGATCCAGAATACGGGTGCGTTTTAGTAACGAACGCGACCGGGTCGTGAGTGTATAGGAGGCGGCGTCACCAACGTGACGCCGCCTGAATCATATCTTCAAGCCGCTGAAAACCTCTAATCGCTTATTCGCGCGAATTAGAGAACAGAGGAAAATGGTTTATTCCTCACGGCAAGGTCTTACCTTGCCGTGTTGGTTAACGGATGCCGCTCATGAGCGAGAGCGTCACATCGCACGGACATTCCGACGGCGCGTCGCGATACTTAACGTTGAATACGGAGTGAAATGCGACGACGATATATTCGCCGCCCTTTCTATAAAACGAGATGTTCCCGCCCGACCCGCTCGCCTCTTCCGCCATGTCCTGCGTCCAACCCGCGGCTTTGAGCTTGTCGTCGTAATATTTCGTAAACGGCATCGATACCGCAGCAATGTTGGTCGTGTTGGCGACGGGCACCGATAGCACCACAGTAACGGGGCCATTGGGCGACGAAGTCGCGTATGCTTCTCCCCAAGTGGCACCCGAATAGAGCGGATACACATCCGCATTGAGCGCCGCGCCCGGCAAAACCGCGCCGCCGCTCCCCTGCTGATTGGCATACCAATACCATCCACCCGCGATAACCACGAGCCCGATAACTATATAAAGGAGTTTTTTCATACGCCCCATGCTATCACATGAAAAATATCAACAACTGGAACTCGACCTTATTTAGTGAAAAAATCTATTGCTCATCTTTTTTCTTTTTAGTTTTACCGCCGTACGCGTTTTCAAATGCCTCTTTAGAGGCGATCTCTCCCTCGTTATTCAGATATGAGGAGAAGTCTTTAAATAATTTCTTAATTGACTCTTCGGTGGCTTTATAACAATCCGATTTCTCGATATCAACCGTACTCCATGACATTCTTACGCCTTGTTTCATGGATTTTTTTGCTTCAATTGCCTTTTTTATTATGCCCTTTACTTCTTTGAGATCCTCGTCGATAAAATAACCGAGAGACTGCACGTAGAAGAACAGAAGTGTGTCGCGATCATCAACCTGAGCATTCGGTAGTAGCTCGATAATCCTTTCATATCCCTCCCAATCTTCCATACAAACGTAACACTCCGCCTGTTCACATGCGTTTATAAAATCAAATTTAATCTCCGTCGCAGCCTCATACTCTTTTATTGCTTTTTTGTATTTACCTTCCAAGAAAAGCTTGTTCGCAGTAGTCGCGATTTCATTAAAACGACCGAGGTTCACCTGCCGGAAAGCAAAATACCCTGTATAGAGACCGAACACCAAGGTCGCGACTTGAACTAGAAGTCCAAAATTGCTTGACTTCGTTTCATAGCTAGGGGAAAGCCAAAGTATAACGACGCTTGATGCTACAGTCATCAGTACAAAAAATGCGCTGATTCTCCAATATTGCTCAGAGGTGGAGAGCCGGAATCTAAACCGTTTCCAACGATTAGTTTCCTTAAGCCACTCAAAGAAAATGTGACCGAACCATCCAAAGGTAAGAAACAGTACCAGTAGGATAGCCTGATTGCCGTACGTGGCAAAAAATCCCATCATTGCTTCGGATATTACCACAGAGTTGACTTCGAAGCTACTTTCATTGTGAAAACTTGTTTTGATGCTGTTCTGGTCGTGGGCGGGCGCGAACTGAACATGATACAATCCGCTCATGAAAACGGCACTTTTGGCCAGCTATGAGAAAGACGAGGCTCTGACGCGGCTCGGTCGGCTTTTGATAGAGAACGGCTGGACTCTGCTCGGCTCGGCGGGGACGGCGAAATACTTGATGGACAATACAATCCCCTGCCGCGATGTAGCAGGAATCGTCGGGCCACCGATATTGGGGCACCGCGTGGTCACGCTCGCCCGCGAGGTCTATGCGGGCCTTCTTGCCGCCACGCCCGAAGATGCCAAAGAAATCCGCCAGCTCGGCATAGCGCCGATTGACCTCGTGTACGTAACGCTCTATCCGCTCGAAGCCGTCGCCGCCGACCCGAAATCGACACAGGAAGACGTGATAGAGAAAACGGACATCGGAGGCCCCACGCTCCTGCGCGCCGCGGCCAAGGGCCGCCGGCTCGCGCTCTCAAGCCCTGAACAGATAGACATGCTCGAAGCGTGGATAAAGGCGGGTTCGCCCGAAAGCGAGCGTGAAGCATTTGTCACTCACCTCGCCGCCGCCGCCGAGCGGCGCGTGGCCGATTACGTCGCCGCCTCCGCTTCGTACTGGGAAAACCGCGCTGCGTGATTTGTTTGTGATGTGTCTGTGATATACTCTCCGTCTCTTATAATCAACTTTACTTTGTAAAGTGTATGGAGCAGCAAACCAATCTATACAGCATCACCATCGCGCCTATCGTTAAGGCGCTTGAAGCGCTCTCGAAAATCCTCGACAAGGCCGCCGCCTACGCGGAATCCAAGAAGACCGTTAAGCGGACATTCGAGGAGGCACTTTTGAACGACCGACTCATTTTCGACCAATTCCCCCTCGCCGCCCAAGTACGCATCGCCTGCGACAACGCCAAAGGCGGCGCAGCGCGCCTCGCGGAAGTGGAAATCCCCTCATTTGAAGACAATGAGAAAACCATCGCCGAACTACAGGCGCGCATAGCAAAGACGCTCGCCTTCGTCCGCAGCGTGAAGCCCGAACAGGTAGTCGGCAAAGAGGGCATCAAGGTCTCCCTTCCCTACTGGGACGGCAAATCCCTTAGCGGCTTCGAATACGCGACCGAGTACCTGATGCCCAATTTTTATTTCCACGTCGTGACCGCCTACGCCATCCTCCGCAAAAACGGCGTCCCCATCGGCAAAAACGACTACATCGGCGCGCTGCCGCTCAAATAACCGACATGCCCAAACACGTATTTTTCGACCTCGACAACACGCTCACGCGGAGCCGCACCCTCATGCCGTCCGCCCATGAGCAGATTTTTAAGCAGCTCTGCGGTGCGAAAGATGTAATCGTAGTTACCGGCGGGCAAGTATCGCAGATTAAAAAGCAAATCCCTTCGTCGGTCGACGGCGAATACTTCGCGCTCTCTCAATCGGGCAACCACGCCGTCGCAAAAGACGGCACTGTGCTTTGGAGCGAAGAGTTTATGTCCAATCAGAAAACGGCGATTCTCGCGTTGGTGAAGGTAATCCACGACGAGATGAAACTCTCCGTCAAAGATGAGAGTGACCTTGTGGAAGACCGCGGCAGTCAAATTTCGTACAGCCTGCTCGGACACCACGAAGACACCGCCAAGAAAGAAGCCTTCGACCCTGGGGCAAAAAAGCGCCTGGCTATCCTTGCGAAGCACAAAGACGAGGTGGAGAAGCTTCGCGCGGCCGGCGCAGACGTGCGCCCAGGCGGTACGACCACTTTTGATTTCACTATCGCAGGCAAAGATAAGGGCTTCAACATCACCCGCCTTATCGAGCGGGAGGGTTGGAAAAAGGAGGATTGCGTCTACGTGGGCGACGCGCTTTTTCCGGGCGGCAACGACGAGACCGTCATCGGCGTTATCCCGACGCACGCCGTGAAGGACCCCGACGAGACTTTCGATTTCGTAAAGGCCAATTTGCTACAATAGACACCCATGTCAGCTCCTGCACTGAAAATTACAAATCTCACAAAGACCTACGCGACGGGCACCGTCGCGCTCAAAGGCGTGTCGCTCGAAATACCCGAAGGCGATTTCTTCGCGCTTCTCGGGCCCAACGGCGCGGGTAAAACGACGATTATCGGCATCACCACGGGGCTGGTCAATAAAAGCGGCGGCACCGTGGAGGTATTCGGCCACAATATTGATAAAGAAACAGAGCTCGCCAAAATGCAGATAGGGCTCGTCGGGCAGGAGGTCAATTTCAACCCGTTCGAAAAGACCCTCAACATCGTTGTCAATCAGGCGGGCTACTATGGCATTCCCCGCCCCGTAGCCATTCCCCGTGCCAAAAAACTCCTTACCGACCTGGGGCTGGGTGAAAAAATGGACCAAAATGCGATGCCACTCTCGGGCGGCATGAAGCGTCGCCTCATGATTGCGCGTGCGCTGGTGAATGAGCCGAAATTCCTTATCCTCGACGAGCCGACCGCAGGTGTTGACGTCGAGCTGCGCCGCGGTATGTGGGAGTACCTCACGGGCCTGAGCAAAAGCGGTCTGACGATTCTCCTCACCACGCACTACCTCGAAGAGGCCGAGCAGCTTTGCAAACACGTCGCCATCATCAACAAAGGTGAGATAGTGGAACAGGGCAAGATGGAAGAGGTCATCGCCAAACACCACGATGCGGAAGCGGGCAAGCCGGGCTACCGAGGCAGCCGCTTGGAGGAAGTATTTTTGAAATTAACTTCGGAAAAATAATATGGCGCGACTCGAAGACATAGTAGCAAAAGGCAACCAAAAGAAGGTTGAGGGCTTAAAAGACAACCCCAACGCCGTTCGTGCAACATTTCATGACCCCCTATACGAGAAGGCGTACGGCACGTATCTGCTGGCCAAGCTTACTTACATGTTTTTTCCAACCCTCGTGCCAAAACCCCTCCAGTTCGGAAAGAATACCGACGGGAACTATTACATGGACATCGAGCGGGTACCGCTCGATGTATTGCATCTAAAAGCGCAGGCGGAGCGAAACATGTATCCGGGGGAACGGGCGGCTATCACGGAGGAAAATAATGAGCATGAGATTAAATACTACACGCGCAAAGCCGGAGAACAACAAGGAAAACTCGGTGCGGTCGCGGCAGCAGTCCGAGAAACCGGACTACCGCTTGACTCACACCCTCACAACTGGACTCTCGCTGAAAATAAAATACGCAACGTTGATTTCAAACCGCCATGGTGGGCCGTAACGAATGAACATTACCGGAATTTCGATCCAGATACGATTCGTACGAACATAGCGAAGCTCGAACCCGAAAAACAAGCTGAGGCGAATTCAATACTTGACGAGTTATTGACATTAGAAGAAAAAGCCTGATATGAGTCCCTACCAACTTTGGACTAGCTTCTACACGATGCTCCGCAAGGACATCGTCCG
>JBBUDH010000002.1:0-8490 GCA_038057405.1 Patescibacteria group bacterium
AGCCAGAAATTTATGATTAAAGCAATTATTTTTGACTGGGCAGGCGTAATTGGTGCCGACGGATATTGGGTATGGTTAAGGAAAAATATAAGAGATCTTGAAAGTAGAAGGGATTATTTTCAGGATATTTCTGAGAAGGTAGATAGTGCAGAGATGCTGCATGCTGATTTCGAGAAAAAGCTGGCCGACATATCCGGCAAATCTGCGATAGAGGTCTGGCAAGAAGTAAAACGCGAAATTGTAATCAACAGGGAACTAGTTGGGATAATCGAAAAATTAAAGAGCCGCTATAAAATCGGGTTGCTTTCAAACTTTACATATCCTTGGCTAAACGAGATTTTGTCCGAGAATAACCTCTATAAACTTTTTGACGCTTATATCATTTCATCTGAACACAACGTAATAAAACCAAATCCGGATGCATTTAAAAAAATCCTTAATCTACTCAATGTAAATGCAGGGGAATCTGTATTTGTTGATGATCGTCAGGTGCACGTTGATGCTGCGAATAAGATCGGGCTGAACGGACTGTTATATAAAGACAATATTCAGTTAGTTCATGACCTGGGACAACTGGGTATTGAGGTGTAAATGGTTCCAACATCAGCCCAGACCCGCGGTTCGTAGGTCTTGATATACTTCGGCCATGATTCCGCTCTTAATCGGCGTCTCTCTCATCCAGTTGTTTGCGGACTTGGTGTATGTCCGCAATACGCTTTTGGGTAGAAGTCAGCCAAACCGCGTCACATTCTTTTTAGGCGCATTTGTCCCTGCCATAGCGGTTGGCATTGGGATATTTGCCGGTGAGTCTTGGGCGCTCCTACCGATTTTCATGGTTGGTTTTGGACCGTTCCTTATTTTTGTTGCTTCATTTTTCAACCCGAAAGCGTACTGGAAGCTTGGTACTTTCGACTATGTTTCTGGGGCGTTGGCCATACTGGCACTCATTTTGTGGTGGTTGACCAAAGAGCCTGCTGTCGCGGTAGTGTTTGCGATTTTGTCCGATTGGTTCGTGTGGTTGCCGACTTTGATAAAGGCGTGGAAATATCCTGAAACGGAGACCGGTATCGGATATGCAATCGCAGTGCTTAACGCAGCGATAGGCGTGACGATTCTTCAGGCGTATGATTTCACACATTCCGGATTCCTAATCTATACTGTATTTATCAACTTATGTTTGACCATCGCGGTCTATCGAAGGAGCCCTTTTAGAAAATTACGCAGCGAACATTCCTTTATTCAAAAAAGTTCAAACGAAGACCCAAATTCCTGACAAAAAATATGGACCAAATAACATACGGTGATTTTGAGAAGGTGGATATACGAGTAGGGAAGATAATTGAGATTCAGGATTTTCCCGAAGCTCGCAAGCCTGCTTACAAGCTACGAATAGATTTCGGGCCCGAAGTTGGCGTCAAACGCTCAAGCGTGCAGGCAGTCGGGGCGCATACGAAAGAGGAGTTGTTGAACTCTTTTGTCTGCTGCGTGGTGAACTTTCCTCCAAAGCAGGTCGGCCCCTTCACTTCGGAAGTACTTACACTCGGATTCAAGAACAACGCGGGTGATGGTTGGGTGCTCATCGAGCCCAAGAGTGATGCCGTGGATATCGGAAGCAAGCTTGCGTAGAAAATCTCTTTCGTCGCGCCTTTAGCCTCAAACCACGGGTGCGGGCAAAACGTTCCTGAACATTGCGTTGAGCTCCTTGATGCCGATGGGTTTCGTGAGATGCGCCGAGAAGCCCGCGTCGAGGGCCTTTTTCTTGTCCTTGCGGAGCCCGTATCCCGTGAGCGCGACCACGGGCGGGGGAGGTACGCCGCGCTCCTTCAGAGCGCGGATGACCTCATACCCGTCCATATGCGGCATGCCGATGTCGAGAATGATGATGTCGAAACTTGATAGATCCATATGTGCGAGGGCGTCAGCGCCCGAGTAGACCGCTTCCGCGTGGCTTCCGAGTTTATTCAGGAGCTTCACGAGCGAGTCTGCCGCCTCTTCGTTGTCGTCTATGATGAGTACGCGCCGCGGCACGCCCTCCGTGCTTCCGTGCGAGCCCGGCTCGGCCGCGAAACTGAGGATATTGGTGATAGGGAGCTTGACTACGAATTCACTTCCTTTGCCCCTTCCGTCGCTTCTGGCTCTGATGGTGCCGTGATGCAGTTCGATAATTTTTTGCACGAGCGAGAGTCCGATACCGAGTCCGCTCGAATTACTGCTGTCGCGTCCCTGATAATAGATTTCAAAAATATTGGGAAGGTCGTCGGGGTGGATGCCTTCACCGTTGTCGCGTATCTTGATGACCGCGTAATCGCCCTCCTTCAAGAGGTTGACCCAAATGGCGCCGCCCGAAGGCGTAAATTTCGCGGCGTTGTTCATCAGGTTGGTAATGGCCTGTTCGAGCCGTGTATCGTCCGCCCACACGGGCAGGAGCGTCGAGGGGTAGGTGAAGTGGAGGGTGATGTCCGATGCGCGCAGGAGCGCGTCGCTTGCTTTGAGTGAGCGCTCGACGAGCCTGCGCAGCTCGAGCGTGTGCGGATTTATCTCAATCTTCGCTTGCGTGAAGCGCGTGACGTCGAGCAGATCACCGAGGAGTTTCGCAAGGTGGTCGAATTGGTATTCGATATTATCAAGTTCCTCGCGCACGTTGGTCGTGGTCTCGCTGAGCTTCAGGAGTTCAAGCGCGCTCTTAATCGGTGCCAAGGGATTGCGCAGTTCGTGCGACAGCGATGCCAGGAAGAGGTCCTTTGCCTTGTCGCGTTTTGATATTTCATCGGACAGACGTCCGTTGTCGAGAATGACGCCGAGGTCGTTGCAGAATTCCTTGAAGAATTCGAAATCGTCGCGCGTGTACACGCGGCCTGACCCCGCGTATCCGAGCGAGAGTGCGCCGAGCGTATTGCCGAGCGCGGTAATGGGAATGATCATGAGCGATTTCAGACCCAAGCGCTGCATCGCCTGCAGGTGCTCGGGGGAGCGTGCGCCCTGCCGTATCGTTTCGTCGGTAACGACGGGTACGAATTGCGCCTCGCCCGTGCGGATGGCCGTGTAGAGGTCGCTTGAATTTTTTTCGGTCGTAGGAAAACGCTTCTCGAACTCAAAGAGGTAATCGGTCATCTTCTGGTCGCGGTGAATGACCGCAATACGCTCGAGGCCGCCTTGTTCATTGAGCACATCGATTGCGCACCAGTCGGCGAGCGAGGGCACCGTCAGATTGGCCTTTTCCAGAAGCCAGGTGCGGAAATCGACTTTCATCGAAAGAATCTTTGCCGATTCCAGCATGAATCGGAGTTTGTCTTCGCGGGATGTGATGCTCGACACACCAGAGACGTCGAGCGGGGTTACGTTCACGTTTTCATTTGACCTGTACTATACCTGACCAATCATGAAGGCCAGATGAAGATATGGCATTCACTGCCTCACGGGGTATACTCCAGGGATGATGCAAAGCGATAGGTTACGGCCGTATTTCCTTATGATAGTGCTCGGGGCGGCAATCGTGCTCACCGCATTCATATTCGCGCCTTTTTTCCAGCCGCTCGCGCTCGCCGCAGTGTTTGCGGTCGTGTTGCAGGGACTTTATAGAAGGATTTCGGGGCTCCTCGGCGGATGGCCGAGCATCGCTGCGCTTCTCACGGTCATTGTGAGTGTGGTACTTATATTGCTTCCGCTCTCGCTCGTAGGAGTGCTCGTGGGCAACGAAGCGCGTGAGATGTACTTCTCGCTCGAAGAGGGAGGAGGGCGAAGCACTATTTCGGAACTCTTTTTCCGCATCGACGAATCCTTCGGCGGCGCAATCCCGGGTCTCGGTGAATTTGCCCGCGACGTCTCGGCCAACGTGGACACCTACACAAAAGAGGCTTTGCAGTGGATTACGGGACATGCGGGAGACATCTTCTCGAGCATCTCTTCTCTCCTCCTCTCGTTCTTCATATTCTTCATCGCGCTCTACTACCTCCTGCGCGACGGCACACGCGTGCGGCAAATGCTTATCGAGCTCTCACCGCTTAGCGACCGCGACGACGCGGGGGTCTTCGACCGGCTTGAACAGGCGGTCAATTCCGTCATCAAAGGCAATCTCACGATAGCGCTCGTGCAGGGGATACTCACGATGATAGGCTTCACGCTTTTCGGCGTACCAAGTGCCATCTTGTGGGGCACGGTGGCTGCCGTCGCGGCACTCATCCCAGGGATTGGGACTGCGCTCGTCTTTATCCCCGCGGTCATATTCCTCTTTTTTGCGGGGGAGACGCCGCAGGCATTCGGGCTCCTCGTATGGGGCACGCTTGCCGTCGGGCTCATCGACAATATTTTGAGCCCCAAGCTCATCGGCAGCGGGATGCACCTTCATCCGCTTCTCGTCCTCCTTGCGGTACTCGGCGGGCTTATGTTTTTCGGTCCCGTCGGCATCTTTCTCGGCCCTTTGGCGCTCAGCCTTCTCTTTGCACTTCTTTCGATATACGCGGACGTGTCGCGACGCGCCTAGGCGGCCGGAGTTTTCCACACCCTGTTGACAGATACCCCCAGGGGGGTATACACTGGTGCGCATATGGGACATGCGCACGGCAAAGGCACGGAAAAAATAGTCCGCCGCCTTAAAATTATCGAAGGGCAAATACGGGGTTTGCAAGAGATGATAGCGAAAGACACGTACTGCGTGGATGTCATTACGCAGACATCTGCGGTGAAGCAGGGGCTTTCGAATGTGGAAAATATGATACTCGAAAACCATCTTTCGACCTGCGTCGTGAAGCAGATACAAAGCGGCGACTCGAAAAAGGCAGTGGGCGAAGTGCTCAAGGTCTACAAGCTCAAGCGAAAATAATATGAGTCCGCAGACATTTAGGGTAAAGGGAATGCATTGTGCGTCGTGCGCGAGCATTATCGAGCGGACGCTCAAGAAAGTGGATGGAGTGGAGAATGTCGCGGTGAATTACGGCACCGAAACGGCCAAGGTGACTTTTGACGCAGAGAAAACCAACCACCGGCACCTCTCTCAAAAAATAGAGCCGCTGGGATATTCGCTCGCAGCGCCGGCACAGACGGCCGCCTCAATGGGCATGTCGGAGAGTGAACATGCGGGACACCTCGGGCTCAATCAGTCCAAAAACGAAAAGCTCGCGGAGATTGCGGCAATGAAACGCATGGTCCTTTCGGCGATACCTCTCGCCGTCTTCAGCGTCTTTGTGATGGGGTGGGAGATATTCGCACAATTCGCCGTACTCCCGGCCGTTCCCTTTGTCTGGGAAGAATTCTTCCACCATGTACTTCCGCTCATGGCCACTTACATGCTTTTTGTGGTCGGCAAGCCCTATCTGCTCGGGTTCTACCGATTTCTCCGTCATGGAGCGGCCAACATGGATACACTCATCGGCATGGGTACGCTCGCGGCATTTATTTACAGCGTCGCTGTTATTTCATTTGAAGAAGCGCTGCGGCCGTTCATTAATGTCGAGAGCACGTATTTCGACGTGACCATCATCGTCATCACTTTCATCGCGCTCGGCAAATATCTCGAAGCGCAGGCGAAGGTGAAGACGGGTGACGCCATTGAGAAACTTTTGAATTTGCAGGCAAAAACAGCGCTCGTTATCCGCGATGGAAAGGAAATTGAAGTACCAGTAGACCAAGTACTGCACGGCGACCTCATTGTGGTAAAGCCCGCGGGCAGAATTCCCGTCGACGGCGTACTCACCGAGGGTTCGTCGTACGTGGATGAGTCAATGATTACGGGCGAGCCCATGCCGGTAAAAAAGTCGGCGGGGGATACAGTGGTCGGCGGCACGCTCAACACAAGCGGCGCATTCACATTTAAGGCGACGAAGGTCGGCTCCGAAACAATGCTCGCGCGCATCGTGAAGATGGTGGAAGAGGCGCAGGGCTCGCGTGCACCCATTCAGGCGCTTGCCGATAAGATATCAGCAGTGTTCGTGCCCGTTGTACTCGTCCTCGCGTTTCTCGCGCTGGCTAGCTGGCTCATCGTCGGCGCTCAATACCTCGGCTTCGCGCAGGCGCTCGCATACGGTCTCACCTCATTCATCGGCATCCTCGTCATCGCGTGTCCGTGCGCACTCGGCCTTGCGACGCCGACCGCTATCATCGTCGGTGTAGGCAAAGGGGCAAAGGAAGGCATTCTCATCAAGGATGCGGCGACACTTGAAAAGCTGCACAAAGTGAATGTCATTCTCGTCGACAAGACGGGCACGATTACGAGAGGCAAGCCGGAGCTCGCGTCGCTTCAGAATCTGTCGGACAAAAGCGACGCGGCAATTATTGCAATCCTCGCATCGCTTGAAAATAAATCGGAGCACCCCATCGCGCATGCCATCGTCACCTATGCAAAAGAAAAAAACATTGCACTTCTGCCCGTGGAGCAGTTTGAGAACATCAAAGGTAAGGGAATCGGCGGCACGATAGACGGCGTCGAGTATCGCGTGGGGAGCGAGAAGCTTGCGCGGGAGCTCGGTGCCGAATTTGCATCGTTCGAAAAAGACACGTCCGAAGGCAAGACGCCCGTCATTCTTGCGTCAGAGGGTAAAGCGCTCGCGGTCGTCATGGTCGCTGACCAAGTAAAGCCCGAGGCGGCGGTTGCTGTAAAAGATTTGCACGCGCTTGGTATCTCGGTGGTGATGCTCACGGGGGACGACAAAAATACCGCCCGCTTCATCGCGGATTCTGTCGGCATCGACGAGGTGGTCGCGGAAGTGCTTCCCGAAGACAAGCTCAACAAAATAAAGGAGCTTCAAGCACAGGGGAGCATCGTCGCGATGGCGGGGGATGGGGTAAATGATGCGCCCGCGCTCGCGCAGGCAGACGTCGGCATCGCGATGGCGACGGGCACGGATGTAGCGATAGAATCAGCGGGCATCACACTTCTGCACGGCGACATTTCAAAGCTCGTGAAGGCGGTGCGGCTCTCGAAGATAACCATGCGTGGTATCAAACAAAATCTCTTTTGGGCGTTCATCTACAACATCGTCGGCATTCCACTCGCAAGTGGTATACTGTTTCCTGTCTTCGGATGGCTGCTCAGCCCCGTCTTCGCAGGCTTTGCGATGGCAGGGTCGAGCGTGTCGGTGGTAGGAAACTCGCTCCGTCTCAAAACAATGAAATTATGATGACATACCGCATACATACCCCGCTGCAGAAAATCGCCACGGCGTTCATCCTCGTGCTGTTTCTCGCGACGGTAGTTTTCAGCTTCGCGTCCATGATGCACGGAGAGGGGGCGGGCATGCGGGCGGACTGTCCGTTTTCCGTGATGGGCGAGCCTCTGTGTCCGCAAGATTTGGCGGCTGCCATCATGCATCACATCTCAGCCTATCAATCGTTTCTCGCGGTATTCGCAGGCTCCGGTATGGCCTCGCTCGTTATGATTTTTCTTATTGCGTTCGCTGCGGCGCTCTTGTTCCTCGCCACTCCGCTTTTGTACAAACCTCCCGAGCCGCTGAAGTCCTTTTTCAAAGTCTCGACCACCGTTCGAAGAGATACGAAGGCAATCCGTTGGCTCTCGTTGTTTGAGAACAGCCCCTCGTTGATTTAAGGCACCCAAAAAAGCCGCTTTTTTGGGTGCTCGTGCTCGCTTACCGCGGGCTTTTTGCGATTACCACTCCTCTAGAAAAATCCAAACTATGAAACCAAAAACACTTACTATCTCAGCATTGTTCGTCCTCCTCATCATCGGACTGCTCGCCTGGGGCAATGCGGCTAAAGGCGGGACCGCATCCGTGCAGGGGACACCACCAGCTAGTGCCTCGGCGAGCGCACTTGTCGCACCGCTTGCTTTCCACGACTTCGGCACGATCTCGATGAAGAACGGCAACGTCTCGAAAGAGTTCACCGTGACCAATCCTACAAGTGAAGACATTACCGTAAAGACAGTGCTCACATCCTGCATGTGCACCAACGCATTCATCGTGGGTGCGGATGGGAGCGTGAAGGGTCCGTTCGGCATGCCCGGACACGGCGGCGCAGTCGCTCCTGCCAATGAAACAATTGCGGCAGGAGAAAGTCGCATCATCCGCGTGGTCTACGACCCGAATGCGCACGGCCCAGCCGGCGTCGGGCGGGTAGACCGGTTCATAACGCTCACCGACGACTCCGGCCGCACCCTTGAGTACGAAATAAAGGCGAATGTCACACCATAATTATGAAGCGAATTCTTATCATCGGAGCTACGATAGCCGTGTTCATTCTCGGGGTAGTCATCCTGAAATTCAGCCCCGCGACCTCGACCCTGATCTGGGGCATGAGTCAGGGCGGAGTGTGGCTTCTCCCACTCGTCCTCGCCTCGTCGCTCCTCGACAGCGTGCACCCGTGCTCGTTCTCCATCCTCCTCATCACGATAGCGTTCCTATTCGGGCTGCAGCTCTCGCGTGAAAAAATCCTGCAGATAGGAGGCGTCTACATCGCCGGTATTTTCGTCGCGTATCTCGCGATTGGGCTCGGCGCACTTAAGGTCCTGCATCTCTTCAACACGCCGCACTTCATGGGCAA
>JBBUDH010000003.1:0-1092 GCA_038057405.1 Patescibacteria group bacterium
GGGCACCTTCCCCCGCCTCATTGATATGGGAGTAAATGCGGACATCTTGGGCGCGGCGGTTACCGTCGCGATGGCACAACGCTTGGTGCGCCGCCTCTGCCCGGTGTGCCGCGTGCCCACACCTATCAGCCCTGAAGACAAAAAACTGATGGAGCCGCTTTTGCGTAATATTCCGCATGCCGACGAGCTGCCCGCAAACCGCGACACCATGTGGCTGCCGAAAGGGTGCGAGAAATGCGGCGGACTCGGATACAAAGGCCGCATCGCCGTCGTGGAAGTAATTCTCATGGACCACGAGATAGAAGACTGTGTGCGACACACCTCATCCGAGCGCGACATCTGGAAAGCCGCAGCGCACCAGAAAATCCGCCGCATGGGCCAGGACGGCGTCGTGAAAGTATTGCAGGGTGTGACCGCGCTCGAAGAACTCGCGCGCGTCGTCGATTTGCAGGACACCGTGATGTTGGAAAGTATTGGTAATTGATATGCCGGAGAAGAAAAAACTGCTCATGATAGATGACGACACGTTCTTCACGTCAATCATCACCAACGCCTTCAGAAAACACGGCTGTGAGACACTCTCAGCGCGTGACGGCAGGAGCGGCATCGAGCTCGCGCGGAAAGAGCGTCCTGATCTCGTACTCCTCGATATGGCGATGGTGGGCATGGACGGTTTTGAGACGCTGACGACCCTCAAAAAAGATCCGGCGACCGCGAGTATCCCCGTCATCATCTTCTCGGGAAGCGCCGGCAGCAGCGATACAGAAAAGCAGGAGCGGGCAAAGCAGGCGGGTGCCTCGGACTACCTCGAAAAAATGCAATTCACGCCCGAGCAGCTATGGGAGCGTGTGAAGGGATTCCTCGGGTCACCGCGTTAGACCACAAAACCCCACCCGCCTTGCCGTCGAGGCAGGTTGCATTGCGGCAATCGGATGCTATCGTTGAAGTAGTTGACTAGGGGCTCGATTCTCTCAGCGACACTTTCGGGAGAAAGGTGCAACGCGGACCTAAGGATGGCGGAAGCAATCCCGCCAAGGCGGGAAACCGCCGCGTCCTCGGTAAAGTTACTATCGTTGAGAGAATCGTGACCCC
>JBBUDH010000003.1:1192-18786 GCA_038057405.1 Patescibacteria group bacterium
GTGCTTCTCTACGGCCCGCCGGGGCTCGGCAAAACCACGCTCGCGCACCTGATGGCCAAAGAAATCGGCGCGAATTTGCGTAGCACATCGGGCCCTGCCATCGAGCGCGTCGGCGACCTCGCCGCCATACTCACAAATCTCTCACCCGGTGACGTGCTTTTCATCGACGAAATCCACCGCCTCAACCGTACGATTGAGGAAGTCCTTTATCCCGCCATGGAGGCGGGCGTCTTGGATATCGTCATCGGCAAAGGGCCGTCGGCGCGCACGGTTCAGCTCGAACTCCCTCCATTTACTCTGATTGCGGCAACAACAAGAATCTCGATGCTCTCTGCGCCGCTGCGCTCGCGCTTTTCGGGCGGCACCTTCCGTCTGCAGTACTACACCGACGATGAGATAGCGGAGATTTTGCGGCGCTCGGCAAAAATATTGAAGATAACCATCGACGCGGATTCTCTCAAAGAAGTTTCCCGCCGCGCACGCTCGACGCCGCGCACCGCCAATTACCTTTTGAAACGTGCGCGCGACTTCGCCGCGGTCAATGAGGCGACTCTCGACCTGAAAACGGTGAAAAAAGCGCTCGCGCTTCTCGAAATTGATGAGGGCGGGCTCAACCAGACCGACCGCGACATCTTGACGCTTCTTATCGAGAAATTCGGCGGCGGCCCTGTCGGGCTCAAGACCATCGCGGCCGCGCTCTCGGAAGAAGAGGCGACGATAGAAGAGGTGAACGAACCATACTTGATGCAAACGGGCCTTATCGAGCGCACGCCGCGCGGCCGCACCGTCACGAAAAAAGGATATGAGCACATGGGAGCCGATGCGCCGTCCGCACAAAAGCCGTTGTTATAAAAAAATCGGGGGTGCCTTCTGGCCCCCCGAAGTTCGTCAGCGACCGCCCGTAGCGGCTACTGGTTCTCCCAGCGAGACCCATGCGTTGGGGTCAGACTGCGATTGCCGCTTTACAAAGCGGTAGCCGGTCTTCGACCAGTGCAGCACCTCGACTTCCTGATTGTCGAGGATAAACTCGCCGCGATTGGTCTTGACCGTGAGGACGGCGTGGCCATCACCTTTTTTATCCCGCACTACGGTGATGAGCAGCGCCTCCCTTGGCCAACCCGCCTGCATCAACATGCGACGCTTGAGCAACACGTACTCTTCGCAGTCGCCTTTGCCATCGTCCGGGTAGTTCCACCGCTCGACCACGCCCCAGTGCTCGAGGTCGGTGACCGGCTTGATGGAATCGTTCACCCACGCGTTGACCTTGACCATGTCGGCCCAGGCCTTCGACGTGAGCACGACATCGCGCGGCACCGAAGGCCTGGTCACGCATTCCGGCCTGTATTCGGCACAGAATTCGACCCAGCCGATGGGCGCACGTGCCGACTCGCCAACGATGACATTCGGCGGTTGTTCCGCCGCTAGTGTTGTGTTGACGCCTCCCAAAGCGAACACCAACATCAACATGGTGGCGCGCATTTTGGAGTCTCCTTCTCACTGCGGGAGCTGCTCGCGAACATAGAGAGCAGTCCCGTGGGCAGTCTAATACAACCAGGCTCAGGAACGAAGCCCTTACTTCATGATTCTGATAGTTTTACGAGGCGTCTTGTTTTTGCAATTTCACATCCGCCTCCGCGCGGGAGACGGGCTTGCCCATCACGAAGAGTCGCACTATCCCCCACGCGAGTACCCAGTACACGAGCATGGCGAGGAGCGTCGTCCACTCGAAGACGCTTCCCGCCACCCGCATCGAGGGCACGACAAGGAGGAACGGCCCGGCAAACGGGAGACTAAGTGCGTAGATGAATTGGGTAAAGGCAGCCTCGGGATTTGCGCCGATGAGGCGCAGGAGGAAACGGAAGAGAAGCAGCGTTTCGATTACATAAAAGATGTACCAGACGACCTGCGTGCCGCGATACAGCGGGCGCACTTCCTTTCCGGTCTCATGTGGGTAGACGGCTTCCATAAGCAATATAAATTAGCGTATTTGATGAACGTTACAGGAAGCAACGTGAAGATTGGCGGAAGAACAGTACCAAAAAGTTACGGACGCATGGGCGCCGATTCGCCATACGAACAGAAAAGCTACTTAGGTGAACTAGGATCGTACTATTTTAAGCAATGCATCAAATCTGTAAAACTTCTCTCTGCCGTAAGACCCGTATGAGCGTAGCACTCCCGTCTCAACAAATTTTTCAAGAAGATTATAAACTGTGTTTTTGCTATTTGCATGAATAGCATCTCGCACCTTATTCGCAGAAACGATTGGCGACTTGAAGAGTAGGTCAAGAACGGTTATTGCATGCCGCGAACGAATTTTCGGCAACGCTTCCACTTTTAAGTCTTCGTAAAGTTTCTGTATTTTGTTAGCTAGTTCCCCCGTCATTCGAGCCTGAGCGGCCGTCGCTACAAGGAAAAACTTCATCCATGCTATCCAGTCTTGATTGGTGTCTACCTTATGGATAAGATGCTGATATTCAGTTTTGTGCTGCTCAAGATAATGACTCACATACAAGACGGGGGTTGGCAAGAGTTTCGTCTGACAGAGGAATAACGGCACAATCAGGCGTCCGATTCTGCCATTTCCGTCCAAGAATGGGTGTATGGCTTCAAATTGATAATGGGCAACCCCAATACGCACAAGGGGGTCTTTTTCGATATCGGTATTTAGATATTTTTCCCAATTATTCATCAGCTCTGGGATATCTACGTAGACCGGAGGTATGTAATCCCCTACGCGTACTTGCTCGCGCCGAAAATTGCCGCGGTCTTTGTTCGCACCTCGGACTGAGTGTAGGAGCACGGCATGCGTTTTTTTTAGTAGATTCTCACCTATGGGCCTATTTGCCAACTCGCGCAAAGCAATTTCCATGGCACGTTCATAGTTCAATATTTCCATTACATCTTGAAAGCGTTGTTCCGACTCGACACTACGACCATCTTCGCCTGCTTTTTGTTCTGACTTATCTGAAGCCTCCACCTTCAATACATCTTCAAGCGTTGCGCGCGTTCCTTCAATAGCCGAACTTGCCACGGCCTCACGCTTTCTGAACGGCGCGATTAGAATGTCCGGGTCAGGTAACGCTGTCAAAAGCCCCTTCAATTCACCGACTGCTGCGTGTGCAGCTGTTAACTCATCGACTATGTCTCCGCGAGATATTTGCGGCGGTAATTTGTTAACTTTTGCCGGTTTTTGTTCATCTTTCTTTTCCATAAGATTGGGTTTGATATGTACCCTATCCCAATATTATAGGGATAATTGGGATAAGTCAAGTCTCGTTCCCAATCCGAGCCGAGAGTCTTGGAGTCGTTTTTGGGGATAAGGGCAATTGTGCTCCTAATGCCGTGTACTATACGGGTACAGAACGCACGGTAACCACAAAGCTCCCTTTCGGGAGCTTTGTGGCTTACGGCTATTTCGGATCAATGATCTGCCTGATTCGACTTGATACGATCTCCTCGTACCTAGCACATCACCTCATTGCTCTAGCCGCCTGTTCCCGCACTGTCTCAAAGGCTTGCGCCTCGATATATCCTGGGAACTGCTTCCGGGGGTGACTACATTTCTGCAATCTCTTCGGAAGCGACCGACGCACGGTAAAGCGCATCGATAGAGAAAATACTACCGTATGGAAAAAATCGTGTGCAAAGCGGCAAAGCCCGAAAATAGTGGATTTCGAGTGGATAAGGGTGTGGATGACCACACCCGAAGGTGAACCCACCGCGAGGTGCCGCCGAAGGCGGTTCGACTGTCGGCCGCAGGCCGATAGAAGAAGGTTCACGTCGAAACGAGTACGTTTCGACGCCGCGGTGCTACAGCGCGCTCCGCTGAAAGGGGTGTAATATAGCCCCATGTCAGGACACAACAAATGGTCTCGAATCCAACGGCAGAAGGGCGCGGCGGATGCCAACAAAAGCAAGGTGTGGGGCAAGCTTGCGAAGCGCATCGCGGTAGAAAGTAAAAAAGCGAACGGGGACGTGACGCTGCCGGGCTTGCGCAGCATCATCGAGACGGCAAAAAAAGAAAACATGCCGAAAGACAGCATCGACCGCGCGATTGCGAAAGGTATCTCTAAGGATGCGGCGGCACTCGACGCAATAACGTATGAAACGTACGGACCGGGCGGTTGCGCAATCGTTATCGACGCGCTCACCGACAGCCGCAACCGCACGGCGCAAGAAATGAAGCACCTTCTCTCTGAGCTCGGCCTCGCACTTGCCTCCCAGGGAAGCGCGTTGTGGGCATTCGAGAAGACGGCGGAAGGCTACACTCCGAAAACGACCGTCCCCCTTTCGCCGGAAGACGACGCGAAGCTCATGCAAATAATGGAAAAGATAGACGCCTACGACGACGTGCAGGGGGTGTACACGAATGCGGAGTAGCTAGGCGAGCAGACTGCCTGCGAAGACTCCCACGAGGATCGCGAGTCCGCCGACGAGCGCCATGCGCACTGCCTTGCGCCACGCGGCGTTGGTCCTTCGACCGCTCCAGTAGCCAAGCAGAAGCAGCGCGACGACGGAGCAGATGATGGAAAGCGGGAACGCCTGTGCGACCTCGAATTTGAGATATGGTAGGAGGGGGACAAGCCCCGCAACGAAGTACGCCGCAAACATGATAATCGCCGCGTCAATCGAGCCCCGCGTATCGTCCGCTCCGCCGTCCATCTCCTCTACCGATGCCTCGGAAAGGAAGCTGCCCGCCGCCATCGAGAATGCCTCGACAAAAATGAGGACGACGCCCGTCAAAAATATCGTGCCGCGCGGCACGCCCGCGATAGCAATGCCCGAAAGAAGCCCGACGGTGGAGACGAGACCGTCTTCCACGCCGAAGACTAGATTGCGCAAAAAGAGAGCGCTTCGCAGGGCAGTTGTTTTCATATCATTATCGTATCACCTCCCGATGCTACACTTCGAGCATGAAGGTCCTTGCGATTGACCCTGGGTACGGACGATGCGGCGTGGCCGTGGTGGAGAAAAACCCCTCGACTATGCTCGGGGCAAGTGGCAGGGAGGTGCTTTTATATTCCGCATGTATTGAAACTCCTGCAAAAATGGATTTTTCCGAACGGTTGGCCATCGTTGCCGATGAATGCGCTCGGCTCATCAAAATGCACGCGCCGGATTGTTTGGCGATGGAAAAATTGTATTTTCAGACGAATCAGAAGACGGCGATGCGGGTCGCGGAGGTGCGCGGCGCGCTTATCAATACCGCGCAGGGCGCGGGAATTGAGGTTTTTGAGTATACGCCCGGTGAAGTAAAGAGCGCGGCGGCAGGTAGTGGCAGCGCCGACAAAAAGGCGGTTGCCCGGATGCTCCACGTACTTATGAAGATAGAAAAAGAAATACGACACGACGACGAGTACGATGCTATTGCCATCGCTGTAACACATTTGTCCCGCGCCCGTCTAAGATGAAGCCTGGCGCAGCAAACGCGACCGGCTCTATGGCGAATACCAGCAAAAAAGAATACAATACCGAGAACATATGGCCGCACCACGACGTCTTTTCAGACGTATAAAAGTTATCTTCCGCAGCATGCCGCAATGGCTCGAGGTGGGTCTCATCATCGCCACAGTCACGGTCTTGGTGATTGTCGGCGGCGGCATTGTCTGGGCGACTATCATGCCGATACCGGCGATAAATAATTTTGAAAACCGCCAAGTCGCCCAATCCACCAAGATATACGACCGCACGGGCAATATCGTGCTCTACGATGTGCACGGTGCTATGCGCCGCACCTCGGTGCCGCTCGAAGAAATATCTCCTTACATCCAGAAGGCGGCCATCGGTATCGAAGATGCGACCTTCTACGAGAACGCCGGCTTCAGGCCGCTTGCTCTCATGCGCGCCATCTGGACCAACATCACGCGCGGCAATCTCTTGAGCGGCCAGGGCGGTTCGACCATCACGCAGCAGGTCGTGAAAAATGCGCTCCTCACACAGGACAAGACCATCACCCGCAAGGTCAAAGAAATTATCCTCGCGCTCCGACTCACACGGGTCTATACCAAAGACCAGATACTCACCACCTACCTCAACGAAACGGCGTACGGCGGCACCATCTACGGCGTCGAGGAGGCGAGCCAATACTTCTTCG
Source organism: Patescibacteria group bacterium (assembly GCA_038057405.1). Lineage (GTDB taxonomy): Bacteria > Patescibacteriota > Minisyncoccia > Phycocordibacterales > UBA2100 > UBA10103. The sequence continues at coordinate 7,290 of JBBUDH010000003.1, forward strand.
GCGTCCCCGCGAAGGATGTGGACCTCGCACAGGCCGCGTACATCGCCGCGCTCCCGCAGGCGCCGACCTACTTCTCTCCGTACGGCAACCACCGCGACGCGCTTGATGCGCGTAAAAATCTCGTGCTGCAGAAAATGCATGAAAATAATCTCATCACGCAGGAAGAGTACGACCAGGCCGTGGGTGAGAAGGTGGAATTCAACGACCCGAAAAATGCGGGTATCAAGGCGCCGCATTTCGTCTTTTTCATCCAGGAATATCTTGAGCAAAAATACGGCGCTGATGCGGTCTCCCAGGGAGGCCTCCATGTCGTGACGACGCTCGATTACGATCTCCAGCAACACGCCGAGGCGAGCGTCGCAAAGTTTGCGCCGGGGTTGCTGAAGAGTTTGCGAGCGTCGAATCAGGGCGTCGTCGCAGTAGATCCGAAGACAGGGCAGATTCTCGCGATGGTCGGCTCCAAGGGATATTTCGACGATACGATAGACGGCAAGGTCAACGTCACCATTGCGAACCGCCAGCCGGGGTCTTCGTTCAAACCCTTCGTCTACGCCACCGCATTTGAAAAAGGCTACACACCCGATACGGTCATCTTCGACCTCCCGACTCAATTCTCGACGGCATGCCAGCCGTCGGAGATCACCAACAGCAAGTATCCGTGCTACGCGCCGGGCAACTTTGACGGCGGCTTCGAGGGGCCGATGAAATTGCGTGCGGCGCTCGCACGTTCTGAAAACATTCCCGCGCTCAAGCTCCTCTACCTCGCGGGTATCCGGAATTCAATTGATACGGCGCACAACATGGGCATTACGACGCTCAATCTCTCTCCCGATCATTACGGTCTCCCGCTCGTGCTCGGCGGCGGCGAGGTCAAGCTACTTGATATGACGGGCGCCTACGGAGTTTTCGCCAACGACGGCGTCAAGAACCCGCCTACAGGTATTCTGCGAGTGGAGGACACGGCGGGAAACATCCTCGAAACCTACCAGCAGGAAAGCTCCCGCGTGCTCGAACCCCGCATCGCCCGGCTCATCAACGACATCCTGTCGGACAACGTCGCGCGCTCTCCGGAATTCGGACTCAACTCTCCGCTCCACTTTGCCAATTACCAGGTCGCGGCGAAAACGGGTACGACCGACAACTTCGATGACGCGTGGATTATCGGATACACGCCGAGCATCAGTGTCGGCGCATGGACGGGCAACAACAACGGTTCGCCGATGGTCAATAACCCGGCGTCGTTCATCGTTGCGCCGATGTGGCACGACTTCATGGCCTACGCACTCTCGAAATATTCTTCCCCGTCGGACACCTTCCCCGATCCGGGACCCGATCCGGATGTCGCGACGATGCCGGCCGTCCTCGCGGGTAATTGGAACACCGACCCGTCGCAGGGTGTCCACGATATTCTGTATTGGGTGGACAAGGACAACCCACGCGGCGGACGGCCTGCAAATCCCGCAAGCGACCCGCAATTCGTCCGGTGGGATTACTCCGTCGCGGCCTGGGCGGGGCAGCAGGCGAGCACCACACCCGGCCCGCCGGGAACAAGCACGCCCGGAACGTTGGCCGGTTTCCGCATTGTCTCCCCGCAAGCGGGCGCGACCCTCCCCTTCGGCGCAGCGGTTACCTTCGGGGCCGAGTCGTCGCAGCCGCAGACCATACAGAGCGTCTCGTATTTTGCCAATGGCGCCCTCATAGGGACATCAGGCCAGTCTCCGTACATCGTGTCCTACCGGCCGGCTGCTCCGGGCACAGTGTCCCTGCGCGCTCTCGCAACACATGCCGACAGCACGACCGAAGAACAAACGATTACGTTCTCGGTGCAGTGAGTTAGTTCGTAGTAAGGAATTCGCTCCTGCATTTCTACGAACTACGTTCTACAAACTACTATCTGTTCAACGGCATTACGAGGTACGTGAACGAGGGGTCAGAAACGCCGCGGATGACGAGCGGCTTTCCTGCTCCCGCAAAACCGAGAACAATCGAATCGGATTCAATGATAGAAAGGCAGTCAGCGAGGTAGCCGATATGGAAATTGATGTCGAGGTCGTTGCCGGAAATCGCCGCATCGATGGAGTCGGACATTTCCCCGACCTCGGCGCTGCGCGCCGTCGCGCTGAAAATCTTCCGCTTCGGGTACACGTGAAGGCCAACGTGTTGGTCGTTTCCTGAAAAAACGCGCGCCTTGCGGAGCATCTCCGCAAAATCATTCTTGAGAACCGTCGCTTCCGTTTCGAACGCTTTGGGCATGATCTCTTTGTAATTCGGGAAGGTGCCGTCGACGACGCGCGAGACGTACCGCACCCCGTCGGCTGATACCGACATTTGCGATTCATCCGCCGAGAGACTCACCTCGGCCGCGCCGATGCGCTCCAGTACATGCGCGAGCTCAAGCGCATGTTTGAGTGGAATGAGAAGCTCCGTTTCGCTCTTCCCTTTTACCCCTGAAATTGTTTTCTCGGCGAGCCTGAACGAGTCAGTAGCAACACAGATGATGGCGCCCGGCTTGAGAAGCACATACACACTCCCCAATTCCGGCCGTATCATCGAGGGTGACGCGGCGTATGAAACAGATTGGATACCCCGCATTAATTCTTCACGGGAAACAGCCATTCCTTTCGTATCCGACCCTCCTCCGAGCGCCGGGAACTCTTCGTGTGGTATCGCTTTTATGAGTGTTTTTGTACCACGGGATTCAACCACTAAATTTCCCTCTTCAGTTTTGAGCGCTATTTTCTCTCCTGATATCGAGCGGAGTGTTTGTGAGAGCACCGAAGCCGATACGGCGATGATTCCCTTATCCTCAATATCACACGGGACGCTTACTTCGATTCCCGCCTCCAAATTCGTTGCCCGTACGACCATCCCCCCTTTTCCGGCGCTCGCGTCGAGCAACACACAAGACAGGACGGGGAGGGATTCTTTCTTTCCTGTTATCCTTTCCGTCAACTGCACTGCGTGGAGAATTTTTTCTTTTGTTGTTGTCAGTTTCATATCTAAAGATTTATATATAAATACTATTACTACTATTAGTGCTGGGGATAGTGGGGAGAAATGGATTTGAGGTGAAAGCTCTTGTGTATTTTTGATGAAGTGGGGTGTTGAGAACTTCAGTCGTACGGTCTGATAGGAAGTGATTGGGTAGATACATATTTTTTCGGAGGGGATAAGTGAGGGGTTGTTAGAATGTAATGCACGCGCTGTACACACCACTACGCATGGATAAGTGTGCGGATATGGTCGAGCTCCTGTTCGAGCGACGGATTGGATTTTATTTCCTCTTTTATCTTTTCGCATGAGTGGATGACGGTGGTGTGGTCGCGGCCGCCGAGCTTCTCGCCGATAGACGGGTACGACACGCTGAACTCCTCGCGCAGCATGTACATAATTATCTGCCGCGGTTTCACCACTTCTTTCTTCCGGGTCTTCTCGTAGATGCTTTTCTCCGGCACGTCGTAGTATGAGGCGATGCGCCGCACGACCTCGTCGACTGAAACTCCCCTGTTGGGCTTCACGTTGTGTTTGATGAGCGCGCGGACGTCCGCCTGCGTCACCGCCTTACCCTTCAGTTGCGATTTACAGACGATCATATTGAGCACCCCCTCAAGCTCGCGGATGTTTCCACGTAGGTTCTCAGCGATATATTGGATGATGTCTTCCGGTATGGAGAAGCCGTGCTGCTCAATCTTGGCGCGTATGATGGCCACACGCGATTCCATATCAGGCTCGGGAATTTCCGCAATCATACCTGCTCCGAAGCGGCCGCGAAGGCGGTCTTCGAGGCCGGGCAAGAGCGCGGGGTGTTTGTCGCTCGAAAATACTATCTGCTTGTTGTTATCGCGCATCGCATTGAAGAGGTGGAACAATTCCTCCTGCGTTTTCTCGGTATTCGCGATAAATTGCACGTCGTCCATGATGAGCACGTCGTACTGGCGGTACTGGTCCTTGAAATTGTTGGCGTGCCCGGCGCGGACGGCGTTGATGTAGTCGATAGAGAAGCGTTCGGACGTCACGTAGAGGACTTTTTTGTTCGCGTGTCCTTTTTTGAAATAGTTTCCCACCGCCTGGATGAGGTGTGTCTTGCCGTGTCCCGTCTGGCCGTAGATAAAAAGCGGATTGTACGCGAGGCCCGGCCGATCGAGGATGGCTTTTGCGGCGGCGTGAGCGAGCTCATTGAAGGGACCTACGACGAACGTCTCAAACGTGTACCGTGGGTTCAAATTATCGCGTTTATCGATGTAAAGACTGCCGAGGTCGAGCGAGGCGTTCTCAGTCACCTGCGGACGCGGCATTTTCCGCTCGGTCGGCGCCGCCGCGGAGCGGTGAACGGCGTATTCAACGGTACGGATGGAGTTGTCGAGACCCCGGAGCGCTTTCATAATGAGCTTGTGATGCTTCTCCATGAGCCACTCTTTGACGATTTTCGACGGAACGGCCACATGAACGATGTTTCCGTCCCTACTTGCGATGTCGGTATTGCGGAACCAGGTGCGGAATGACGCCTCAGACGTGCCCAGCTCGATTTGCACGAGTGCGTTCTGCCATAATTCACGGTTACTCATAGAAAGGTTAGTCATGCGCGACCAAGGTTCACATTATACGCGCGACGCTTCTCCGTGAAAGCTTCCCGCTCGGCTACGCCACTGTTTATAAGGTGTGGATAGGGTGGGGAGAGAGATTTCGCGCGACGGTACGCCTTTTGCCGTCGCTGTCTGCCGCTGCTGCGGCAGCGCTGCCTCTCGGCCCGTCGGCCTGCGAGACACGGCAAAAGGCGTACCGTCGCGTTCAAAGTTGAATGGGAGTTCTGCGCGAGGTTCGAGGTGGCCCGCTGCCTGCGTTTTTCTGGGTTGTGTTAGTTGGAAAAATGAGTATAGTGGTCGGCATGTCAACAAAACGGAATTGGCAACCGAAGAAACGCAAACGCGCCCGCACGCACGGCTTCCGCGCACGCTCGGCGAGCACCTCGGGCAAGAATGTCTTGATTCGCCGCCGCCGGAAGGGCCGCAAGAAGCTCACTGTTTAGAAAAATAATGAGCGTAGCGACTATATTTTTCTTAACCCGCCTAAATTTTGCTGAGGCAAAATTTGGGCGGGTGTAAGATGTTGTAGACTCACTATGTTCGTCAACAACATCTAACATGCCAAAAAAATACCGGCTCTCCCGCGCCGATTTCATACGTCTACCGAAGGCGGCGCGGCGCATACACGGCACGTACTTTTCCCTGACCGTGACGCCCTCCCCCCTCTTGGGGGGCCCGCGCGCCGCTTGTGTCGTTTCTAAAAAAGTCTCTGCCAGGTCGGTCGACCGCAACAGGATAGAACGCCGCTGCCGGGAAAGCCTGCGTCCCCTTCTCGTGCAGATGAAAGAGCCGGCGGCGCTTATTTTCTATGCAAAACGTGAGTCCGTTTCCGCATCATCCAAGGACATTCAACAGGATATTCGAAAGCTACTTGAGCGCGTAGCGTAGATTGCCTATACGCGATACAATCTTTCCCAATGATATCGAACCTCTTTCACGCGGCAATCTATGACCCGCTCTACAACGGTCTGGCGTTTCTCGTCGGCGTTATTCCCACGCACGACATCGGGCTCGCCATCATCGCGCTCACCATTGTGGTGCGTATTATAATTTTCCCTCTCTCGGACCGTGCAATCAAAGCGCAGATGGCGATGAAAAAAGTCGCTCCTGAAATAGACAAGCTCAAGGTGAAATACAAAGACAACCGCGAAGAGCAAGGCAAGGCCATCTTTGCGCTCTACAAAGAACGCGGGATACACCCGTTCGCAAGTATCGGGCTCGTGCTCATCCAGTTTCCCGTCCTTATCGGACTCTACTGGGTTTTTTATGCGGGCGGATTCCCCGACATCGATATCTCGCTGGTCTACTCGTTCGTCCAGGTGCCCGCCTCGGTCAACATGGAGTTTCTCGGAGTGCTTGATATGTCGAAACGGAGTATCGTACTCGCCGTACTCGCCGCCGTTACCCAGCTCATCTACACGCGGCTCTCGATGGGTCCGCGGCAAAAAGCCCTTGAGTCCACTCCCGTCGAGGCGTCGCTCTCCGGCGATATGGCGAAAAGTTTTGATTTTCAGGCGCGCTACGTGCTCCCTATTATCATCGGAGTTATTGCCTACACCATTCCCGCCGCCGCCCCCTTGTACTGGGTGACGAGCAACGTGGCGATGATACTGCAGGAGTACGCCACGGGCCGGCGTTTCAATCAAAAAATCTAGTTTTTGGAAGGCGGAAGGCTCTGTGGCCTGCCCCGTAGCCAACTCAACGTTGTTTATGTAAGTACAGTTTGCTGAGAGTTGTGCTGCGGGGTATAGTCCTCCAATGGATAAAGTCGAAAACATCCTGAAAGAATTACTCGCGGCCGCGGGTATCCCCTACTCGAGTATCGAGCGCAGCTCGGTCGCGGGTCAGGAGATATTTGCCATCCGCACCGACGACGCCCGGACGCTCATCGGCGCGCACGGCGATACGGTGTACGCACTCGATTTTCTCGTCAAAAAGATCTTCGAGAACGGCATACCCGCGCCGGCCGAAGGTGAGACAGCGGAACGGACGCCGATGTTCCTCGTGGACGTCAACGACTACCGCACGAAGCAGATAAAAGACCTGCAGGCAAAAGCGCTCATGATGGCGGAACGCGCACGCTCGTTTCAATATGACGTCGAACTCTCGCCGATGAGCTCATACGAACGCCTCATCATCCACACGACCCTGCAGGATGCTCCGAATGTGAAAACAGAGTCTCAAGGAGAAGGGAGAAACAGGCGGGTCGTTATAAAGTATTCAGCCTGACGCAAGAGCCGGGACCTATTGTTGCCCCGGTTGCGACACGGGTGTAATACGCTGCAAAGCGGTCAACTTCAGTATGTCCGGGTTTATTTGATAGAGGATGAGATAAATCCCGAGGAGCAAAAGCAAACCGATGGTCACATCTGTGATGATTTGTTTCGCCTCTCCTTTGTGGCTCCACATGTCCGACTGCCCCATGTAGAGATATCCGGCGTAGGCAAGCCGGATGACGGCGGCAATCGCGCCGATAGCGATGCCGAATTTGAACAGGCCGTTAACAAATCCTGCGAAGTCGCGTGAACGGGTGAGTTGGCCGAACTTCGAGTTTGCGGGCACATCCGCAAGCGGTACAAATCCCTGCGCGTGCACAACGAACGGAATAAGCAGACAGATGCTCGCGAGCGTTAGCAGAGCAGAGAGTATATACACACGGTGACGGGAGAATGTGGTCATACCCATACACTAAATTTGCCGACATTCCGCGCCGAGGCATAGCCACTGCGCACAGAACACTGACGGCTGGTAATATTTTTTATGTAATTGGCTTTTTTCATACAGAGGCATCGGCAAAATTAGTGTCTGGGCATAGTTATTTTGCAAGGCGGAAGAGCCAGAGCGACTTATCCGTCGCATTCGTAAAGGCAAGAACACTTCCCTCCCGGTCGATTGTAATGTTCTCGATGCCTATCGGCGTATTTGAGGGCGGTGTGAAGATGAGCTCCGCAGTGCCCGCACCCGCGTCAATACGCCAGAGGGAGTCGGATGAATGCGCAGAGCCCCGATACCAATTATCGAGAAAATTTTGCCCTACCGAGCCTTGGGGCACACCGCAGTATGCGACGGGATCGTTGCCCGGGAGCCACACGCATTTATCCGCTGCCGTCCGCACGGGTAGCTGCACAGCTGTCGCATTCTGGCCGACCCGGACGAAAAGGCGGAGTTCGCCGCGCGTCGACTGGCTCCACAGAAGGGCGTCGGTCTCCGCCTTTGACCCCGGCCGCACACGCACGACAAGGCCGGGGACCGGTCCGAGAAGGCGGTTCAGAGTCCCGTCTTTCTTCAGCTCGTATGCGTACCCCAGGACTCCGTCCGCGGCTGCTTGAGCGAGAAAGATACGGCCATCCTCCGAAAGCGCCGGCCGCCAGCTCAAGATTGCCGATTGGAGGAGCGCCTTTGGCTTCTGCCCGTCCCACTCGGAGCTCACGACGGTTCCCCCGTTTGTGTCCGCGACCGTATAGAGAAGCGCTCCCGAGACGGGGTGTGTGGTCAGATTCGCGATGTTCTTTGCGAGGTACGAGCCGAGGAGCGTCATCGCAGAGGATGACGCGCTCGAAGCGCCGGTACTCGTTGAGACGGTGCCGGCGAAAGTCGTTATGTTGCCCAGCGTGTCAACCGAACGCTCGAAGACATGGCCGTTTTCGCTGAGCTGCGCCTCGTAGACCTTCGGCAGTAGTGTATTGGTGAGCCGCGTACGCAGTCCCGTCCCGGGATCCGCATCGAACACGTAGCCACCCGCGCGTTCTACGTAGCGGAGCCGGAGAGTGCCCGCGCTGCCTACAAACGCATGCCCGGCGGTCGGCTTTTCCTCCACCTGCCACAACTGTGCAGGTCGCTCGGATGTCCGTCCGGCGGGCGCGGCCCCATCCGTGCGCGCGAAACCGGCGGGGATATCTCCGTTCGCACGCCCTTCGGGTATTGCAATGCCGAAGCCGCGCGCGGTACCTTGCTCGACCGTGGTTTTCGTTTGTGTGCGCAGGAAAAAATACCATCCGGCGAGACTTCCGAGAATGAGGACCAAAACGGCTGCCAGAAGATATTCAACAATAGCGCGTGTCTTCATACCCGTACACTAAATTTGCCGACATTCCGCGCCGAGGCATAAGCGCCGTGCGCAGAATACTGACGGTTGCTAATATTCCTGATGTAATCGGTTTTTTTCATAAAGAGGCATCGGCAAAATTAGTGTCTGGGCATATTATTGTGTCAGGTTACCGAACTGGTCGGATGTACCGGCCCACGGTGAAGAAAAGGTCACGTTCCACGTGCCCTTGGCATCAAAGAAGAAATTTGTAGCATGCGTGACGGCGAGCTCGATGAATGCGATTCCGGAGGAATTCTCCGCGTTGATGGTAAGTTCGCCCGGATTTTTGAGATTCGCGGGGATGTCCGTCGAATTCACACGCCAATCGAACTGCAGCGCGGGGTCATAGATGTTCCGTGCCTGCGCGAAGTACGGGATTGCGGCGAATGTCGCTTCTGACCCGGCTAGCGAAGCCGAATTCGGGAGCGCCCGGTGGTACAGCACGCCGTAGAGGGGATGATCTTCGTAGAGCTCGAGAGTCGGTTCTTGGATGGTTACTGAAACCGACGAAACGTGTGCGAGCCGGTCGTCCGCCGAGCGCGCCTCGACGGATATGGTATCCGTGCCGAAGAGATGTTCGACTGGTATGACCGCCGCCGCCTTGCCGCGCCCGGAGATACTGCCGAGAACTTCACCGTTCCGCCGCCAGGTATAGATAAGTTGTTCTGCCGGAATCATAACGCCCCCCCGCTTGAACCGCGGAAAAGTCTGAAGCCGCAGTGTGGTGCCTGCCGATGGGCGCGGCGCTCCGCGGTAGAAAGGGGGAGTGTACGAATCGGAATCCACGAGGAGGTCAAGCTCGGTCGGGATTATGACCGCCTCCGCCGTGGCGCTCATGCCGTCTTGCGCCGCGACGGTCACCGCAACCGTCGTTGCTTCGCCGAGGGCGCCCGCAGTAACCGGTGCGGACGCCACACCCTTTCCCTGGGCGATCTTTTTCCCGCCCACCTCCCAGAGAATGTCACTGTCGCGGATATCGAGGAGGGAACTTTGCACGGATACCGTCACGGTATCCCCGGGGCCCGGTGTGGCGGGCGAAAACTGAATGGAGAGCGCATTGCCCGGATCGTTAAGTCCGAACTGCGCATATGCGGGAAGAGCGCTCAATGAAAAAACGCACACAGCGAGTGTTACAAAGAGAAATTGGATACGCGCCGCCATAACACGTTCATTATATATCCTCAAGGTCTTATCCATTCCCGGAGAACGTTATAGGTGATGAGACACGTCCAGAACGGGCCGCCTCCCCCGATGAACGGTATGACCTCCCCGAGGATGGTCCCGCCGAAACCAAGCACCCGTTCGGGCTTCATCAAGCTGACGCCGCGGGCTGAGAACCACATCCCGAAAAGAAAGGCGGTAAGTGCGCTCATAATGGAGCCGATAACCCAGCCGATGATGGGGATAAGCACAAGCAGGAACTGGATGAGGTCAATCACCGCGGCGACAACAATCATGGCTTTGCCGGTTGTCGAACTGATATGTTGCGTGCTCATTGTTTCGGTGCGGCGGCGGGAGCTTCAGCAGGGCTGAAATTTACGGACGTCGATTGCATACGTTCGGCCTGTTCTGCGGCGCCCGCGGCGACTTCGGCCGTGCCGGGGCCGCCTTCGTTCGCTGTGGCGAGGTCTTGTTTGGCCTTCTTGATAGCGAGAATCTGTGACGGGTCGGACGTGATTATCTGGTCTTCAGTGTATGAGGCGATGACCTTGATGGCGACATGCTTGAGGCCTGCGAAGAAAATCCCCTCCCCCACGTCGGACTCGAGGAGCAGGTACTTTTCTTCGTCGGAGAGTTTGAAAGTCTGTTGCACGAGGTCCACTGATGTCGGCGATTGGCGCAGCAGCATTTGGATGGATGAGTTGGTTATCATCGGGATGCCGTACGGTGAATTCAAAAAGTCCGAGACGTCCTGGGTAATCGTCGAAATGCCGAGGAAGTATTTGCGTCCGCGCTTCGCGATGGAGAAAAGGAACGATGCGGTGTCTTCGGAGCGCATCATCCACCACGCCTCGTCGATGACGAGCAGGCGCTTGCGCAGCTCTTTGCGCACGGCATTCCAAATATGGTGCGTGATGATGTACATCGCGACCGGTTTCAGGTCGTCTTCCATGTCGCGCACCGAGAACACGATGAGCTTTTTGTTCATGTCTACGTTGGTCGGGCGGTTCATAAATCCCGCCCACGTGCCTTTGGTATATTTCGATAAGCGGGCGACGAGCGATTCGCTTCCCTCCATGCCCGAGAGTACAAGTTCGAAGTCGGAAAGGAGCGGCGGTTCGACAAGCGCAAAATTCGCGTCAGCGGTTATGTCTTTGAGCGCGTACGTCTCGGTGATAGCGCGGTCGATGACCGCATCTTCTTCGGGCGTAAGGCCGCCGAGCATGATGCGGAAAAGGCCGACGAGCGTGATGATGTTGTTGCGCAGCACGTCGGACGGATTTTCATCTTCGCGCGGGATGGAGAGGTCAAAAGGATTGATGTGGTGCTCCGAAGAGAGCGAGATGTTGAAATAGCGCCCGCCCACCGTCTCGGCAAGGTATTCGTACTCACGTTCGGGGTCGATGACGATGACCTCGGTGTCGAACATGAGGCTGCGGAGAATCTCGAGCTTGGTCGTGTAGGATTTACCCGCGCCCGATTTTGCGAACGTCACCGAGTTGTAGTTTTCAAGGGAGAAACGGTCGAAGAGAATGAGCGACGAGTTGTGGCGGTTGATGCCGTAGAGGATGCCGCGGTCGGAGGTGAGGTCGAACGAAATGAACGGGAATATCGAAGAGAGCGGTGCGGAATTGAGTTTGGTATGGACGTTGATTTCGTCCGTCGC
>JBBUDH010000004.1:0-2408 GCA_038057405.1 Patescibacteria group bacterium
GGAACGGACTGTCGCAGGCACTGGCCTCGCAGACTCCCCGTTTCGTAGAAGGCCGTGTGCACTCTCTACATGAGAGCCGCACCGGTGTCCACCCCCCTCGACAGGAATGTCGGGGGGATTTCGTTTTTGTGTCAACCATATGGAGGGGACGGCGCCAAGCACGTATATAATGTGCAACTGGTTCCCTAACAACGGAGAAAAGGCCATGAGCCAGCTCATCCTCGACTGGCTCCATCAAGAGCCCAGTCTCACGTTTCTAGTGGTAGTGATCTTTACGTTCGGCGTTGTGTTTGCCGTACTCGGCCGAGTCCTTGTCGGCAAGAACCCTGCCAAAATGATATTCCGTGCCAGCCTCGCGTTCGGCGAACACGGAAGTTTCGGCGGCGCGATCAAACTCGCCGCCTACGTTTCCGGGCAGGACCTACTCTGCTGGGGCTTTTTCGTCGGCGGGGCGACACGCTATCTTGAGAACGACTGGTTGGTCATCGCGGTCGCGATACCCGTATCAGTCGGTTTCGCTTTCCTGCCGCCCCACACGGAGCTGCCGGAAGAGTGCAGGACAAGGTCGCTTGTGGCCATCGGCATCGGCGGCTTCATCCTCGCGCTTCTTTTCCTGAAGAGCGGGGGGTGGCATCTTGCCGACCTGTGGTATGCGCTCGTATGCACGAGTGCCGCCCACTTGTGGGTGACGGGCTTGATAGCCTTTTCGTTCTGGCGTGCCTCACGCAACGGCGCGGCAACAACCGAAGATACACCCCTTCCGCCATAGCGGACGGGGTGTATTTACATTTGACACCGCGGATAAAATGCTTATACTTGCCTCATTCGTTCCGCCTCTGGCGGGCGCTTTTTTTAAACGGCTTACTAATATCTAATAACTATCAACTAATACCAACTTATATGGCTCTATTTGACCTCAAATCATTGAATTCCGCACTTGAAGAACTCCAGGCGGAGCGCGGCATTTCGCGCGAATCCGTCGTCGATGCGCTAGCGACCGCTTTGGCGGCCGCATACCGCCGCGAATACGGCAAACGCGGCCAAATAATCCGCGCCACCTTTAATCCCACGACTGGCGATATGGAATTCCGTCAGGCGAAAATCGTCGTCGACAAGACGCTCGTTCGCCAAGAAGGCGAAGAGTCGACGGGTGACGACGACCACCGCTCACGCTTCAATCCCGAGCAGCACATCATGATAGAAGACGCGCGCCGCATTAAAAAGGATTCGCAGCTCGACGAGGAAATTTCCTTCCCGCTCGAGACGCAGGAAGATTTCGGACGCATCGCAGCGCAGGCCGCGAAGCAGGTCATCATGCAGAAGGTCCGCGAAGCTGAGCGCACGAGCATCATTCAGGAATACGGGCAGCGCGAGGGCGACATCGTCGTCGGCCACGTGCAACGCTTTGAGCGTGGCAACCTCTTTGTCGACCTCGGTCGCGCGACCGCGATACTTCCCTACGACGAACAAATTCCCGGCGAACGCTACCGTCAGGGCGAGCGCGTGCGTGCGCTTCTCTTGCGCGTGGACGAAGGCGTGCGCGGCACATTCATCCGCCTTTCGCGTTCACACCCACGCTTCCTCACCAAATTGTTCGAGGCCGAGGTCCCTGAAATGGCGAGCGGCATCGTGGAGGTGAAAGGCATCGTCCGCGAGCCGGGCAGCCGCGCCAAGATTGCGGTATTTTCGAAAGACGACCACATCGACCCCGTCGGTGCGCTTGTCGGTCAGCGTGGCGTACGCGTCGCGGTCGTCACCTCCGAATTGGGCGGCGAGAAAATCGACGTCGTCGAATGGTCCGAAAAAGCGGAGGAGTTTGTCAAAGAATCATTGAAGCCCGCACAGGTCCTCGCGATTGAGCTCAACGAAGAAGAGAACCGCGCGGTCGTGCAAGTCGCCGAAGACCAGCAGTCGCTCGCTATCGGACGCGGCGGACAAAATGTACGCCTCGCGGCGCGTCTCACGGGCTGGAAGATAGATATCCGCTCAACGGGTGGTGAGCAAATCGCCGCAACAGACGGGACCGAAGCGCCGAAAACGCAGGACACACAAGTGGAAGACATCACACAAAAAGAAAGCGGGTTTGAAGAGACGAAAAAAGAAATGGGCGCCGACGACGAGGCGGTTGACACGGGTGACAAGAATATCGACCCCGTAGCCCAAGACCGCGACATCGCATCGGAGAAGGTGGAAGAGCAGCAGGAAGAAGTGGCCACAGATAAAGAGAAGGATGCCGAATAGCGTCTGGCCATAAATTCTGAGCGGGGCGCATCCACCGGACGCGCCCCGTTTGTTTGTCCCCACATCGCATTCAACTGGACATCTTCACCGGCTGAAATTCGAAGTTGTCGACGGTGTCCGGGTCGAGCGCGATGACGACATTGCCGGCCCACCCCGTACTGAGCGGA
>JBBUDH010000004.1:2418-3078 GCA_038057405.1 Patescibacteria group bacterium
TCGCGGGACGCATCAACCGATGCGTCCCGCCATTTTCGTCTGAACGCGGTCACCTATTTCTTGAACCTGCGGACAACGTTCTTGACCGCAGTAAGGATTCTTTGGAAGAAGGGGAGGATTCTTTTGTTCGCGTCAAAACCCACTAAGCCCCCCGAAAACAGTATGACGCCGCTCAGCATGTTGGCTGCGTCATCCCCCACTTGAGTGCTGTCTCGCCACCACATAACGGCCCGCAAGACCGGTACGGTGAAGACAACGAATGTCAGGAACACCGTCGCGAGCGGGATAAAACGCCTGAACACCATACTGTACGACAAGATCGAGTGAATGACCGAGATGAAAAACCAGATCGCAATCCCCAAAACAAACACGGGGGCTGCGCCAACGATGATAGATAGGGTGGATGTCATCTGGCCCTCCGGGAATGCGCGGGATTGCGCGAGCCGACCGGTAGCTAACACCCTTCCACCTAGCCTGTCAACGTTTCCAGTTTGCCTCTACAAGCTACAAGCTGTAAACTGCAAACTATGAATTTATGGCATGACATACCGCTTGGCGAAGACGCACCCGAAGCATTCAATACTATTATTGAGATTCCGCGCGGCTCGCACAATAAGTACGAGATAGACAAAGAGACGGGTCTCATCAAGCTCGACCGCG
>JBBUDH010000005.1:0-53046 GCA_038057405.1 Patescibacteria group bacterium
CGTCGTGATACGACTTGGAGGTGTGTATCGGGTGCAATCCGATGGTCGCAAATACGTTGTCGTATTGCTCCGCGAGCGCGACCGCGGCCTTGGAAGTATCGAGTTGCGTCCCGACGACGTTCATCCCCACCCCCGCGTCCTTGGCACGCAAAATGGTCTCCTCGCGGTCGCTGTTGTAAGCGACAAAATTCATATGCGTATGCGCATCGAAGTACTTCATATTCAAGAAAAATCGAGGTCGCCTTTTTTCTTTTTCTTCTTCTTGGGCAACGCAAAGTGCGGCGGGGTTTCCTTCGCCGCGCGGCGCACAGCTTCTTTCCTTGGGAAAAGGTTGGTGGGTTTTTTGTTGGCGAGGACGGCAGCAAGTATCGTCGCGCTTGTCTCCGGCATGAAGGGCTCTATGGCTTTCGCTATCCACGCCAAGTGCTTAACCATCTTCACTATCATTTCGGCGCCACGAGCCTTGTCGTCTTTCACGACCTTAAATGGCTGTTCCTTTTGGATTGCTTCATCTATCTCGGAGACAGCCGCCCAGATGTTGTCCATCACGGCATTGAGGTCGTAGGCTTGCATGGCATCGCGGATTTGAGGCGAGTATGCAAAGACGAACGTTTCGCCACCCTCAAACACGGGTTTGTCGAGATTGGATTCAGCAAGCTGCATCACGCGCGCCGCGAGGTTGCCGAGACCGTTGGCGAGGTTGGCGTTGTACACATCTCTGAATTTCTCCATCGTGAAATCCGAATCCTCGAACGGGTGGACATGCCGCGCCAGGAAATAACGGAGTGCGTCTATCCCGTATTCATCGACGACGGCGAGCGGGTCGATGACGTTGCCGAGCGATTTCGACATTTTCTTTCCCTCGCTGGTGATGAAGCCGTGATAGAGCACTGTACCGGTGGCTTTGAGGCCCGCCGACATGAGCATCGCCTGCCACATGATGGATTGAAACCGCACCTGGTCTTTTCCGGCTAATTGCAGCGTCGTTCCGTTCGTCCAGAATTTTGCAAAATTGCCGCCCGTATCCTCGGGCCACCCCAGCGTCGAGACGTAATTCGTGAGCGCATCGAACCACACATACATCACTTGGGAATCGTCATCCGGCACCGCGACACCCCACGGCATCTTTTCTTTGGTGCGGGAAATGCTGAAGTCTTCCAACCCCTGTTTTACAAAATTAATCGCCTCTTCGCGGCGCCACTCGGGGACGACAACACCCGGCTGCGAGAGATAGGCGAGCAATTTGTCCTGATACGCGGAGAGTCTGAAGAAGTAATTTTCTTCTTCTATCTCAATGGGCTCCATCGTCGGGTGATTCGGGCATTTGCCGTCCACAAGCTCAGTCTCTTTGATGAATGCCTCATCACCCACGCAGTAGAGGCCTTTGTATTTTTTCTTGAAAATGTCGCCTTTGGCGAGGCAGCGGCGCCACATCTCCTGTGCCGCGGTCTTGTGACGCGGCTCGGTCGTCCGGATAAAGTGAAGCTGCGGATGCAAACCGAGTCGTTCCTTCAGACTCTTGAACTTCGCCGCATACTCATCCGTGTATGCCTGTGCGTCCTTCCCCTCTTCTGCCGCCTTGCGGAATATTTTGAGGCCGTGCTCGTCGGTGCCCGTGTTGAAAAAAACTTCGTCGCCGAGGAGCGTGTGATAGCGGGCGATTACATCCGCCTGCACCATCTCCAGCGCGAAGCCGATGTGAGGTTCCGCATTGACGTACGGCAGTGTCGTCGTTAGATACAGTGGCTTGCCCATACCTTGCTTAAGCGTTGGCCTGCTCCCGCAGGCGGCCGCTCTCGATATCACGCACGAGCTCCTGTATCACGGCTGCCGCAGGTACCGAAAGCAGGATGCCGAGGAAGCCTGCGAGCTCGGCTCCGACGATGAGCGCCAAGATGATGAGCAGCGGAGGCACCCCGACGACACGGGTGACGACGAGCGGATAGATGAGGTGATTTTCGAATTGCTGAAGGACGATATAGAGCACGATGACCACAATGCCCATCGTGACGCCGCCATCCGCGAAGCCGATAAGTATCGCCGGCACCGAAGCGAGCGTGGGACCGAAGACAGGGATAATTTCGAAAATGGCGGCGAGAACGGCGAGGAGAAGCGCGTGTTTAACGCCGAAAATAGTGAGGCCGAGATAGACGAGCACCCCCATGATGACCGCGAGAATGAGCTGCCCCTGCATCCACAAACCAATCTTTGTCTGCGAGCGGCGCCATAGGTCGAGCAGGTATTTTTGGTACTTTTTCGGCGAAATAACGCGGAGGAAATCATCGACGCCTGTCTCGATGACCGCAAAATAGAATGAGAATACGACGATGAGGACGAGCGAGAAAACTCCCCCGAAGATGCGTGCGACCGCGCTGAAGGCATTACCGAACGTCCCGCTGATATCAAACGCGCTCCTGATATTCGCCATGATGTCGTTCGCGGAAATCGCCGAAGGCGCAGGGACACCCAAGATGCTGGCGTACGCATCAAAAGCGCCCGCACGCGTAAATGATTCTAGGTATGCCGGCAACGTGGCAAGGAAGAGCGCGAGGTCTTCGAGCACCGAGGGGAAGAAGAAATAGAAGAGCCCGAAAAATACGCTAAAGAGAACGAGGTAGATGAGAATAACCGCGAGCACGCGGGGGATTTTGCGGCGCACGAGCGAAGCGACACCAGGCTCAATGGCGGAGGCGATGACGATGGCGGTCACCACGTCGAGGACGATGTGGCGGAGCGTAAAGATAAACCAAGCACCCACTAAAATGACGACAATTTTGAAAACGGTCCCTGCGGTGATGGAAACGTGTATAGAGCGGTCTTCCATGCGGCAATCGTAGCATAGCAGCCCCTAAAAAGAAGCCGCGCCTGCCCGAATGCCGGGCAGGCGCTCTGATGTCGCGGTCAATGAACGACAAGCTGTCCTTCGACCGCCCTGATGAAGGTGTCCAGGCCTCTCATCGAGGCCAGGTGCTTCTCGCGATTTTCAATGGTGTCGGTGACGAGCCATCCTACCTTCGCGAGGAACGATTGCGCACTGAACGGGTTACTGAATATCTTCTTGACCGTTCTGCCCTTCGCCAGGCGTACCTTGCTACGGATGGCAATCTCGCGCAGTCCCCGCTCCGTCCGCTCACAGCGGGCGAACCAGTCCCACACGAGGATGTCGCCTTCTCTGGTGAGGAGTAGCTCCTGGCGGTAGACGCATCCCTGCTTGCGGGAACGTCGACTCCTTGGCTGCCCCAACCGTTTGAAAGCTGACCTTCTGAACGGGATGCAGAACGAACTGCCGTTATAACCTGCTGGCAGGTCGTATGTGCGACTTTTGTCGTCGCGATCACGACGCGCCATGCCGTTGTCGTCCATTCGTGCATCTTCCAGATAGTCACCGAACTCAATGAAGCCGGCGAGGAATTGTAGACTACTGACGCTTGCACCAAGTACTTCCAGCGCCATCACCTCCGCCTGCTTCGGGGTCATCGCCCCTATCTTGACAGGACTGTTGCCAAACGCGTCCTGAATGCGCTTCAGTCTGATGGACGTATCCATTGCCAGACCCTCTTCTCAAGGAACAGGGAATCATTCCCTATTCGGCGTTACTATGCTACGCGTGTGAGCAGGTTGTCAATGGAAACGCGCTCCTGCTCCCCCGTATCGCGGTTGCGGATGGTGACGGTATCCTTCAATTCGGGCTTTTCGCCGAGTGTGTCGAAGTCTACCGTGATGCAGTACGGTGTGCCTATCTCGTCCTGCCTGCGGTAGCGCTTGCCGATGTTGCCGTTGTCGTCCCACATGACCTGCGGTATTTGCTTTTTGAGCATTGCGTATACCTCGCGCGCCTTTGCGACGAGTTCGGGCTTGTTTTTGAGAAGCGGAAAGACGGCGGCTTTGATGGGCGCGACGGCCTTGTTGAGTTTGAGATACGTGCGCGATTCGCCGCCGAGTTCATCTTCCGTGTAGGCGGAAGCGAGAAGGGCGAGGACCGCGCGGTCCACGCCGAATGACGGCTCAATGACGTGCGGCACAAACCGTTCGCCTGCGTCTTCGAGGTATGAAAGGTCGACACCGGAAGCTTTCGCATGCGCGGACAGGTCGAAGTCGGTGCGGTACGCAAGACCCGAGAGTTCTTTTCTGCCAAATGGGAAATCGAATTCAAAATCTATCGTGCGCTTCGAGTAGTGGGCGCGGTCGGGGTCGGCGACCTCGACTTCGTGGACACTCCCGGAGGCGATGCCGACCGCTTCGTTGAAGGCATGGACGTTTTGTCTCCACTCTTCGAACGCGGTCTCCCACTCTTGCGGACGGACGAAATATTCTATTTCCATCTGTTCGAATTCACGCGCGCGAAAAATGAAATCCCGCGGAGCAATCTCGTTGCGGAAGGCCTTCCCTATCTGCGCGATGCCGAACGGCAATTTGGGGTGCAACGAGTCGACGACATTCTTGAAATTGACGAATATGCCGCCGGCGGTCTCCGGCCGCAGATACGCATTGGTCGCTTCAGCCGCCGCACCGACCGACGTCATGAGCATCGTGTTGAACATTTTTCCGTTCTCGAGCGGGTCCGCAAATCCCGACACGTGGCCGCTCGCCTTCCACGCCTCCGGGTTCATCACGATAGCTGCGTCCAATCCGCACATATCGTCACGCTCCTGGACAAACATTCTCCACCAGAGCTGCTTTACATTGTTCTTAAGCTCGACGCCAAGCGGGCCGTAATCCCAAAAACCGGAAAATCCCCCGTAAATCTCCGAACCCTGGTAAATAAAGCCGCGCCGCTTGGCGAGAGAAACTATCTTTTCCATCGTTACGTCAGCCATAGGTGCGCTCACTTTATCACAGTTGAATTAGCGGATGTGAAGCCGGGGTCGCCTAGTATATTCGTCGTCACATCCTTCACACTCTTCAGCACTTCGGGGACGATGACCGCGGCGGGATTCGCCTTCTTTTTCTCCGCGGCTTTCAGAGAGTCGATACCTATGAGTTTGATGTTCTGCAGAAGCGGGGGTTCCTGGCCTATCTGCGAGGTCGACGGCATGAAGCCGATAGCTATCGCGGTCTGCCGCGGAGCCGTCCCATTAAGGCCGACCCCCGGCTCGATGTCGCCCATATTCCACGTCAGCGTGCCGTCTTCCTGATTGAAGGTGAGCTTCTGGGTATCGGGGTCACATTCGGTGCGGGGGCTGCAAATGCCGACGTACCGTACGTATGGCGGAAAGTGCGCAGTCACCTTCGCATCAGTTATCTTGTTGGTGGTATTGGTGACGGTAAGGACGATGGCGTAGGTCGTCTCCGTCCCCGCTTTCGGCGGCATCGGACCGACGCTTCCAAATGGATTGGCGTAGTAGAGACCTTGCGCGGTGAGTACGATGTCGCTCGCGAGCGAGATGCGCTGCTTTGCGGTGGCCTGCAGATTTTGGGGTACGCCTGTCTCCCCCGTGCGCTTCCCGGCAGCGCTGATGGAAATCTCCATGCTCGGATTGATGATGTTTTTGAGCGCGTCACTTTTCGGCATCTGGAAGGAAAACCCGACTTTGCCGCGCGCTCCCGGAAGCAGGGTCGCGAGCGCGCCGTTGCTCGTAGTCTTGTCCCAAATCACGACGTCGTCGTTGGAACGGTAGAAACCGTCGGAGCTGTGCACGGTCGTCCCGTCAATGGGAAACCCCGAGAGCTTCGCGACGATGACCGCATCCGTAATTGCGGTCGGGAGGTTGTTCTGCCAATCGATGGATACCGAAACGTTGTCTCCCGGCGAGACGACGATGTTGGAGCCTGTAGCGCCACCCACCGAGACCGCAAGCCCCAGGAACGGTTTTGATATCGAAACGGTAAATATATTATTCGCGAGCGGAGTCTCTATCGCGGTCGATGTCGCGACCGTATCCTTACGGGTCCCTGCGATGAATTGAAACACCCGGTCATCCCCCTGCTCGCCGCTCAAGACGCCGCGTATCGTTACCTCCCGCTTTTGTCCGGGAAAAATATCTCCCAGCTTCCAGGTGCCCGATGAGCCGGGAGTCGCGGCTGACGAGGGCGCGGGATCCGCGGAAGAGAATTTGAATCCGAACGGATATCGTGCATTGAAGAGTACGTCCCGCACGGGGGCGTTAGCATTCGATGCGACTGCTATCGTCATTTCGACCGGCTGGCCGGAAATGGTTTCGTTGTTGCCCGTGACCACGAGCGATAGCGGCGACGAACTGAAGACGATGCTGTAATCCGCCGAGGCTGCAAAAATGGCGCTTGAGCCGCCGATGCGGTACTCGAGTTCTACCTTCACGTCGGCGTGGTCGCCTTCATTGCCGGCAAAAACGGCGGAGACGGTCCCCTGCCTGGTCCCACCCGCCTCGATGACGCCGAGCGGGATGCGTTGATTCTGCAGGTCGGTGGCAAAATCCGTCGGCGAGCGCGTACCTTTGGGATACGTCACTACGAGGTCGGCGAGTTCGAGCGGCACTTTATTCCTGTTGACGACGACTATTTGGAGCTCGGCAGGCGCGCCTCCCTCTATTTGCGGCGGCCCCGAGATGGAGATGCCGATATTGCTCGGCGATGCGGAGAAACTCCCGCCGCCGAAAAGGAAGTAGTAGCTGAAGAAAGCTATCGCGCCGACAAAGAAAACGATTGCGGCACCGAGAAGCCACCAGAGCGCCTTGCGGGCGACCCCTATCGCCCGCGGTGCGACGACTAATCCTGAAGCGACCTCCTGTGGATTAACGAATTCGTTGCCGACGGATGACTGCTCCTGCCCGAGAGGCCGGCGTTCCCGATCGTGTATCTTTGGCGAAAGCGAGCGGCTGTACATCGCCCGCCGCAGACGCTCTACCTTATCCTTCTCGTGCTCCGAAGGCTCCATCGGGCAATTCTACCACGCAGCGGCGCTTAGAATTTCAAGCGATAGTTATTGGTTTCGCGTTTCTCAAAGCCGAGTTTTTGATAGAGCGCATTGGCGGCGGTACGGCCGTCGCGACTGGTGAGATACAGCTGACGTACGCCGCTGCGTTTCGCCTCGTCGATAATCTTCTCAAGGAGTTTTCTGCCGAGACCTTGGCCGCGGTGAGTCTCGTTGACGATTACATCCTCGACGTACCCGATGGTCTTTCCGAATTTCCCGACAAGGTATGCGGTCGCCATACCTACTGTCTTCTCGTCATCTTTCGCCACGGCGAAAATAGTTTTCGGACCGGAAGAAATCGCGTCCAAATCCGCCTGTGTCGCGGGAGGGTCTTTGCGGTCGCGGTGGAGCTGCGTCAGGAGTTCGTTGATATCGGACAGTGCGATACCTGCGGAGGATGAAATGCGCTCAATCGTAGCCATAAGAGAGAGCCTACCGCTAGAGATGCGTTTCCGCAATCGCTTTATTGATTGAGGAAAGGATTTGTGCGCGTTTGGCTTCCGCTTCGAGGACATGCTCGCGGTCGTATGCGGTATGGGTAAAGAGTGCCGTTTCGAGCGCCTCGGTCGAGAGATATCCGAGTGCGTAGAGAATGCGTGCGACACAGACTATTTCTATGGTGGCACTCGCCTCTACATGCTTACGCATGAGCGCATCGTGCGCTTCCGCCAGTACTGCGAATAAATAATCGTTCTTCTCCTCCCCGTGGACGAGCCGCATCGTGAGCTCCGCGATACGCGCGAAGGTGGCTACGCACTTTCTGTCACCCGTCGCCGATTTGAGCGCCGAGGCTCCCGCGAGCCGCCACCCGCGTTTACCTTTTACGAGCGACACATTTGCCCGCGCATAATCTTGTATCGCATAGCGCATCTTGGAGTGCTCGGTGCGGATGGCGGAAGCGCGGGCACGCACGAGCCCAAAATCACGGCTAAAGAGAGCCACTACCCTATCCGCCTCGCCCATCTCGCGATTTCCTAGCACAAGCACCTCGGTGTGGTATTTCTCGTACATGCTTTACTCGAATTCAATGATGGTACTCGTTGATTTCTGTAATTCGGCGAGATGCTTTTCAAGCACCATTCGGCTCTCTGGTGATACTTTAAGCCGGTGTGTAGCGGATTCTCCCGGCTTCATGTTCTGCGATTTCCTGAACGCCTGTATTTCGCGGATGGTGTCCCGAACTAATCCTTCTTCCTGCAACTCTTGCGTGATGTTCGTATCGAGTGCGATCCCGTCACCCGTCCGCTCCACTTTTTTCACATTCACCTCATCGGCAACGATGGAAAGATATTCATCCGGTAGCTTCGAACCGCGCGGAATCGAAAGCGAGGCGAGCGGCTGACGCACCTTAATCTTCGCTGCATCGCGCGCTTCGAGCGCTTTCGTCACAATCGCACGAGCCGTTTGCATCGCGTCGAGGAGTTGTTTGTCTTTATTTGCCCCGCCGAAAAGTCGCGCAAGGAATCCCGTCCGCACAGAAACTTCGGGCCACATGGCCAGGTGCACACTCTCTTCGTCTTCGCCCTCGCGCACCGACTGGAAAAGATGCTCCGCAAAGAACGGCATTGAAGGAGCCATGACGAGCGCGAGACGGTGAAGTACGTATCGCAAGGTAGCGAGAGCGTCATTCTTATCCTTTCCTTCCTCTTTGAAACGGTCACGGCTTCTCCGCAAATACCACACAGACAGGTCGTCGATAAATTTCGGAAGTGGTCGCGTCGCCGAATCAAGCTGATAATTTTCATATCCTTGAGTTGTCTCGATGACAAACTCATCGATTCGCGCGATTATCCAGCGGTCGAGAACATTCTCACTCTTCCAATCACGCGCGGTTTCGTTTTCATACAATTTGTAGAAAGCGAGCACATTGCCGAGGCGGCCGATGTTTTTCTTCGCTACTTCATCAACGCCGCTTTCTGAGAAGCTCAGATTTTCCGCCTGCATGACGGGCGAAGAAAGCAGGTAGAGCCGAAGCGCATCGGCCCCGTATTTCTCCACGATTTCCATCGGGTCGGGATAGTTCTGAAGTTTCTTCGACATTTTCTTGCCGTCTTCGGCGAGCACGATGCCGTTCACAATGACGTTTTGAAATGTATTCTTTCGGAAAAGCGCTCCGCCGAGCACGTGCAGGTAGTAGAACCATGCGCGCGTCTGGTCGAGACCTTCGGCAATGAATTGCGCGGGGAAGGTGGCGTCGAAACGTTCTTTATTTTCAAACGGGTAGTGCTTCTCACCGTAGGGCATCGAGCCCGAATCGAACCACGTGTCGAGCACATCGGGAATACGGCTCATGGTTGAGCCACATTTGCAGGGCACCGTGACCCCATCGACGATGTGTTTGTGCAGGTCATCTATCTTCTTGCCGCTCGCTTCCTCAAGCTCTGCGGCGCTGCCGAATACTCTATCTTTCTTACATGCGGCGCATCGCCAGACAGGAATGACGCTCGCCCAGAAGCGCTGGCGGGATATGGACCAGTCGCGTGCTCCCTCGAGCCACTTGCCGAATCTTCCCTCTTTGATATGTTCCGGCGACCAGGTGACCGCCTCCGCATTCGTGAGCAAATTTTCTTTTATCTTCGTGACGGAGACAAACCACGATGATGTCGCGTAATTGAGAAGCGGCGTGTCGCAACGCCAACAATGCGGGTATGAGTGAGTGACATTCTCCTTGGAGAAAAATAATCCCTTTTCCTGCAAATATTTAAGAACCGCGATATCGGTGCCGAGCCGCACCTTGTCTTCTTCCGAGCGTGGTTTCACCTCCATTCCCGCAAAATCTTTTACTTCGGGCTTCATCGTGCCGTCCATATTGACGTGCTGTACGAACGGAAGATTCTCCCTCTTGGAAAGCTCCCAGTCGTCCGCACCAAAAGCAGGCGCTTCGTGCGCGATACCCGTACCTGCATCGATTGTAATGAAATCCGCCGCGTAGACTTTCCATCCGTTCTCGCGATTCTTGAGCGTCGTGTCGTTGGTGTAGTAATTGAACGGTGGTTTGTATTTTTTACCAACGAGCTCGCTGCCTTTCATCTCTGCGATGACCTCCGCGCCCTGTAAATCCTTTGCATACCGCTCAAGTGCCGCCTTTGCGAGAATATAGGTGCCCGACTTCGTCCGGACTTTCACATAGTCGATATCTCCTTTCACCGCGAGTGCGGTATTTCCGGGCAACGTCCACGGAGTCGTGGTCCAGGCGAGGAAGTACGTTCCCGACTCATCGACAAGCTCAAACTTCAGTGTGACTGAAATATCTTTTACATCCTTGTACCCTTCCGATACTTCCTGTTGGGAGAGCGTTGTCTCGCAGCGCGGGCAGATGTGCATCGAGCGATAGTCCTCGTACACCAACCCCTTGTCGTAGATTTGTTTGAAAACCCACCACACCGATTCCATGAACGGTTTGTCCATCGTGCGGTACGCGTGCTCCATGTCTGCCCAGCGACCAATTCGCGGGATTATTTTCTCCCACTCCTCTGCGTAGGTGAGCACGCGCGCGCGGCACGTTTCGTTGAATTTATCGATGCCGTATCCGAGAATGTCTTTCTTGTGTTTGAAGCCGAGCTCCTTTTCGACGATATTCTCGATGGGTAATCCGTGGCAATCCCAACCCCATACGCGCGGTACCGAGTAGCCGCGCATCGTCCAGAAGCGCGGCACCGCATCCTTGATAACGCTCGCGACAATATGGCCGTAGTGCGGAAGCCCCGTCGCGAAAGGAGGACCGTCGTAAAAAACGTACTCACCGTTCGGCGCGTCCCGCTCGACGGATTTCTTGAAAATATCCTCGTCTTTCCAGAATTTTAGCGTCGTTTCTTCCCGCAAAGCGGTATCTGATTTTTGCGGTTTTTCGGCCATATTATGCCTATCGTAACAGAAAAATTACATTCGTTCAGGCGCGGGGATGCCAAGTATCCAAAGACCATTTTTGAGCGTGCGGCGCACCGCATCCACGAGCGCGACCTTATGGGCGGCCCCTGCAGTACCGTCAAGAATTTGCTCTTGCGCGTACCAACTGTTGAAACGTGCCGCAACTTCCAAAAGATAGCTCGTGAGTAAATGCGGCTCATGAAGTGACGTCGCATATTCAACGATCTCAGGAAAGCGATGCAAAAAGCGCGGAAGCTCACCGGTCGTCGCATTCAGATCGGTTTTCGCAGCAATATTTTGTTCCTTCGCTTTCTCAATGATTGCATTGGTGCGCGCATACGCATATTGCAAATAGGGTCCGGAATCGCCTTCGAGCGAGAGAGCACGCTCGCGGTCAAAAATAATATCCTTGCCCGAAGCTTGTCTGAGTATCTGATACTTAATCGCCGCCACGGCAACTTGTTGTGCAAGCGCATCTTTATCGTCCGCTCTGCTCTCCGCAGCGCGCTCTTTTGCGGCCTCTGTAAGGTCGGCGAGCAACGATTCCCCCGTTATCACATTTCCTGTGCGCGAAGACATCTTCCCTTCTGCAAAACGCATCATGCCGTGCGACACGTGCTCGATTTTCGCGGCAATGTCGGGCATGACCTTCCGCATTGCGGCAAGAACAACTTTGAAATAATCGCTCTGTTCATGCGCGGTCACTGTAATTGATACATCCACCGTGCATTTCTCCGCCTTGAGCTCTGCGAGCCCCAGCTCTTTGGTCTCATACGTCGGCAACCCCTTCGACGTGATGAACACGCGTGTGTGAAGACCATCTTTTTCACCCTTGTACACGATCGCACCATCACTCTCCTCAAATACTTCCGGATGTTTCTTCACGAGCTCAACACCACGCGCGGCAGTCTCACTTTCGAAAAAATAGAAATCGAATTTCGTACCGAGTATTTTGTAAATCGATTCGAAATGCGCTAACGACGCTTCTCTGCCCTGGTCGTAGATGTTATTGATGACCGGGTCACTGCGATCGTATACCTGCGTATTGATTTTATCGATTTGCTCTTTTGCAGCCTCGTCACTCTCATATGCTGTTGCGCCTTGAGAATACGCGCGGCCCAGGGGCCAAACCTTTTTATCTCCCACATTAAGTCCGAACTTTTGCAATCCCCAAATCGCTTTCGCAACATGCGGTCCGACATCGCCCTGATAGTTGGCACGCTTCACATCCGCGCCTGAAAATTGCATAAGCCGTGCGATTGATTCGCCGATTGCGTTGCTCATCAAATGTCCTATGTGAAATTCCTTGAATGGGTTCGGGTCGGTGTATTCCACCATTATCTTTTTCCCGGCATTAAATGTGCCACTTCCCCACATATCTTCTTTGCGCGCGGTCTCGACTGCCTCGGCGAGTGCGCCAGGGGTGAGATAAAAATTGATGAAGCCCGCTCCCGCGACTTCGACTTTCGAAACGCCCTCAGGGCTACCAAACGCCGCAACTATTTTCTCCGCAAGCGCCCGCGGAGCTGTTCCCGCTTGTTTGGCATATTGCAATGCGACGCCGGAAGAATAATCGCCGTTGCGCAGCTCGGCCGGATGTTCGAGCGGAACTTTGTCTGGCTCAACAACAATGCCGAGTCCGCTGAGCGATTTTGCAATTGAATCTTTCAAGCTGCTCCTGATATCCATGTCGTTCTATTATAGCCGAGCGGAGAGAGCGAAGTGCGACCAGCATGGTCGCACTTCCGAACGAGCGCTGGTTATATGAGCATAGCGATTATGCCTTAGCCGTGGGCTCAAGGCGATTCCACAATTCCTGCCATGCCACCCGCACCGCAGTTGCGATACCTTCGTCTTCAATAATGACCCCGAACGGATTTTCTTTGTCCCAGCGGAAAAATGCGACTTTGTTGCCGAAGACGTTGATTTCCGTTCCGAATTCTTCAGAATCTACGAAGCGCGTCTCGCGCATGAACGTGACATCGTTCTTCTCCGTCCACTCATGTGCGAATTTTGAGTCCCTATCAATGCACCGGGCGGCAATCTTCTTGGCAACACGTTGTGCCACATACCAATTGAGGAAACTCCACGGAAGCGTCCCCACCGCAGCGTCGAGATCTTCCCACGCGTAAATGATCTGTTTATCGCGCAACGTCACCCGGTAAATCTCTTTTAGCCCTTCAAGTCCCTGATAGAAAGAAACTTTCGGCTTGTTGCGCACATTATTCTGTATCGCGAGCAGCTGCGGTATGAGCCGCTCCATGGAAGCAACTTTTGATTTCTGTTCGTCTACCAAATGATGCGGACTGACTGCCGAATAGAGTTTGCGTTTTCCTTTCTTTATCTCCGAGAGCAGCTGTCGCTCCTTCAGAGTGTCGATGAAGTTGTAAATACTCGTACGCTTCACGCCGGATTTGCGCGAGATTTCCTGAATGTTCGCCTCGCCGAGCTCAAGTGCAGCGAGGTATACGGCGATTTCCTGCTCGGACAATCCGAGCGTTTGCATCAACTCCGCCTCGTTTTCGCTCAAAAATGACGTGGATTTAGACATATTTCTATATATCCGAATTGTGAAGCATTATAAGCATAATATGTTCAGTCTGTCAACCAATTCTGTGCAATATGACGTATTTTCTAAACATCTAGTCAAAATCAGGCAACATGTCCATAACTCTGGCAAGTTGATTGCCGAGTGATCGTTGACACCTGTGCCGCTCAGCAAGCGGCCAAACAAGGAGCGTTCCATGAACGACTGTAAACGAATTGACGTACTGACGCAGGCGCAATGCGCGCTCCTGACCGCCAGCACTCCCCTCTTGCAAGGAATGAGTGAAGACGATCTTGAGCGGCGGATTATCCGTCACCCTGAATTGCAGAATAATCTCGCTGACGTGTTCCGAAGGCAATCGGGCTTCCCCGGGCTCCCAGGAACGGGGATAAAAATCCTTCGCGCGTTACAACTCGAGGAGGTTCCCGGTAAGAAAACTGCCGACTGCTTCACGAAAAAGTGGAGTGAAGATCGGAACCTAACTGCATTGGAGCAATATCTGCCGGAAGAGCAACGCGCTCAATCTGCCAGTTCCGTGCTCGTGTTCGAGCTCGGACCGAACAACAAATCCTCTACCATTCTGAGTGTTGCAAGTTGTGCTCTCCGTCTGGCATGGGATGTTCTCGAGTTCGGCTTTCCGTTGGAATCGGTTTCGAAGTTGCTCATCAGGCGCGGACACACGATGACCCTGCCGACACTGGAACACCTCGTCGAGCGACAGATGAGGGGTGAAGATGTCGGCTTCAAAAGGACCGGCAGCTGGGCGCCTGAAATCTGGTCGTTTGTCGAGAGCAAGAACGGCGATGTCGTGATTTGCAGACTCTACAGCGAACCGAACAGCCTCGGCAAAAAGTGGCAGATAAATATTCCGTTCGGTAGCGACTTCGAGTACTGGCGGAAGTACGACCTGTGCTATCCCGGACTGAAGTTCGTGATCCCGAATTGGACTCGCAATTAACGGAGGTTACACGATGTCAAAGAACATCTGGAAGATCTACTTCTTCGCATTGCTCATCGGAAGTTTCGGCGGGCAACTAACGAACGTAGGCATTGGCTACTACCTCAATCTGCCGCCGCAGCCAACTTACGAACAGCTGGTGCGTTGGCACGTGCGGGACCACTGCGGATTCCCCGCACACATTGACGCGTGGGCGACCTGCGCCGCCCGCGAAAGTGACAAGTTCCGCGAGCAGCAAATCCAGCTCGCGGTCGAAAACTGGCAAAACATCTGAAGGAGCGAAACATGCCGAAGTTCAACTTGGTCGTAGCTAACCCGGATGAGGACGTGGGTGATGTTGCGACACGAGAATTCGACTGGCCCGCCCTGCCTCGTATCGGCGAAGAGATTAGCGTCTCTACGGTAGGTTCGGGATTACAGGGCGCAGAGGTACAAATCTACCGAATAAAACACTGGTTCGAGAGCAGCGAAATCGAGATCTACTGCAAGATTACGGAGGGAAACGTCGAAGCGAACAGGTGGTCTTTCGAATACCTGATCACCGAAAACGGTTTCACCAGGCAGTAATCGGTCACGACGCGAAGCGGCGCGGAAAAGAACTTTTCCGCGCCGCTAAAACTGCAACACTTCAGGAGAAGCGCCATGATCACGTTCCACCTCGACATTAGTTACCACGACAGTTCACGGGACCAGATCACAAAGCAAGTGAGCTGGCCTGTAGTTCCGTCCAAAAAGCAACGCATCATGATCGGTGAATGCTTTCTGACGGTTGGCTGGGTCCTGCACGATCTCGACAGCAACGAGATCAGGGTCCACTGCAACCTTGGCCGAGCGAACTCCAAAGAATTGTTCGAGCTGCTGCTGAAGCAGCACGGCTTTCGGGTCCGTGGCACTTAAGTACGTGCCGGTCGAATCTAACTCAAACGGCGCGGGAAACATACCTCCCGCGCCGTTTTTTTATTTCGCAATCGGGGCGAGCTGGTCCCACTGTTCTTGCCAGATTATTTTGAGTGTGCGGGCGAGACCGGGGTCTTCGATGAGGACGCCGAAGGGAGAATCTTTGCGCAAACTGAAGAGCGCGACTTTATTGCCGAATATTTCGATGTCTGTCCCGAACTCCTCCGCCGCAAGCAGCCGCGACTCGCGTGAGTAGCCGATATTTTTCTCAGTAATGAATTTCCGTGCGAATGGCGTGTCGCGAGTGATGGTACGAAGCGGGATTTTCTTTGCGGAACGCTCTTCAGGATAATTCTTAGTAAACGACTGCGGCATGATGTCGAACATGCGATCGAGGTCTTCCCACGCGTAAATCGTCTGCTTGTCATGCAGCATGACGTTGTACATCTCTTCCATGCCCGCTATCCCCTCGTGATACGTTACTTTCGGTTTTTTCTGTCCGCTGTTGTCTATCGCGAGCAGTTGCGGAATGAGTTTCTCCACTGCCGCGATGCGCGCACGCTCTAATTGCAAAAGTTGCGAGGGATGCGCCGCCGCATACACGTGCCGCTTCCCTTTTTTGGTCTCGGAGACAAGTTGGCGTTCTTTAAGAGCCGCAAGGTGGTTGTAGGTGCTCGCGCGGGTCACACACGATTTGCGCGAAATATCTTGAATATGCGCCTGCCCGAGCTCTAGTAGCGCGAGGTAGACGGCAAGCTCGCCCTCACTCAATCCGAGGCTACGAAGCAATTCCGCGTCCTTTTCTTCCAGAAATGACACATTTATTGTCATATTTCCCTTTGCCACGATATGATTGATTATAAGCATATTTATTGCATATAGTCAACTAGTACGACTCAAAACAACACTATTTCTAAACAATAGAGACAAATTGAGCAACAATCCCCTCGAGTCCGGCAAGTCCCCTTGCCTGACCTGCACATTGGGAGTTGAACATGGCTACTCAGAATGCGTTGAAGAAGCCCGACGTACGTGATGCGCCCACGCCTGAAGACATTGGGCAACTCTTCTTGCGAAATAAGGGCATATCGCAGTTCGTCGTCTCGTCACCGGGAGATATCTTGGTCGAATGCAAGCTGAACGACCAGCAGGCCATTGAGCGCAAAGTCGCCGACGAGCGCTGAACGGGCAATCCGCCCGGTCACCTTGGCAGGAACGACTGCCAGTCGTTCCTGCCCTTGATTGAGTTCGCGAACATCCGTTCGTTGGCTCTGAGAGATCTTGATCGTTGACATATCAAAGGAGCATGAAAATGGAAAAGTTTGACCTTGATGCAGCTATCAAAGACTGCGAGCTGCACGAATGGACACCGGAGGCGATCGAGGCGTACAAACGAGCCGCAGTGGCCAAGGCGCCTCCACCAAGCACCGCATGGGAACATCGAAAGGCTATCGTCGTCTGCGCTCGAATCGCTGTCACCGTCGGACTGATGGCCGTCTGTGCAATCATCATCGGTTTCGTCTATTCGGCATGGTTTGTGGTGCTGGTAAGTATCACAGCCTTCGTTGGAATGGGTGTCGGGACTCATTTTCTCGACAAAGCGATGAAAAGTACCGTAAAGCCCGCAATTTGGGAAACGGAACACTTCAACTTCCACGGCGACATACCAACGGGGGCGAACATCCTCTTGCGACGGATGCGCGATTCCGGTGATTCCGATACGAATGCTGAGGTCTTTGTGCTGAGGCAGTATCGAGCATCCGGCCGTTCAGAGTGGCTCGGCTCGATTTTCTGCTTCGGAGGGCGGTATCTTGCGGTGTCCGATGAAAAACGCAACATCGTTCTGCCGCCCGGAATTGAGCCTGACGATGAGTCGAAACACACTCTTGTCGTGGACGGCTCGATGAAACTTCACGACATGATCCGAGCGGCACGAATGCGGCGCGATGATACCGAAATCAATGCGAAACGATTTCCGGTTGACCCGTCGCTGGCAGGTCGTTGGCTATGGAAGATATATCCATGGCAAGAGGAGATGGAATCGCCGGAAGCGGTGGCCGCAATCATGGCGAAAAACGGTTTCGTGCTGGCCCGCCATGAGCACGGCCTTGCCTTCGAGGCTCAGTTCCCGATGCGGCACCCGAGTTGGCTATTAATCTGCGCGGGATGGCAGTCTAAGCACTCGTGGCACAACTTCGAGGAAGTGCTTTGCTTCTCGACAATGTACGGTCGGGTGACGATGGAGCTAATAGATGATATCGGCTGGTACCGAATGGAAGACCGAGGAAATTACTTCCTCGGTGTCCGCCGGGCTACCTAATGGCTTAACGCAAAGCGGCGCGGGATTCTATCCCGCGCCGCTTATTCTTTTCCTTTATTCTGGAATTAAATGTCCGAGTCGATGCCCATGCTTCTCGCGGTGCCGGCTATGGTCTTCTTCGCCTGCTCCATGTCGTTGGCATTCATGTCCTCCATCTTCTCTTTGACGATATCCTCAAGCTGCTGATTCGTGAGTCGGCCTACCTTGTTCTGCGCCTTATCAGAGCCCTTTTCCATACCCATCGCCTTGAGAATAAGGCGGGAGGCCGGCGGCTTCTTGACGATAAAGGTGAACGTGCGGTCCTTGTAGACGGTGAGCAGTACCGGGACGATAGAGCCCGCCATCGGACGCGTGAGGGTGTTGAACTGGTTGACGAACTCGCCGATGTTCACGCCTGCAGGCCCGAGCGCGGTACCGACCGGAGGCGCGGGTGTCGCGGCGCCTGCAGCTATCTGCAATTTGATTATTTTTGTGATTTCTTTTGCCATGGTGAAATAGTTTTTAGTTTGTAGTTTTCAGTTTTTAGAAATTAGACTCTTTGGACTTGGTCGGCTTCGAGCTCCACGGGAGTCTCGCGGCCGAACATCGGAACTAAGACTTTAACCTTTCCACGCTCTTCGTCAATCTCCCCTACCTTGCCCTCGAGGTCTTTGAACGGTCCGTCGATAATAATGACCGCATCGCCCTCGGAGAGGTCAATCGCGTGGCGTACGGTGTCACCGCCCGCGCGCTTCAATATCTTCTCGACTTCGTCGGGAAGGAGCGGCACGGCCTGATTCGCGGTACCGACGAATCCCGTGACCTGCGGCGTGTTGCGCACGACGCTCCACGCGTCATCCGAAGCAATCATGTCTACGAGCACATACCCTGGGAAGGTCTTCTCCTTGGTCTCTGTGCGGCGGCCGTTCTTTATCTTTATCTTGTTCTCGGTCGGGACGACGACCTGAAAAATCTTGTCCGTCATGCCGAACGACTCAATGCGCTGCTTCAGATTGCGCGCAACCGCATCCTCATACCCCGAGTACGTGTGTATGGCGTACCACTGGCGCTCTTCACCGTGTGTCTGCTTCATATTATTGCTGCGAGGTCGTCGCGAAGCCCGTAAACTCCAGCGCGGGACTTGAGGTCGAGAGCGGCTGCGCGGTGCTTACGGGTTCAACTCCCGGCAACACCAGCAAGAAGCGTGAGAGACCCGTGGTGAAAATGTAATCGAAGAGTCCGAGATAGAGAGATACACCGACGGAAATAGCGACGACGAGTATCGTGTAGACGATGGTCTGCAAGCGCGTCGGCCATGCGACGTGCCGCAATTCACCCTGAGTATCTTTGATGTATTGTATGAAGGACATAGAGATTATTCAGTCATTTTAAAAACGCCTCTCGGCGTTTCAGATATAGTATTCCAACGGGTACGGAAGTCAAGCGACGCATTTCCAGCCGCCAAGTGAGGGGCGGTGCATTGCGAGGGTGTCTCGCAGGCCGACGGGCCGAGAGGCAGCGCTGCCGCAGCAGCGGCAGACAGCGACCCTCGCAGTGCATTGCCCTGAGCGCTATCGTATCTCGTACGTGACCGTCACGTTCGATACAATTTTGTTCTGACCGAGGGCAATTTCGGGAGACGGCGGCATCGCGGCATCCGAGGCACCTCCCATACCGAGCGCCATTGTCTTTGCGTAATAAACCCGTCCGTCCCCACCCTCGCTGAAGCCCACGACGCGCACGATACTTACCCCGAGCGCATCGGCGAGCGCCTCTGCCTTTTCCTTTGCCTTTGCGATGGCTTTGTCGCGCGCCTGTGCGTCTAGCGCATCCTGGTCGTCTATCGTGAATGAGAGACCGGAAACCGACGACGCGCCTTTCGAACCGACACCCGCGAGCAGGTCGCCCGCCTTCTTCGTGTCGCGCACCTTTACGGTCAACGTCTCCGATACTTGGAATCCGCGGAGAACTTGTTTACCCGGCGGGCAGTAGCCTCCCGAGCACACGGTGTTGGTGTAATCGTACTGTGGGTACACGCTGTAATCGGTAGTCTGAATATCTTTTTCATCGACACCCTGTGACTTCAGATAGGATTTGATGTCGTTGCCCTTCTTGGTCGCGACTTCCTGCGCGGCTTTTACGTCTTTTGCTTCTTCCTGCACCGTGACCGAGAACGTCGCGGTGTCGGGCACCGCAAAGACTTCGCCGTCACCCGAGACAGTGATGGTATTCGAAGCGGCTACACCGCTGCCGATGTAGTGATATTGCTTGAGCGAGGAAATGGTAAGGACAAGCAGAAACAATCCGAGCATGGCGAGGGCAAACATGCCCGCCGTCTGCATCCGCTGCGGCGGCACGATGTGTATCTCTTTCTTTTCAATATCCATAAAAAAGGACGTGAATATATAATGAACCTAGTATACCTCCTTCTGACGCGCTAAGCGGGCGAAACTTACTCAAATGGCACCCAGATCGGCATATCCCGAAAGGAGCGCGGGAATAGCGAAGACAAGGCCCAAGAGCGGCAACACGAAGGCCACGACAGAAACGACAATGACGGCAAGAAAATACTTGCGTGTCTTTTCCGCCGACACATAGGTCGCGTCGAGTCTCTTCTCAAGCGCATCAAGCTTTTGTCGCAGCTCTGTATCCTCCATACAGACAGCGTATCACGCTTCCTCTCCCTCGTCGGCGAGAAAGATCGCGCGGTCTTTCGGGAAGAGCCACTCCGCGATATGGAAAATGCCGTAGGTGATGAAAAACGCCGAGGCGACATCGATGGAGTAGTGCAGGTGGCCGAGAAGGACAATCGCGCCGAAGTAGACGGACGCCGCGAGAAAGAAGTAGCGAGCCCGTTTTTCATGCCAAAACATAAGTGCCATGAGAAATGCGAGCCCCGTATGGCCGGAGAAAAAGAGGTCGCCGCCGAAGAACATCCGGCCTATGACAGTCCCAAAATCGAAAGAATCTACTCCGCTCATCGGGAACGGCCCCAAGTGGGTAAGCGTAATGAAGGCTGCCCGGATGAAATAGAATAGCGCGATGGTGTGGAGCGCGAACGGAATGCGCTTGGGATGCGCCGCGATGAGCGCCGCGCCCAGAACGATAAAAAAGAAAGTCCCGTAGACGAAGAGACCGTCCACATCGAATATCGGGGTGTTTGAAAGAATGATATCCGTGACAGGATTGCTCGCACGCTCGGTCGAGTATCCGATGGCAAAAAATGAAACGATGAGGCTCGCCGCGAAGGTGAGGACGGAAAGCAGCACGGAAACGCGGAATTCCTGTTGCGCACCGTAGTGCCTGTAGCGCCGCCAGAGCTCCGCATGGGGGCGCGGATGACGATGAAGCGGCACCGGTGTACGGGTCTCAGTCATGCAAAGAGTATACTACTCGTATGTCCGTCGAATCCATAACCCCCCTCATCATCGAGTACCGCTACTGGATACTCGTCCCACTATCAATCGTAGAAGGACCCATCGTGGCTTTCGTGGCCGGGACCCTCGCCGCAACGGGTTACTTCAATATCTACGCCCTCGGTGTCTTTTTCTTTGTCCGTGACATGGTCATGGACGCGCTGTATTACGCCCTGGGCCACTTCGGCGGACGTACGATCCTGGCGCAGCGGCTGCTGCACAGAATAGGCATACGGCAGAACCATCTTGAGGAGGTGCGGACGCTCTGGGAGCGTCGCCCGGGTGTGACTATGTTCTTGGGAAAACTCTCCTATGGCATCGCATCAAGTTTTATTGTGGTGGCAGGAATGGTACGGATGCCGCTCGGCAAATTTTTCGGATGGGGAGCGCTTGCCGCCGTCGCCCAATACGGAGTGTTATTGTTGCTTGGCTATTTTTTCGGCAATACGCTCGGAGGCGGAGCGGTAATAGTATTTGAACGCGCACAATATGTGCTCGCAGCGATCGGGCTCGTCGCGGCCATTTATTACATTGGAAGCCGTTACGCGCGCAAACGTCTTATGTCAGAAACCCACCACCATGGATAACTCCGCCAAGCAAGTTTCGTGCATCATCGCGGCATACAATGAAGGACCGCGTATCGCCCATGTGTTACGCGCGGTAATCGACCATCCGCTCGTACATGAAATTATCGTAGTTGATGACGGATCTGCGGATAACACTAAGGAGGTCGTGTCGCAGTTTCCGCAAGTCCGCTTGCTCGCGCTGGAGAAAAACGGCGGCAAATCACACGCCGTTGCGGAAGGTATACAGAGGGCCACGGGAGAATTCATATTCTTGCTCGACGCCGATCTCGCCGGGCTGAGCCCTGAATATCTGACGAACCTCATTGAACCCGTCGTCTCGGGCAAGGCTGATATCTCAATCAGCTTGAGGGGCAACACATTCATCGTATGGCGCTGGATAGGAATTGATTATATTTCCGGTGAACGTGTTTTCGCGAGACGGTTCATCGAACCGCTTCTTGAACGCATATCAAGACTCCAAGGATTCGGCCTTGAAGTCTATATGAATAAATTCATCTTAAAGCAGCAGCTACGCATTGCGGTAGTGCGCTGGGACACTGCAGAGAGCGCATTCAAGCACCAAACGCCCGGACAATGGTGGTTGCTCGGCATAAAGAAAGACTACATCCGCATGGCCTGGCTCGTCATGAAGACCATCCCGCCGTGGGAGGCACTCTGGCAGATATGGTCGATGCGTCGCCAACGCATTTAATGAACGATATTCATATTAGAACCCGTGCGGACGAGTGGCGAAAAAACTACCTCACGACTCATTGACTCTTCACAAAAGAGTTGTACGCTGCTGGCTGGTACTGAATCAGACTTTGACATTAACGTTGCAAATCCGCCCCGCGCGGAGAAGGAGGCAAAGTGGACTTCACCCTGAATCAATACGTGCTGTGGGTAGAATACACGGCATGCCAGTGGTTATTCCTGATTTCGCTCGCGATGCGGGCGAATCACGAAGGCTACTGGACGATGAAACAGGTTCGCGTGCATCAAAAGCGCGACCCGCACGATAAAATCGCCTGCCTCAACCAGCATCCAGGATATTGGACCGGCTACGGAGTGGCCGTGCTCATATCCTTCATACTGGTACGACACGCCGGCGAGTGGTCGTTGCCGGTAGTGTTACCGATGGGCTTCGCGTCCGCCGCGATCATCGCGCTCGGCCCCGTAAGAGCGTGGGCAAAGGACACGGAGAACAACAACCTCCTGGAATCGCTGGCTCGCTACGGACTGGTCAGCATTTCAGGCGCGATGCTTAATGCCCAATACTTGGCATTCGTCTCGACGGTGTTCGTTCTGTACTTCCTCACACCCGGTCTGGGGTCGATTGAGGTTGTGGTGGCCGGCTTCCTGGTCACTGCCTCACTTGCACTAGGCATCCTCGTGCCATCGAGGGTGACCTACA
Source organism: Patescibacteria group bacterium (assembly GCA_038057405.1). GTDB lineage: Bacteria > Patescibacteriota > Minisyncoccia > Phycocordibacterales > UBA2100 > UBA10103. The sequence continues at coordinate 22,858 of JBBUDH010000005.1, forward strand.
AAAGGATCACCCCAACGGCGGGAATGTTCTTCACGCTGATGGCGGCAGTAGTGATCGCAATCACGCTTGAGCGGTTCTACTTCGGCTAAGCGCAACAAGCAGCATAATCGAATGGTTGCGAGTTACGGTCTTGAAGTCTACGGACGGCTTTCCCAGCCGTCCGGATTTTTTATGGAGACAGGCGGTACATCGGCTTGATGCGGAGCAGGTAGATGTTGGCGAGGGTGAATCCTATCGCGAAAAGCCATGTGGCTTCGAGTGCGTAGCCCAAAAACACGCCCAAAATGAACACCGCGCACGCGAACGCTCCGAGCGCATCAATACTAGTCTTACGTTCCACGGTCGCCTCGTAAGGAGTACGACCGCGCATAAGGACATATTTGACGGTCGCGAGAGCAAAAAGCGTGAATGCCGCGAAGGCAAAGTATGTCGGCTCGCCCATTGAGAACGCGAGTGCGAGGTAGGCTAAGACGAGGATGGCATCTATGAGAAATTGCCGCGAATCCTGCGGCTGCAGTGCGCTCCAGAAGCGAATCGAGAAATAGGTATTGATGACGAGAACCGCGTAGATAACAACATGCGGCAGAAGAAACGGACCCACGACGGAATAAAAGAGGAGCGATACGATTCCCGAGAGCGAAAACACGCTTGTCGCAAAAACGGCCTTTGCGGTCGGATTTCCCATACTCCCAATCATCGCACATCCCGATACTCTTTGGTAAAGGGGCGTCCGAATAACGCGGGCCACAGGTAGTTGAAGACGTAGCGGATGTTGACTGTCCAGATGCCCTCCTTTTCAAAGCGGCGCGCGGAAGCGTAGGTGTAGAAGTCCATGCGAAATAGGGTCTTCCCTACCTTGCTCAAGCGGCGTGCGAGGTCTGTGTCCTCGCCATAGAATTTTATCGAACGGTCAAAGCCCCCGATCTTTTCGAGGGCCGAGCGCTTCACGACAAAATTGCCGCCCAATATCATGTACCCCACGATGTAATACGCGAGCGGCGATATGTACCACATCGCATTCAAAAGCCATCGCCGGTACCATACCGTACCGAAGTAGCGGCGGGGACCGCTGAGCGAGACGATGCCCGGCCGCTCGCGAAACGACCGCTCCACCACGCTCATCCAGTGCTCTGTGATAAGCGTATCGGCATCGATATAGGCGAGATATTCGCTTGTTGAACTCTCAAAACCCCGCTGGCGCGCACTCGGAAGCCCTTTCTCCGGCTCGAAGACCGCGCGAGCGCCGTGCAGGCGGGCAACCTCGGCTGTACGGTCCGTAGAGACATTGTCTACAACGATGATTTCCTTGAACTTCCCTCCCGAGTTCTTTCTCGCAACATCTATCGTCTCGCCGAGGACGGACTCCTCATTGTGAGCACAAATAATCAGGGTGATGTCCATAGAAAATCACGGTAGATATTTCTCAATTATCAATACTCCGCGTTTTATCGCCACGAATACGTACGCCCACAGAAGCGGCAGCCAGAGCGGCATGACACCGAGGAGACTCCGTCGCTCAAAGGTCTCAACGCCCGTGGAAATGAAGAAATACTCCGAGACAAAAAGAACGAGGCAGCCGATGATGAGGTAGGTGAAATCATGGCGTTGATATCTGAAAGAAGATACGCCGATAATCGCGATATAAATTCCGGTGAGCAAAAAGTCATTGCGCACATACGGGATGAGTGCGATCATGAAAAATATAGGGGCAGCTATGGCAACGAGGCGCACCACTACCAAGGTCGGCATCGCGTCATTATACCCTCTTCATTTGGGGCGACTATCGGGAATTGAACCCGAATCGAGAGCTCCACAAGCTCCAGTGTTAACCGTTACACCATAGTCGCCATCGAACTCTTGAGTTATAGCAAAAATGCCACCGTTGCGCGACTTTACGCGCCACGGTGCGGCTAGTTCTGTACGTCGGTTTGCGCGACGGGAACGTCGACGTCGACGACCGAAAACGATATCCTTCCGATGAGCTGCCCGTATTGCGTGATGACGTTGACGCGCCATTTCCCCTCTACGACGCTTTTATAAAACGAGTACCCCCGGTATCCCCCGTCGCGCCCGCCGATAATCGGGTAACGCACCGTCGCCTTCGTGAGCCACTCGCCGACCGGGGCATCATAGTATTGCCATTCGTGGAGAATGACCGTGGAGATGCCCGACGGCGCAAAGACGGCGCTGTAGGCGTACGCGATGCCGTCCGGCGTGTGGTGGAAGACCACCTCATGCGGCACGTAGCCCCAATACCACGGCTGTGATTCGGCGCCGAGGTGGAAGACGCCGTCCTGCGTGCGTTCGACACTGTGATAGATGCCCGCCGCTTTGAGCGCAAGCGGCAAAGGCGGTATAGCATTTGAAAAGAAAAGGATATTGAAAATGACGAAAATGACGGCAATGATACGCGCGATGCGGGTGCGTTCGCGCTTGAGCAATTCCGGCATCAGGTATCCGATGAAATGCAAAAAGAGCGCGATGAGCGCAAGGCTCACAAGGCCGCTTGCGACGAACATCCACGGGCCGAGGGAACGGAAGATGACGGGCAGAAAGAAAATGAGAAATGAAAAGAGGACGGCGAAGAACATCGACATCTGAAAAGAGAATTTCATGTACTGACGCACGAAACGTTCGTTGCCCACGAGAAGCGCCGCAACGATAAGGACAAATATCCAGGAGAGTGGAAAGCTCGCACTGCGGCTGTAGAGCGAGAGGTAGCCCGAGAAGAGACCGCCGAACGCGAATTGCGCGACCACGGGAATGAGCGGCGTGATTTTGATGACCCACGGGGCACGGATGCGCCCGGTCGTAATCAGATTGAGGACGACAATGCACAGGGCTGCGAGTACGAGATAGGAAAAGAGGAGCGCGTGGCTTGTCCAGACATCCACGCGCCGCAGCAGAATCAGATTGTCCGCAAAAAATCCGGCGATGAGTGCGAGAGGCGAAATGTACCGCATGTACCAGGCGGCCAGCTCTTCCATTTCGAAGCTTTTTGGAAGGTATTTTCTCATTGATTGCCATCATCCTGATAATTCGGCTGTCTTTCTTCGATGCCCGCGCGGTGGTTCGCGAGGCGCGTGAGCGCGTAGAGGAGCGAAGAGAGCCTGTTGGCGTATGCGCGACTCGATTCGCTGATGAGGCGCTCGCCCGATTCGTGCAACGTGACAAGACGCCGCTCGGCGCGCCGTGCGACCGCCCGTGCGATGTCGAGCCGCGCGGAGAGCTCGGTGCCTCCCGGCACGAGGAACGTCTTGATGGGCGGCATCTCCCCTTCAATTCTATTTATCATTACCCCGAGCATCTCAACGCTCGAGAGCGGTACTGATTTCGGTGCACCTGCAACCTCGGCTTGCAGTGTGAAGAGGTGGTCCTGCACATCGTGCAAAATCATTTTCATGCGGCGTTCCTGCACTAGAAAATCCTCCGGGCAACCCGCCTTGCACCACCCGACGAGCGTATTGAGTTCGTCGAGCATTCCCAAACATTCAAATATCGGGCTCGATTTGGAAGCACGCTTCCCCGGGCCGGAATCAAAAAGTTTCGTTGTCCCTCCGTCCCCTTTCCCAGTGAACAAGGCCATGGAGTAACTATAGCAAACCGCCCTTCAACATCTGTGCGGGCGAGTGAACGAAGCTAAAACCTCTACTTGTGTAAAGTCTGCAGATCCGCCTCATATTTACGAATAAGGTTCCGTCTCCATTTCTCAGCCTCCCACCAAGTAATACCGAAAACTCCTACTGTAAATACGGACTGGAAAAAACCTAAACCATCTAGATCGATAAACCTTACCGGTTGGCTAATAGAAAGAATCTGGGCAAGTAACGAAACCATGAGCAAAACAAATCCTGTTACCGTGTCGGCCTTTTGACTAGCGAAATTCTTACCAATTTCCAGATTAAACCCCAATCGTGCCCCAGACATTTTTGCCATTTCCGCCGGAGAAAATTTCATAACTCCTCTTATCATAAAAAATGAGGAGAGACCTGTGACGAGCAAAATGTAGAGCTGAAACATGGGTTGGGTGAGTAATCCGAACAGCAAACTAACAAACTGACCAAAGCCCATAACATCACCGACGGCTTGGTAGCGAAATATTTTATGAGCCCCGTAAAACCCCGCGGCAGCTACAATCAGTACAAAAGGAAGCCAATATCGACGGAGAATATCTTTCAAATTAAGCACAGAGGCAGTATATCTCGCTTGGAACCGCCACAAAAGCCGCTAACTAGCGGCTTTCAACATTCATAACGTTCACAATATTCACTTCTGTGCCCGGGACAGGAATCGAACCTGCACGCCTTGCGGCCTTAGCACCTCAAGCTAAGTAGTCTACCAATTTCTACACCCGGGCATTATTAAAGCTTTACAGCTTCTCCCCCACTGTACTCAATATTCGCTCTACTTTCAATCTTTTTCGAGACAAGCTAATGACACGCCTCTTGTAGTACATGGCGTGGAGTATTGGCAAAGAATCCTTCTTCGCATACTTAAGCTGATATAAAACTCCTCTGGGAGCTCCGCACGTAATGTGCCCTCTGGCACCGGTACGTTTATAAACCTCCGCTTGCAACCAATCAATAAATGTTCTGCTAGCTGAGGCAAATATCGTGTAGAACATATAGCTCGAACGCCAACGTGGATCCCAATAGGAATGCGAGCAACCGTCTCCGTCATACACGCCGCGCAGAAAATCCCAAAAATATTTAGGTGGAATCTTTATTGCGCCAATCGTTTTCGATTTCGCGGGTGTCAACCCGATAGATAGAAGGAAGTTGTAAAAAAGAACGCTCCTAAATTGAATGCGCAGGGCTTTTTTCGTCGTCGATGATTTCTTGACGGTAATCCGAAAATCAACGCGTACACACCGATTGAAATTCTCAAGCTGCTCGCGATCGACAGAAGTTAAATCAATAAGTGTCGACTTCGAGGCTAGACAGCCGTCGGTCGCCAGTAACCCAATAGCGTATGCAAGTTCCGCCGACCACGCAGTATTGATTCTTCTTTTCGCATTAAATCCGGGCTTTGGACCTCTCTTCCCCATCCGCTCATTCTACCATGCCTCAAGGTAATAGCGTCTACCAATTGTTGATAAATAAAAAAACGCCGGTTATTCTGCTTTTGCTTCCGTCGCAGTTTCCGCCTCGGCGACAGCCGGCGCTTCTTCTTTTGCGACAACTTTCGTGACTCCCGATACGTTGACCATCATACGGGTACGGCGCAATTGACGACGTGCCTCGCGGGCGACTTTGTCGCGGATGAAGTAGAGTTTTGCGCGGCGGACGCGGGAACGCTTCACGAGCTCGATTCTGTCTATCATCGGCGAGTAGATGGGATATACCTTCTCAACACCCACGCCGGAGGCAACGCGGCGCACGGTGAAAGTGCCACCCGCTTCTGTGCCGTGTTTGCGTGCGAGTACGAGGCCTTCAAATGCCTGAAGACGAGTCTTGCCCTTCTCTTCGATTTTCTGCCAGACGCGCACGGTATCTCCCGGCCGGAGGTCGAGATTCTTGCGCGCTTCCATGTCTACAGGTGAGACTTTGACTGCGTTTTTCATGTCGCGGCACTATACCATCGGTGGCGTCAGAAAACAACTTTTTGTGCACGTATCTCGCGCAGTCCGTTGACCACATGCCTCCGCACAGCTACTCTGTCCAAGTATCCGAAGACTGCCCTCGTAGCATAATGGATAGTGCAGGACTCTTCTAAGGTCTTGATGTAGGTTCGATTCCTACCGAGGGCACCTGCAGGATACGGAAGCGCGCTTAGCTCAGTTGGTTAGAGCATCTCATTTACACTGAGAGGGTCGGGGGTTCGAATCCCTCAGCGCGCACCCAATGCACAAAGTGCCCCTTGCGGGCACTTTTGCGTTGGGAGCAGGGATTCGAAGGCCGGAGCGCGTCGGCGCGAGGCGGGGTCGCGGGTTTCGCCAACAGGCAAAAACCTGTGACCGAATCCCTCAGCGCGCACCGAAGCGAATTCTAACTGGATTAAATACTCGGATCTTTTACGGTGGCGGAGCGGTTTGCTTTCAGAGCCTCGAATGCCGCTTTGCGGGCATCGAACGCGGCGACCGTGGCATCGAGCTGCGCGTGATTGAGCGCAGGCGGAGGCGGTGCGGATGTATCGAGCGCCACACTAAGGCCGCTTAGAATGCGCGTGAGATTAAAAAGGCCGTACGTAAACACCGACGCCACGATAACAAACGCGACGAGAAGCATCCCTTTCCAGTACCAGTCTGCGAGCAGATGAACGCGATGTGGATCACTCCTGTCACCGAATACCTCCCTGACGTTTCTCCACCACGTGCTAAAGAATTTCATAATCAGATCTGTGCGGTTGTAATGACCCGTATGTGCACATTGAGGTGCCACAGGCCGGATGGGGTACCCGGAGACTTCGGAGCGCGTTCGATATCAAGCCGGGTCACGCTGGACGGTATCGGCAAAGATTCAAATAAACGGACGGCATGTAGAAGCTCGGGGAATTTCCCGTCGGCTGTGACGACGAAACCGACTGCCCGCAGCGGAAGAATATCGGTTCCTACCTCTCCTTCAGGCTGAGCATCAGAGAGCCGCATCTTCACACCGGCTGCCCTTCCCACACCTTCTATCATGTAGGACGCCGAAACGACATCTACATTGAGCAGCTCTTTGAGCTTCGCGTTATCGGGAGCCGCGTCAACCACAAGTGCGTGGGTCCTCACAGACTGGGCGTTCTTGACAGCCGTCAGTTGTGCATCTCTCGCGTCCGCCGCGCGTTTGTTCTCGTCGCTATTTATCGTCCACGCGAAATAGCCTACGATACCCCATGCAAGAAATGCGAGGCCAAGTACGAGTATCGCTGTTGATGTACGGTAACGCATACGCATTAAAAGTCGCCCGAAAGGGACATCGAGAAACGGGCCCCCGGCTCACCCGTGAGGTCACCGACAGGGACGAAGACTGTCTTCCACAGGGAATTTGCGGATAGTGCCTGCCGGTACCCGCCTAAGGCTTCTCTGGTCGCAGCGGTACCCGCCAGGATGAGCATGCCGGGGCTGTCCGCGGAATACGTGATGTGGTCGATCGAAATAGCGGACGGTCGGGCGGAGAGAGCCTGTGTGATGGCCGCAGCCGGGGTCGTGGTGGCGATGAGCGGTGAGAGTGTCTCCACCATTGCCCGGACAGATGTGAGTGCGGCACGGTCTGTCTCACTGCCTGCACTTTTCGCCGTATTCGAGGGCGCGCTCACCGGCTCTGCGGCATGAAGCGCAAGATAGCTCGGAAGAAGCGCGAGTGCGCTTAAGCCCGCCGCAGCGAGCGCCACCAGAGATCCCGCGATGACGAAGCGTGCGCGGTACATCCTCCACGCCGCTTTCTTCGCCTCTTTCGGGAGAACGTTACTCATACGGAAAATGAGCGCAACGCGAGACCCGCGGCCGTCGCGTATTGCAGAGAGTCGCGCGAATTGACGGGCGGAATGTACTCGTCGAAATTACAAACGCGCCGCCAGACATCCGCAACGGAGGTCGGCGCCTGCACACGGCCTGCGAGGTAATCGGGAAGCCCCTTGAGATTCGCGCTGCCGCCAACCAGGACCACGCGCCCGACCGGCGTCATACGCTCACCTTTTTCGTTGCGTCTGGTGTCCCAATAGTGATAGTGTCGTGCGACTTCATCCGCCAGAGCCGATGCGGTCCCGATGAGAGCCTCCATACCCTCCGGCTTCGCATCCGCGTCCGGGAAAAGCCCTTGCTCATTCTTGAACTTCTGCGTCTCTTCCGGAGAAAGCGAGAGCTGCTCTGCCACGGTTTTCGTTATACCCTCACCGCCGACCTCGACCGTAGAAGTGAAGATGGGAATGCCCAATTTCAATACCGCGAAACCCGTACGCGCGCGGCCGAAATCCACGAGAAGCGTCACCGGCTCGTCGGAAGCCGTAGAAGATATGGTGCGCGCGATAGAACGCGCTTCCACCTCAAGCGAGAGCAGTTGCATGCCCGCCGCGTCAAAGGCGGCGACATACGCTTCCGCAAGTTCACGGGAGAACACTGCAACTCCGATGTCCGCCCCCTCACTCTCATCGTGTCTCTGTATAACGTCAAAATCATACACAGCCGCTCCGGGAGCAATGGGGACCCGGCCTTCAAAGCCAAATTCAATCATGCTGATGACCTGGTCGTGTGCGGTGCCGTCCGGCACGTGCATTTCGAACACGTAAGCGGCTTCCTCCGGAAGCGCTGCGTGAGCGCATGCGACTCCGCCGAGCCGTTTCTTGACCTCGCTTAGCGCATGCGCAAGTCCGTCCACATCATGGACGGTTCCGTTGACCACAATGCCCGGTTCGATGACCATTTCACCGTACGAGGCGATGCGGTAGCGGCTTTTATACGGCTGGAGCAGAAGCCATTTGATTGACCCGTCGGAGATGTCGATGCCGGCGGCGGGCGGATACAGCATTGCGGGCGTGGGAAACCACCTTGCGAGCGATCGCGAGAGTTTCTGTGCTCCGCTCCCAACGTAAGAGCTACTCTTGAAGAGCTGCATCACTGAATTATACATCGCCCGCGGACACGGCGAGCGGATTTACTTCAACTTTGTTCCTTTCGGCACCATGCGTTCCGCACTGATGAGCGCAACGCCGTCCTCATCCGATGCGGCGAGCAGCATCCCCTGACTCTCGACGCCGCGAAGTACGCGGGGGGCGAGGTTTACGATGTACGGAAATTGCCGCCCGACTAGTTCTTCGGGCTTTTTCCATTGTGCAATCCCTGAAACGATAGTGCGCTGACCGAGTTCTTCGCCGAAGTCAACCGTACACTTGATGAGCTTGTCCGTTTCGGGCACGAGTTCGGCCGCCATGACGGTGCCGATGCGGATATCGAGTTTGGCAAAATCTTCGTATTGGATTTCTGGCATAGCAGTATTCTACTTGGTCCCTCGTGTATCTAAAAATCGTTGCAGAATGATGGCGGCGGCGGAGGCATCGTTGTGCTCCTTCCCTTCCGGCGCATAGCGTGAGGCTTCTATCGAGCTCCACATTTCCCATACGCGCTCGACCGTCGTGGCGAGAGCCTTTTCTAGCGCTACAACAAACGCCTCCGCTTCAGCTGTGACGGGGTTATCTTTTCCCCCGTGCGAGCGTGTATCGCCCACGACGATACAGGTGATTTTTTCGTTCTTGACGAGTTCCTCAAGCTGCGAGAAGAGTCGCGCGTCATTCTGCAGGGTCGCCCGCGGAAACGCGATGGTGCCTGCCGCATCGGATACAGCCACCCCGACGCGTTTCGCTCCATAATCAATACCGAGATACTTCATACCCGGTTAGTAGAATGTGCCTTTGCGGCAGACGGCATGCCGTTCTGCCGCGGCGTGGTACATGAGCGCTCGACCGTGGCACTTTGGATACGTTTGTTGTTTGTTTTCATAGGTTGTTTAAGCCGAAGGCACATTGACACTACCGGGTCATATGAGTTTGGATGTTTTATATGTTTCCGGCCGGAATGCCTGCAACCTCACCACCTTCGCCTTCACACCCGCATCCGTCAAGTCGCGCTCAAGCCGGTCGACGAATTCCCCCGATTGATCATATCCGAGCGCGATGATATCAGGCTTCGCATCCGCGATGTGTTCGATGTATCCGTCCTCCTGTCCGAGAATGACTTCGTCGACGAGCGTATTGCGCGAGAGAAGCGCATGTCGCTCCTTTTCAGACCGTCGCGGCTTGGCGCCTTTGATGCGTGTGACTACATGCTCCCGCGCGACGGAAACGATAAGGTAGGGGTCGGGAGCAAGAGCGCGGGCTTGGCGGAAAAAATCCACATGGCCCTCATGGACCATATCGAAAGTGCCGAAGACCATGATGCGCGTCATGCCGTCTTTGTACTCCCTCCGATGAGTTCCCACAACAGGTCGAACTTTTGTTTCTCCGCCTCCGCAATACTCTCGCTTTCGATAACGACCGTCATCATCTCCTCCGCGCCCGAGACGATAATAATTTTGTTGTCATAAATAAGGCTACTTCCTTCGAACTCAAACTGCTGCGGCATGAAACGCATCTCGCGAAATTCTTTTCCGTGCTCGCGCTCGGTAATATTTTTCTTCGTGTCCTGCGAATAGAGACACTTGATGGAGATGCGTTGCTTCACGCGGGTGGGAATGTAGTAATCAAGGTCATATTTTTCTCCGAGCATTTTATGTGTGTCTGTAAGCGAACCAATGTGCCGCAAAAGATTCCCCGGCTTCTTGAGTGAATCTTCTATCGCAAGGCGATATCCCTCTTGTCCTTCGAAGTAAGACAGCTTCGGCCGGGCGCCTTTTTTTGTTTCAAGCGCTTTCAGTTGCGGCAACGCGGCGGCTAGGTCGGCTAATTCTTTTTTACGCAGAGAATACAAAATCTCGGGGCTCATTGCGGCGAAGTGCATACCACCGCGCATTTTGAACGAACCCATGATGCCTCGCTTCTCAAGCCCCTTGAATATCTGATAAGCGGTCGAGCGTTTGATTCCCGCCTGCTTAGCGAGTTTCGTCATCGGCGCATCCCCCAAGTTTAAAGCGGCCATATAGAGCCCCGCCTCCTTGAGATTGAGACCTATCGTCTCCAAGATTTCCGTAATATTTTGCATATTGTCGTCTTTTCGGACAACATTAGACTACCATAATGCACCTAAATATCAACACATTCCAGGACTTCGGATAATTACTGTCGTATTTTATAGCCCAGCTCCCCTTTTCGTTGCACAGTATCCCCCACGTTGGACCGGCATCCGCCGGTTCACGCGAACATTCACAGGAGAAGAACGATGCTAAACAGTATCGGCACGTATATCATCGCGACGTTTCCAGTTACGAGCGCCTTCGTTTCTACGCTGCTTCCAGGCGTCATCTTGATGTTCACGACCGTGTGGGAAGGCCGTCGCACTGACCACTGGGGTGTTGGCGTCGTCGGAACGATTGGTTTTGGGGCCACGTTCGCAGCATTTATCATTGGCGACCTCTTTAAGAATGACGTACTTGGTATCACGTTGCACGAATCTGCGATAACGAGTGTCATTGGGGTAGTACTTGGAGCCTGGGTTGGGCTATACATCGAATTGAAAGAGGCCGGCCAACGGAAAATCCAACGCCTGCGGACCAATGGTGTTGAGATGGATCCATCGGTCTACAACACATATCGTCTCTGCCGCTTACCCGGCGAATGCAAGTGTCGATAACCCTACAAAGGAGGTTTACGTGGATCAGCAAGAAAGTCGAATGAGTAGGTTCCTACTTGCGCTCAAGATGGGAGCCGCCCCACTTATTGTCTTGGTTCCGTTCGTTATTCTCGTGCTCTTTGGCAGTTACCTGGAACAATTAAGCCCCTTAAACGACGCCGACCGGATGTACATTGCGGAAGTACGTCGAAAAATCGAGCAGGGGGTGCCCATTGGTTCCTTCGTGATCTTCCCCAACGGTAACCTTCACGTAGTGGTCAAGCCGCGTGGAGGGGAATTATTGCGCACGTATGAGGCTATAAAAAACAGCGGAGGATACAACCACTGCTTTCACTTCACACGCAGTACATCAGATAGGCAAATAGGCTGGATTACTCGAATAGTTCTACCTCCAACGAGTAAGGAATATCAACGTCTGAACGAAATGCTGGTCGCTAAACTCATTGAACCTCTTTGCCCGCCAGGGGAGTAGGCTGCCGGCCGCGGAAACGCGGCCGGGTTTTTTATGAGCGGGTTTCTTCGGTGAGGACTTCTCTATTCACCCTTGAGAGCATGAGCATTGCCACGAGCAGCAGGATAGTGCCGAGCCATTGGCCTATGTACAGGCCGAAGTAGGTGCCTGCTGCCTGATTGCCGGGAATGAAATACGCATTGACAAAGACTGCGGCGAGCGGAAAGCCGAGCTCGGCAATCGTTGCGATAGAGGCTTTGGTAAATTGGAGACCGTAGTAGTAGAGGAAGAGCGAGAAAACGCCCGACGTAAGCGCGACGATGAAGAGGAAGAGAATATCGGTGCCCGTAATAACGCCCGGAGCCGGGAATGTCCCCTGTGCTGCGTTGAGAACGATGAGGAAAATGAGTCCGACGATGAAGCGCAGCGACGTGAGCGTCTGGAATGCCGCCGTGCGCAAGACATATTTGCCGAACACGGTCGAAGCACCCCAAAGCGCCGCGGCGGTGAGCGCCAAGAGCGAACCGATGAGGTTGGGGTTAAAAACTTCTCCCGCATAGAGTTGCGGTACGAGATTCGGGAAGCTCACGAGGTACGCGGCGCCGAGTGCAACGACGGCCCACATCCAGAAATTCTTGTGCATGCGTTCGCCGAGCATCCACCACGCGAGCGCGATGGCGATGAGGGGCTGGATTTTTTGGAGCACGATGGAAACCGACGGATTGACGTAGTGGAAGGATTCGGTAAAGGCCACCGCCGCAAGCGCGGAGCCACAGACACCGATGAAAAGAATCGCGAACCATTCGCGGGCGGAGATGTTCTTGAGATTTCCCCAATTGAAAAGTAGGATGGGAATCGCAATAAGGGCAGAGATAACGTGCTCGCCGAGGACGATGAAATTGGAGCTGAGCCCCTGTGTGAGATGCGTACGGAAGGGAGCATCCGTCGCCCAGAGTGCTGCAGCGATGAACACGAGTGCGGGGCCAAAAAGTACGATGGAGCGGCGCGGTGTCATGATGAAGGGTATTCTACCCCATTAGAGAGCTTCTTAGAAGCCTCCCGAGCATGTTTGAAAGTGTTTAACCGGAGCAAGGGGCGGGCTTCTCCGCGGTCTTCGCAGCCGCGACGGCGGCGAGACTGAGCGCTGCATCAGCAGATGCAGATAGCGACCGTGGAGGAGCCCGCCCCGCGGTGTAGGTTTTCAAACGTGCTCTAACGGGGCAGGCACTACTTTTTGAAGTATGCTCGCACGGCCGCAACATCCTCCATAATCGCCTCTTTCAAGTCCGTATCGTCCGTAAACTTCTTGTTCTCGCGCACCTTTTTCAACAGGTGAATTTTCACATTCCATCCGTAGAGATCTTTGGAAAAGTCCAAGATGTGCGCTTCCAAGAGTTTGCGCCTCTGGTCGGCAAAGGCGACCGCCTCGTACTCTTCCTCACCCACTTTGACCAACGCCGCATAAATGCCCGACACATCCGTATCCGTGAGCGGAATATTTATCGTCGGATACCCAAGCGCTGCCGCACGCTTCGAGCCCGTCTCTACGATACCTGTGTACATGCTCATGAGTTGGCTACTAGCCGAAATAAGGGATTTTCCCCCATTCGTACGGATCCACGAGCCGCTCTCCCCGCTCAAGCGCCGCAATTGCCTCCATCTCTTTCGCGGAAAGCTCGAAATCAAAGATGTCGATGTTCTCCTGTATGCGTTCGCGGTGAGTGCTCTTGGGGATGACGACCGTATTCCGCTGTATACCCCACCGCAGCAGTATCTGTGCGGGAGTTTTCTTGTGAGCGTGAGCGATTTTCACGATTGTTTCGTCGTCTACGAGCTTGCCGGCCATCTCGGCGGCACCCGGCCGGCCGAGCGGTGAATAGGCGGTCACCGCAATCTCGCGGTACTGGCAGAACTCAACAAGGCGCGACTGCTGCAAATACGGATGCAGTTCTACTTGATTCATCGCGGGACGTATCTTCGCATACGAAAGCAGGTCGATGAGTTGCGCGACGGAAAGATTGGCGACGCCTATCGCCTTTACGAGCCCCGCCTCCACCAATTCTTCCATCGCTTCCCACGTCTCGCGGTACGGGACCGGGTCAAGTGCAAGAACGCCGTTCTCATCAACAGCCCAGTGCGAATCGGACGTCGACATACCCCAGTGCACGAGATAGAGGTCGAGGTAGTCGAGCCCCAGGTCCTTGAGCGTCGCTTCGCACGCGGGACGCACCGCATCGCGTGCATGCGCCGTGTTCCAAAGTTTGCTTGTGATGAACACGTCTTTCCGCTGCACCTTCCCACTCTTAAAAACCCGCCCGAGCGCCTCCCCTATTTCTTTCTCGTTGCCATAGGCGGCAGCGCAATCAATATGGCGGTATCCGGCTTCGGTGAGGGCGTACTCAACCGCATCTCCCGCCTCATTGGGGCCTGACTTCCAGGTCCCGAGGCCCATAAGCGGCATCTTGGCACCGGTATTCAGAGTGAGATATTTGAGCGAAGTATCCATAAGCTGATTTTAGAACAAATTATTATTTAGTCGACTGGAGACCGAGCTTTTCGAGACGCGCACGGATAGAACCGGCTTGCCGCCCCAACGCTTCCGCTATTACCTTTGTCTTGCCTCCCGCCTTGAACAACGCGGCGAGTTTTGCGTCCTCCTCTTTGCTCCACGGGCGATACGCATTGGGATATTTCTTACGCATCTCTTCGACCGAGTATTTCTTTGCGGCGACGTTCGGCACTGCCTCCCGGCGCGCAACCGGAGCGTTTCCCGCATCTCGCCCGCCGCTCGCATGTACGAAATTGCGCGCGAGCGCCGCATGCTCTTTCTCCTCCATGGCCTCGAATGCCTTCCGCGCTGCGGCCGACTGAAGTTTGAAATCGCGGTCGCGCGCAGCGACTTCCGGATGCACTTCAAGTGCGCGCTCATTGAGGCCCGATAGAGAAAGCCCTGCAAGCGTCCGCACCCGCGAGAGCGCCACATAGCCTTGACCGTACTCAAACGCCTGTGACAGGTCCATATGCGCCGCATCGAGCGACATCCCCTGACTTTTGTGCACCGTAATCGCCCACGCAAGCCGCAGGGGTATCTGCGTGACCTTCGCGAGTACCCGCCCGCCGTCTTCGATGTGCCATTCTTCAGGTTCGGCGATAACACTTCGCCCTGAGTTTATTTTAACAACGGGGTACCCGCCTTCTTTTACGAAACCCGTAACGGTACCGAGCGTGCCGTTCACATATTTGTGCTCGGTATCGTTCTTGGTGAACATCACGCGCGCACCAATCTTGAGCGCAAGCGTCTCCGGCGAGAGGCAGCCGCGTTTCAAACTCATTACGAGCGTGTCTTTGCCCTGCGATGTCATGGCAAAGGTGCGCATATCTCCCGAAATCTTTCCTATCTCCACATCGTTGATGCGGTCCACATCGGCATTGTGCGAATACAGCTGTGTCGTGCCATCGCGTCCCGACGCAGTGCGCCGTGAATCAAGAAGTGTGCGGTGAGCCGGCGAAAATGCGCCGCGACGGATGCCGGAGAGGATGTCGAGAAATGCCGCGTCTTCCTGCCGGTGCTGTTCGGACAGGTAGCAAACAAGCGGATTGAGCTCTTTCCACACCCGCGAGGAAAACGCGAAGTGCGACGGCTCCTCGATTTCCCCCGTTTCAAAAGATATCTGCGGCTCGGTTTCCTGATTCTCGTCGCGTCGCACTACGGGCGGTAGTTGGAAGAAATCTCCGACGAGCACGACCTGGAGCCCGCCGAACGGCACCTGCCTTTGCCGGATTTCCCGGCACACCGCTTCGGCCATTGCGAGCGTCTTGGACGAGAGCATTGAGACTTCATCGATGATGAGTATTTTCGCATCGCGTACACGACGCACGACGCGCTCATTTTGCGCTATTTTGTCGATGTCGTAGAGGCTCAAATCCTGCCTGATGCCGATGCCGCTCCAGGAGTGGATGGTCATGCCGTGAATGTGCGTCGCGGCGATTCCCGTCGAGGCCGTAATAGCGGGCTCGATGCCGCGCTCGCGCAACCACTGCACATACGCATTCACCGTATGCGTCTTGCCGCTACCCGGCTCGCCCGTGAGAAAAACATTCACCCCTGTCTGCAAAACCTTAAGCGCAGTCTCTTGCTTCATTCGAACATGATAGCAGAGTCGTTTTCAGGCATTTGCGCGGATGTATTGCCGCAGTTGCTCCGCATCTATATCAATGACGTGGAAGGCATTTTCCGGCAGCGCTTTTTCGAGGTCTTTGAATCTCGCGGACCGTTCCGGGATAAATCCGAGCGCTTCTTGTATCGTGTCTTCGAACTTCACCGGCAATGCCGTCCCCATACATACCATCGGCACAGAGTCCTGTTTTTTCTCGCGGAAACCTACCGAAACCGCGTCTGCCGTGTGCGGGTCAATGACGTACTTACATTTCTTGTATACATCCCGTATCGCCTGCAGGCGATTGGCGTGTGTCGAGCTATCGCTTGAGAATCCGAGTGCGGCAAAATCATCCGCGCTCGCACCATAATCTTTCAAGTCAACGCACTTCTTCGATTCGAATTCTTTCATGTACTTTGTGAGTGCCGCAGCGTCCCTCCTGAGCACATCAAACGCCAGCCGTTCATAATTCGACGCTTTTGAAATATCCATGGACGGGCTCGACGTTACCTGGGCCGACGCGAGCTCGTATACACCTGTCCTGAAGAGCTTATCGAGAACGGTATTCTCGTTGGTTGCGACGATGAGGCGGCGGATAGGTACACCCATCTGCTTGGCGATATAGCCCGAGAGCATGTCGCCGAAATTACCGCTCGGCACGACGAAATCCACAGGGTCGCCGACACGCGCCGCGGCCTGTAGATATCCCGAAACAAAGTACGGTACTTGCGATGAAATTCTTCCCCAGTTTATCGAATTGACCGCGCCGAGTTTCG
This sequence comes from Patescibacteria group bacterium, assembly GCA_038057405.1. Classification (GTDB taxonomy): domain Bacteria; phylum Patescibacteriota; class Minisyncoccia; order Phycocordibacterales; family UBA2100; genus UBA10103. Next base: position 39,442 of record JBBUDH010000005.1, read on the forward strand.
AGAACTCCTCCTCCCCTTTCAGCTCCTTCACCAAGTCCTGACAGTCGTCAAAACGTCCGCGCACACTTATATTGAAAATATTGCCGCCCGAGAGCATGCCCATCTGCGCCTTCTGGAATGCGCTCATGCCCGCTTCGGGACTGAGCATAAAAAGCGTCACGGTACCGAGCCCCTTGAAGGCGGCCTCGGCGGCAGAGCCCGTGTCGCCCGAAGTCGCGCCGAGAATGGTCAGGTGCTCACCACGCCTTTTGAGTTCATAATCCATTTCTTGGCCGAGCTGCTGCATGGCCATATCTTTGAATGCTGCGGTCGGACCGAGAGAAAGCTGCTGCACATAAAAATCCTCTTCCACTTTCACCAACGGGACGATATTTCCTCCCTCTGCGGCACCAAAAGAGCTCTCCGAATACGCCTGCTCTACCATGCGGCGCAACTCTTCATCGGGAATATCACCCCCGATTAATTTCTTCTTGACGGCATAAGCGATATCCAGATACGGAGCACTTTTGAGTGTCTCGAGTTCCGCGCGGGAAAGTTGCGGATATTCGGACGGAACATATAAGCCCCCGTCGGGAGCCAGGCCCGCGAGTAGTACATCTTTGTACGACCATCCCACCTTCGCTGCATCCCGCGTGCTTATCATTTTCATATCGTCATGCAGGCAAGCGCGAACGTATGATAGCTATCGTCTCGCGACCGCTCTTGTCGTACAGGTCAGCGACGGGCACGTTTACATGCGCCATGCCCCGATATTTCTTGAGGCGGTCACGCAGGAGTGCGGGAAAACACCGTTCGAGTGTTTCTTTCTGCGTCTCACCCCGTTTTTGAACGTACATGCCGTTCCAAACCACCGGCTTCGGCTGCTCAAAAAACTTTTGTATCATTGTATCAATATACTTCTCGCCCGCTTCGAGATTTACGATGAGGCAATTTTCTTGCAGCCACTGCGTCGTCGGCTTCTCAAGGTAGATGACGCTCCCTGTCGTATCAAATACGAGATTCCGGTCGGTATCAATAAAATCCACTTTCGTGTGCTTCGCTTCCGAGTCGAGATACTCACGCTCGCGCACCCCATACGTGGGACTGTCGGGAAGCCCGAGCCATTCGGCAATTTCTTCCATCCCTGAAAAACCGAGAGATTTTATTATTTCTTTGTCCACCTGATACCAGTCGAACCCGAACTGGTCGCGGAGCACCTTGGAGCGATAGCTCTTGCCCACGTTCGACATGCCGACAAAGGCGATACGGAGCGAATTATCCGCAATATGCGCATCGTATTCGGCCTGCGTAAGCGGTGTGAGGTCCATTCGCGCAACATTACAATATTTTTGTGAAATGCAAAAACCGGATATGCACCGTCGTTTTTGGTATGCATCTATCACACAACTTTGGCGGAGGGGGTGAGATTCGAACTCACGAGGCCTTGCGACCTGGCGCATTTCAAGTGCGCTGGAATGAACCGCTATCCGACCCCTCCCTCTTCAATCGCTTACAGTACCACTGAGCCAGCTATTTTCTAAGTAGTGTTCTTCCGCGTGGCAATTAGGGCAAATTAGTTCGAGATTGTCCATTTCATTGTGCGTTCTGTTCCTGTCCTTGTGATGTATATGCAAAATCTCGAGTTTAGCGAAACCGCATCGCTCACACTTCTTTCCCCGTTTTGAGATGAGGCGTAATTTTATGCTTCTCTGGTCTTTTACCTTGTCCCTTGGACTGCCAATCTTATATTTAATCCCAGCCCGGTTCTTATTCGCACATGTTCTGCTGCACGTTTTCTTGTTTGCACTGGCAAGAATTAACTTTCCACACATCACACACGGCCTTTCCTTTCGATTAGAAATCCCGTAACAGGCGAGGCCGCAAAATAATCGTCCTCCGTTTTTCTGCATTTCAATTGGCCTCCTGTAGATGGGTTTCTTGCAAACGAGGCATACCGTATTTGGATTTCTTTTATGTGACTCGGCCACTCGTCCAGTATACCACTCCTTAGTCGAGGGTGACCCTTATACTCACCTTCTTCCGTCTTGCCTCAAATAGGTGTTGCAAAACGCGATACAATAACCGCAATGCCCCCACAACGAACCGTTTTGCGATGGAACGCGTACGAGCACGAGCACATACCGCGCAGCAGCGATTGGTATTGGGCGCTCGGTGTCGTCGCCGTTTCGGCAGCACTCACAAGCATCCTCTTCCACAACATCCTTTTTGCGATTCTTATTCTCATCGCCGCCGGCATCCTCGGCATGCTCGCCAACGTCCCGCCCGACCTTGTACGCTTCGAGATATCGGACCGCGGCGTGCGTATCGGCGACACGATGCATCGCTACGAAGAGATTGTCTCCTTCTGGGTGGAGGAAGAGGGGCTCGACCGCCCACTGCTCCTCATCGACACAACCAAGATCATGGCTCCGAATCTTATTATTCCGCTTGAAAATATTGATCCGCACGCGGTACGCAGCTTCCTGACCGAATATGCGGAGGAAGTTCCTATGAAGGAACCCGTCGCACACAAAATCCTCGAATTTTTTGGTCTGTAGCGGTTAATCGCCAACCTCCACCGTAGTCGTCGCCTGCCTGTCTATACCTCCCTTTGTTATACAGTCCAATTGGAACATCGCCGAGCTCGTAATCGGCGAAGTCGTAGCCGCACCCGTCACACTGGTGTTGGAGGAGTTGCGCAGGGTGAAGTCGGGTTGGTCGGGGCTTGAGATGATGCAGGAGTCCATGCCGGTCGTGAGCCAGGAGATGAGCGAGATCTCTCCCGGAGCTAACGTCCTCGGATTGGTGACGAGGAAGATGTTGGGGCGGTTCACCTTGACCGAGCACTGTGCGCCGGTCGTTTTGCCGTTGTCGGTACAGGCGAGGGTGTAAGTGGCGGTGTTGGTGCCCTGGGGCGGGGCTTTGACGGTTGTCGTGGCGGAGCCGCCCGGTTGGGTGGTCACCTTGAATGCGCTGCTGGAGGCGATGCCCGAGGAGCAGTTGTAGGTGAGGGCGAGTGTCTGGCCGACATCGGCGAGGTCGGGTTCACAGACGAGCTCCGCCTTGGGACCTTCGGTCGAGATACACTGCCAACCGGTGATACAGGCGCCGCTGTAGGTGGCGCGCCATGCGCCCGCGGAGCAGGCCGACGGTGGTGGCTGTTGAGGTTGGCTCTGGCATTGGTTGCCGGTCGAGGGCGTGCAGGGGGTCGGTTGCGCGGGAGGCGGTTGGGTCGGCGGTGCGATGCCGCCGTTCTGCTGTGCGTAGTACTGATTCATCTGCTGTTGGTACTGGTACTGCTGGAGCTGGTAGTTGTACTGCTGCAATTGCTGTTGGTATTGAGCTTGTTGTTGGGCGTATGCGTCCCGGTCGGTGGCGCAGGCTTGTGCGGGAGCCGACGGAGGGGGCTGCGGCGCACCGAGTGCTTTCATGAGTCCTTGGAGCATGGAACCGAAGGCGCTCATGGGATTTGAGTTACCGCCCGTATTCTTTCCCGCGTTGGGGTCGAATGTACCGCTTCCATCCCGGCTACAATTCGGACCTGTACATCCGGGCTTTGGCGGACAGGCGCCAGTTTTTGAATCCATTTGTCCGTACTGACATGGCCCCTGATACGTCGGCGCCTTATCTTCCGGCGTCTTGGGCGGCACTACCGGCGTCTGTTCTTCGGCAAGTTTCCGCGTATCGATTTTGCTCAGGTTTGCGTTTTGCTCTGCAAGCCTCTTGTTTTCCTCTGCAAGCCTCTTGGCTTCCGGATCATTTTGTCCCAATGCTTGGATAGCGGCATAGTTATCGGCCTGTTTATTCTGCATCTTTGTTTGTTCATCATCCTTGGCCTCGCTAAAAGCAGCTTGCATATACGGGTCGAGCTTCGAAAGACGAGCCTGTACCCCGGTGGGGTCGGTCTTCGCGTCTTCCAGAAGTTTTTGGATCGCCGGGTCATTCTTAAAGTACTCAGGAACAAGGGCCGCCTTCCCGAGTATTTCATCCTTTTTCTTCTCTGACCCCCCGCCGACGGCTTGGCAAGATCCTGCCGCCGCCCCGCACTGCGAGACCACGCACTGCTTCTCGGTCTCACACTTCTTCTTGCTTGCGGCATCTGTTATATCCTTACAAGTATCAATTGCGTCTATGGTGGTGGGAGTTCCCGGATAGATTTTATACTGACATCCTTTCACGCAGACTGATTCAACACCCTTTTCGCCGTCGAGAGGCCCTTTCGCGTTCTTATCTTTTTTCACTTCAATGGGTGCATTACAACGACTTGCCCCCTTGAGTGTCGCCCCCGGCTTCTTCGCCGGCGCAGCTGCCGCGGGGGCTGCCGCTTCGGCGGTTTGTGACTCTACATTCGCATAGGGAGAAAAATACTGCACCGTGGTCGCTACCCCCGCAAGAAGCGCGACGAAAACAAGCGCGGAGAGGATTGTAGCTCCACGATTCAAAAGCCGCCCATGAGGTGTTGCCATGTCGCAATCATGCGCCCCATATGCCTAAGGCGCAATGCACAGAATCGCCAAAATGTGGAAAAAACTAGTGCACCCGGCGTCGGAGCGATGCTCCTCTCTGAGAACCCTCGGTTCTCAGCGTCCGCAAAACGGACTGCTCTCCGATACGGGAAACTACCGTTTCCCGACCCCTTCCCAAACCGGGAGCAATTCATTCGTTCCACTCACTCATTGCTCCCGGTTGGAATCGAACCAACATCGTATCCTCCGCAAGGATATATCCTATCCATTGAACGACGGGAGCGTTGCGGAAAATGTATCACATTTCTCCTCTTTTCCGTAACAGGAACGCTATTCCTCAACACTTACCGTAGTCGTCGCCTGCCTGTCTATACCTCCCTTTGTTATACAGTCCAATTGGAACATCGCCGAGCTCGTAATCGGCGAAGTCGTAGCCGCACCCGTCACACTGGTGTTGGAGGAGTTGCGCAGGGTGAAGTCGGGTTGGTCGGGGCTTGAGATGATGCAGGAGTCCATGCCGGTCGTGAGCCAGGAGATGAGCGAGATCTCTCCCGGAGCTAACGTCCTCGGATTGGTGACGAGGAAGATGTTGGGGCGGTTCACCTTGACCGAGCACTGTGCGCCGGTCGTTTTGCCGTTGTCGGTACAGGCGAGGGTGTAAGTGGCGGTGTTGGTGCCCTGGGGCGGGGCTTTGACGGTTGTCGTGGCGGAGCCGCCCGGTTGGGTGGTCACCTTGAATGCGCTGCTGGAGGCGATGCCCGAGGAGCAGTTGTAGGTGAGGGCGAGTGTCTGGCCGACATCGGCGAGGTCGGGTTCACATGAAAGAGTCGCGGTCGGAGCATCTCCGGTATTTGGGCAGTTCCAATTAGTGATACATGAACCGTTGTAGACGGGTCTCCAGCCGCCGGTACAGGAAGAGGCCGCCGGTTGTTGTGGTTGCTCTCTACACTGGCTCCCGGTCGAGGGGGTACACGCGCTTGGTTGAGGCGGCAGCGGTTGAACGGGCGGCGGAGTGGTCCCGTTGCGCTCGGCATAGAACTGATTCACCTGCTGCTGGTACTGCTGCTGTTGCATTTGGTAGTTGTACTGCTGCAGCTGCTGTTGATACTGCTGCTGTTGTTGGGCGTATATGTTGGGGTCGGTGGAACATGGCTGAGAGGGAGCGGCTGGTGGAGGCTGCGGCGCCCCGAGTGCTTTCATGAGTCCTTGGAGCATTGAGCTGAGTGCGGAGCCGAGCCCGGAACCCGAACCGCCTTGGTTGTTGGTCTTATCGCCGTTGCCGTCGGGTGCGCCGCCCCCGCCCGTCGGCGTTTTGGCCGCTGGCGGTCCGCCCTGCCCGGGAGCTGGTGTGAACTTCTTTGCATCCTTACAACTTCCGAACTGGTCGCACCACTGATCGCCACGCTGAACGTAGTAAGGCTTGCTTGGGTCGGGTGCCCCTTTCGACTGTTCCGACTTCGCGAGAGGGTCATTCTTCGGGTCCGGGGCCTGTTCCGGTCTCGGTTTCGGAAGCGGCACATTAACAGCTTTTTCTTCAGGTTTCGGCGCAGATCCTCCTCCTTGCGCCCCTGCGTCCGTCGCTAACTTGTCAGCGTGCGCCGCTCGTATGTCCTCTCCATAATTATCGTGGAGTGCTTTCTTATCCTTATCCGAAAGTGAGTTGTACCAATCCATTGTCGGATCTGCCGGTGCATTTCTTCCCGTAAGCTCATCCAGCTCTTTTCGTTGTGCCGGACTAAAATCATTGGTACCTGCATTTGCGCCTGCCTCGGCATTTTTGAGTTCTTGTATTCTCGCATCCCTGTCGAGCGCGGCTTGATTGTTTGCCTCAGCCCATGCCGCCTGGTCGGAGCGAATTGTTTCCTCAAGTGCGGCTTGATTGTTTGCCCCAGCCCATGCCGCCTGGTCGGAGCGAATTGTTTCTTCAAGTGCGGCTTGTCTGTTTGCCGCATCCCATGCGGCCTGATCGGAACGAATTGTATTCTCCAGCTCTGCTTTTCTAAGTTCCTCTGGAGTTGCCGCGGGCCCGAACGTATCCTGGGGACCAAAAGCGTCTGCCAGTTTTGCGTAATCCGCTGCTGTCTGCTGCTCAGGTGTGAGTCTGACTGGGTTATCACCGAGCGACTTATCCAGCGGTACGTTGTATGCCCCCACTCCGTCGTCGGTTTCAGTCAGCTTGGTTGGGCTACCGCCGGATTTCAAAATCTGGTCGTAGGCATCCTGCTGCCGTGCAAGTTCATTCTCTTGCATCTGAAGATTTGATGACAATCCGTTCAATTGATCTTCCTTTACTGGCGTCCAGCTAGTCAAGCCCTGAGTCGCTTTCCGATATTCCTCTTCCATGGCGGCAATACGGGACTTGGTCATATCAATACCACGCTGTGTATCTTCAAGGTCCGCAGGCGTAATATTCTCGCCCGTACCGCTTCCGCCATTGGGTAACTTTGTCTTTTCCGGATTGCAGCTATTTTCCGGAGCACCTTCAGTCGCGACCCGACACGTATTGCCGTGCTTTATGACCGAGCAACACTGCTTGAGTGCTCCGTTTGCCTCAACCAGGTCTGTACAAGACGAGATACAATCTGAATCCTTGGGGCACTGGTCTATTGTCTTTGTGTCTATTTTTTGACATTTGTTCTCAATACACGCCTTCCAGAGGAGATCACACCGATTCTCTGTCATTTTTGGATTGCTCTTGCATTTCGTGTACTCCCTCCCGCAGATACCGTCGTTGGGGTCGGTGGATGCTGGGTCGTTTACCGGCGCGGGAGCCTGCGCGAGCTGCGAGCGCGCACTTACGGCGTACGAAGCTTCAGGGGAAAGTACGGTGGCCAAGCTGACAACCCCGGTCGTACCGCCCAGTATCGCTATGAAAACGAGAGGGATTGCAAAAGAAAACTTCCGCTCGGGATTGAGCGATTCGTGGAAAACCATATCGCAATAATGCGCCCTGCGGGGCGAAGCTGCAACGCGGCAAAAGGGGAAAAGCTTAGGCCGTCTACAGGTGCCTAACTCAGACGTTAGGCCGCGAGTGAGCGGAGAGCCTTGGCTGCGCGCGACTTCATGCGCGCCGCGGTGTTCTTCTTGATGGTTCCCTCTTTGGCAGCCTTGTCTATCGCCTTATAGACCTTGGGGAGCATGGCGGTCGCCTCTTTGGCGCTCTTGCCAAGCACGAGCTTGCTCATATCTTTGACCGCATCTTTCATCGCCTTCTTGCGGCGCGCATTGAAAACACGCCGTTTCTCTGCGGCGCGCATTGCTTTCTTTGCGGAACTCGTATTGGCCATGTGCCGCGCATCCTAACGGATTACGCCCGAAGTAGCAAGTTTTTTGCTATGATTCGCTCATGATAGGACGCCTCTCCGGAAATGTGTCGGCGATACGGGCGGGATACGCGATAGTCTCGGCCGGCGGCGTCGGGTACAAAGTGTTTGCGACACGCGAGCTTCTGCTCTCGCTCAAGCAAGGCACCGAGGCCGCTATTTGGACACACCTTGCCGTACGCGAAAGCATCCTCGACCTCTACGGTTTCTCCAATGAGGAAGAGCTCCGGCTCTTCGAACTCCTCCTCACCGTGTCGGGTATCGGTCCGAAATCCGCACTCGCCATTCTCGACATCGCATCCGTCGAAACGCTGCGCAGCGCGGTCTCCGCGGGCAACGCGTCATACCTCACCAAAGTCTCGGGTATCGGCAAAAAAACCGCGGAGAAAATTGTTCTTGAACTACGTGACAAGGTCGGGACCTCGCTAGACGGGAACGACGCCGTGCTCCAAGGAGACGAAGAAGCGCTCGAGGCGATGCGCGCCCTCGGCTACTCGCAGGGCGAGGCGCGGGATGCGCTGCGCAAAGTGCCACAGGAAATCGAGCGCTCCAATGAAAGGCTCCGCGAGGCGCTGCGTATCCTGGGCTCTCATAAAAAGTGAACGCTCCGAAACCAGATATACTAGAGCTATGATAAAACGTGTTCTCATTGTCTCCTTAATCGTCTTCATCATCGCGCTTATTCTCTTTTGGTTTATGACCGGCGGGTGGGCCGCCGCAGCGCGCACTGCGCGCTCGCTCGGCAATCCGCTCGAGCTTATTTTCGGGACGAGCACTTCGGGCTCTTTCATCAAACTTCCCTGGCAACCCCCCGAGCTTGTCCGCGGTCCCGACATTGCCGACTACGCCGACGAGGCGGACGCCCGTATTCTCGCATCGGGCGATGAAGACCAGTTCACGAACACACCGCCTGCGCCAAGAGGTGGGTTTGGTGATGCCTCCGTGTATTCGGGCAAAGTATCCATCAAAGAGAGTAGCGCGACGGAATCCGGTGTCGCACTGGAATTCATCCAACTCACCGCATCCGACGACAACAACCAGCCCATACCCGTTACCAATTGGGCTCTGCAGAGTGCGGTCACGGGCGCTCGTGGGGTAATTCCGCCGGCAGCGCCATTCTTCATTCTCGGTGTGGTCAATCCCGTCCAGTCCGTCTACCTCGAACCGGGCGCGTCCATTTTCGTGACGACAGGGGCGTCTCCCGTGGGCACCTCATTCCGCGAGAATATCTGCAGCGGCTACCTGACCGAGCTTCACACCTTCACACCCGAACTCGCGAATGAATGCCCTACCCCACCCGAAATGCTCCCGATGAACGCGGACAACCTCCGTACCTACGGCAGCTCATGCTTCGACTATCTCGATACCCTGACGCAGTGCCATTTCCCGGCGACGCTGCCCGGCGAGCTGTCCGCCGCGTGCCGTTCGTTCATTTCCAACACAATGTCCTACAACGGCTGCATCAACGCCTCCCGCGATCGCACTCCATTTGCCCTCCCGGCTTTCCGCACCTATCTCGGCCTGCGCTCCGAGCTGTGGAGTAATTCGCACGACGTGATACGCCTTATTGACGCAGAAGGACGGACGGTGGATATCTTAACGTACTAGACACAGCTTGTAGCTGGCAGCTTACAGCTTGTAGGAGATGCAGGAAAAGAGAATAATCCCCGCAGCGACGGAAACGTTGAGTGATTCTTTCCCCCTGCCAGAATGGCGGGGGTGGTGAGCTTGTCGAACCATTGCCCCCTGCATTGGGATTTCTACGACCGCATCGCATAGCTTGAGAATTCCTTTCGGAATCCCGCTCACTTCGTTGCCGAAAACGAATACGGTCTTGCTTTTTGCTTTGAACTTACGGTAATCGCGAGCACGGACATCTTGCTCGACGCCGACGATACGCCACCCCTCGTTTTTTAGCCTCGCTATGAGGCGCGGCGGGAACGCATAATGCTCCCACGGAAGGAATTTCTCCGCACCGAGCGCCGTCTTCGCGATGTCTTTCCTTGCCCGCCCGAATCTATCGGTAGGTGTTGGGGTGTATCCCGTTAGGTACACACGAGAAACTCCTGCGGCATCCGCCGTGCGGAATATGGAACCGACATTGTGCGTGCTTCGGATGTTATGTAGCAGTACAGCAACCTCCATGTGAACACCATATGCTCTTGTTGTATTTGCTACAAGCTGTAAGCTAACAGCTACAAGCTATGTTATCTCTCTTCCCCCAGCTACTCTTCCTTGCTCCGTTTTCGACGACCATTCTCCGCGTCAGCGCGGGCGTCGTAATTCTCCTGGTCGCATGGATACACGTGAGCAAGCGCGAAGAGCTCTCGCACATTGACTTCTTCGCTGTCGGACGTGGCGCGTGGATACCCGTTGTGGCCGCAATTCTTGAATTCGCGATTGCAGCCGCTCTCATAGCGGGAATATACGCGCAACTCGCCGCGCTTCTCGGAGCCCTCGCCGCACTCAAGTCGCTTATTTGGAAATCCCGTTTCGGCGAATTCTTTCCGCTTCCGCAGTCTACAAGTGCACTACTCTTCGTCATTTGCCTTTCCCTGGTATTCAGCGGCGCGGGTATCTTCGCATTCGATTTGCCGCTGTAAAATTGGTCCGCCCACCTGGATTCGAACCAGGGACCTTCTCCTTAAAAGGGAGCCGCTCTACCGACTGAGCTATGGGCGGTAGAAGCAATATAGCATTGCGGCTTTTCAGCCGCGAGTTTTGAGCGCACCTTCAAGCCGTTCGAGTGCGAGCGCGAAAGCGGCGCGGCGGAGGTCCGTTTTCAGTTTCTTGCTGCGGCTGTAGACGTTCTTCGACTCGCGAGTAAGCAACATGCGGAGCTTCTTCAGCACTTCTTTCTCGCTCCAATGCTCTCCTTTCAGATTTTGTTCCCACTCGTAGGTCGAGACGACGACACCGCCCGAATTCGCAAGCACGTCAGGAATAACCGCGATTCCCTTCTTGAAGAGCACGTCGTCCGCTTCGGTCGAGGTCGGGCCGTTGGCGAGTTCGAGTATGACCTTCGCCTGTATGTTATTCGCATTCTTTTTTGTTATCTGATTTTCAAGCGCGGCGGGAATGAGCACGTCACAGGGAAGCTCGAGGAGTTTCTCATTGGAAATTTGTTTTGTCCGTGGGAAGCCTTTGAGCCTTCCGTTCTCTTTTTTGTAGTTCTCCACCGCGTCCGGGTCGAGGCCGTCCGGAGAATAAATGCCGCCTTTTGAGTCTGACATCGCGAGGACTTTGTGTCCGAGCGCATGGAAAATCTTCGCGGCGTTGCCGCCCACGTTGCCCATGCCCTGTATGACCACGGAGACGGACTTCGGCAGTTTCAATTCTGCTTGAAGCGCTTTGAACACGTCGAAGCCGCCGGCGCCTGTCGCCGCACCACGGCCTTCGGAGCCGCCGTAATCGAGGGGCTTTCCGGTAAACGTTCCGTTGCGTGAGTCGCCGGTGAGTTTCGCATATTCATCCGCCATCCACCGCATAATTTCGGGCGTGGTGTTGACGTCCGGGGCGGGGACATCGCGTTCGGGACCAAGCACCGGGTAGAGCGCTTCCACCCATCCGCGGGAAAGCCGTTCGAGTTCGCCTCTGGAGAGCTCTTTCGGGTCGACTGTAATGCCGCCTTTGCCGCCACCCATAGGGATGCCGGCGACGGCAGTCTTGAACGTCATCCAAAATGCGAGTGCTCTCACTTCGTTGATATCGGCGTCGGGATGGTAGCGAATACCGCCCTTGTAGGGTCCGCGCAAGGAAGAATATTGTACACGGTAACCTTCGAATACTTTGACCGATCCATCATCCATTTTGACGGGAATGGAAACGGTCACTTCGCGTTCGGGATGCGCGAGGCGCGCGCGCAGGTCGTCCGAGACCGGATAGACCGCGAGGGCGCGGCGGAGCTGCTGCTGCGCCTCATCAAAAGCATTCGACATTATATCTTCAGAGTTACGGTAACGGAGGCGGTCACTGGAGAGCCGTCGGGTGCGAGGCATGAGATGGAGAAGGTGGTCGCCGCCGTGAGGGCTTGCGTCGCCGCTCCGCCTGAGAGCGAATTCTGGTTGAAGCCGCCGTTCGGCGAGGTCTCGGTGCAGTTCGTCACTCCCTGCGTATTCCAGAAGATTGACGTGCGGCCTCCGAGCGGGACCGACGCGGGCACCGCCCAGATATCCACCTTGGGAGGCACGGTCGGAGCGGTACTCGTGGCCGCAGTCGTTGTGGCGGCCGTTGTTTTCGGTTTCTTCGTCTGCTCGAGCGTGACAGCGGGGGTAGCAGGCGGCATGCCTACTTGGTAGCCGCGAGATTTGCAAATATTGTCGAAGAACGTCGGCGTGATTATTTTCGAAAGGAAATTAGTTGCCCACGGCCGCGATTTGCACCACGCGCCGACGAGTCCTCCTCCTTGTCCGCTGAATGTTGACGCGCCGAAGAAACCGGCGACTTCGACATTGCCTTGCGTATCACGTGCTCCGGCGACGACGGTTGCACCAATCGGCCGCGCATTGATGTCGCCGCGCAATCCTCCCGGCGGCACGACGAACGTGCCCGTGGTCGTCGAGAAAATGAGACGGGCTGCGGGTGTCGTGGCGGGAGGAGTGGAGGTCGTGCGCTGGTACGTATCCGCTTCGCAGGTATCGGGCCGCACACACCCGTTCTCGTCTGTGCCACCGGAGACGATATGTTTCCCTGTCGTACAAACTACGACAGGCACGTCGGGACAGTTATTTGGAGTGTCGGTGCAGAGTCCGAGCGCTTGGCTAAGCGGCGGGCATGCATTGGGGTCTGTGCTTGTAGGTGAAATGACGATAGGCTCGGGAGTGTAGTCCGCGCACGGATTTGAAATCTGCGTGATGTCGTGTGTCGGGAAACGCGTACCGGAACAGCCCTTGTTGTCCGTCGGCGGCGTAGGAGGCGGGCTCGATGGAGCAGACGGCTGCTGCATGAGCTTCCCGAAAAGGTCGCCGAGCGCTTTCATCACCTGGTCGAGACCTACACTGCTAGATCCGCCAGTCGAAACTGCCTTACACTCGACAGGTGTCGCACAAAAACCGTTGGTTGGATATCCATTCGTTACGTCCATACACTGTACTGTCTTACAGAGCGGCCGGCCTGGAGTCGGAGTCATAGTGCACCCGGAAGCGGAACAAATTATGTCCGCGGCCGTGCCGAGTGCATGCGCCGTACGAACTTGAAACGTTAGGAGAGCGATAGTAAAAAACGCCACTGCGACAACGAGTCCGAGAGATAGAGTCTTTGACATATACCCAAAATAGTATCACATTCCAGACAACACAAACCGCTCAAGTGCATATTCCAGTTCCTCTCCTTGTCTGCGTGCTTCATGAGGTAGCTCCGCAAGCCTCGTAATAAGGTTCTTAGCCCGATTTTGCTGTTCCAGAGAACCTGATTTGAGAAACATATCTTTGGCCGCCCAAAATAAAACGCCGTGTATCGCCTCGGGTGCGGCGTTTTCCGCAAGCTGCCGTTGGTAATTTACCCACAGCGCTTTCTTGTCGGCGCGGCGCAATGCATTGGCTATTGCAAAGATATCCCCGCCTTTTTTCTCGCCCGCTTTGTCGTACCGCTCCGAGCCCTCGGCATACTTCTCTATCTGTTTGCGTGTCGCCGCATCGGGCTTCTCTTCGAGCACGAAAAATGTCTCCTCCGAATCGCGGATTTGCGCGAGAGAGTCGAACAGCATGGTACGCATTTCTTCATTGGCGAGAATGCCGTTCAGCACGACAACGCGCGACTCTTCAAACATGCCGCCGCCCCGAAGCGCCGCCGCAAGGTCGGCGGGTGCATTCGCGTCGGTGATGCGCACGACGTGTGTG
>JBBUDH010000006.1:0-7599 GCA_038057405.1 Patescibacteria group bacterium
CGATAGTCATCTGTGAATCCGCTTCAGGCGTGCGCGACGCACGTGCGTGCCGCGGGATTTGCTTCGAGTCTATCAAAAGGAATTTCTTCTTCTCCCGCTTCGCAGATACCGTACGTGCCCTCTTCCATTTTTTCGAGCGCATCCACGATGTCCTTGTGGCGTTTCTCAAGCTCTTCTACGAGCGGCACGTTGACGACCAATTCTTCTATCTGGTCCGCGGCATCGTTCGGGTCCGCTTCAATGCCTGCGCCCTCGGCGCTTCCCTGCCAGTCGCCCGAATCACTCTGCACACGGCCGTACGTCGCCAATTCTTCCTCCACCGCATCGCGCTCCGCGCCTAAAGCGCCGCGCAGCTCTTCTAATTGTTCTTCGGTGATGTGCTTCATGTCCCAAAGTATACCAAAGCACCACTGTGCCGCGCTACAGCTGACGGCTTGCCTGCAAACGGCTCAGTATTTCGGGGAAGGAATACGGGCTTCCCGCGATGATGAGGACGTTCTGTGTGGGGAATGAGTAGTACAGCTGGATATCACCCGCGTCGTCTTTGAGCGCGCGGACGTCGTAGTTGCGCATCACGAGGTCTTCATACGTGCGCAGCACGGGAAGGCCGTTCGCATCCTGTCGAAGCGCCGGCACGGCGGTAAAGAGCGGCGAAAGGTCTCCGTTTAATGACGGCTCCCAATTGAGCATTGCGGCGAATGCACGGGCGTGCGACACGACCGGCACGACGACGACGGGAGCGCTTTTGTCCGCGGCGTGAATGCCGAGAAAGAAATCATTTCCCAATGCACGGAAAAGGTCATCAGAGGCGTGCGCGCCCATCGCCGCCATGAATTCTCTGAAGGTGGCGGGACGGTTTTGCGGTACGCCGTCCGCGTCTGTCTCGGAGATGACCGGAATGATGCGTGTGATGGAGCCGAGCGCTCCCTGCGATGTCGTGCGGCCCGCTTCAAGAACTCGCTTGAGCTCCGAGGGGGAATGACCGTCGAGCGAGAGCAGGATACTTTGCTCAGCGAAGAGAATGGAGGATCCCGTATCTACTTGCGGAGGCGCTTTTTGTTGGTTCATTATAAAAAGCACGCCAAAAAGTGCGCCGCTGCCGAGGACGAGTAGCGTGAGCGAGGCGAAAACGATGCCAAACGTCCGGCTTGAGCGTTGCTGCGCGCCCTGACTCCTCGTTGCCCCGTCACCTTTTCGCGCTTTGCGGTCTTCTTCGAGAGAGACGGCTTTTACAAGAGAGATTTTCTGGTTGTAGACGACCCCCTGGAGGTCGTCTTTGAGTGTATGCACGGCCGTAACGTCGCTCGGATTTCTACCCACGGCACCCCTTCCGGTGCCCGCCGTAGATTGTGCAACTTCTGCGCGGGTATTGCTCTCAACCGGCTTCGGCGCAAGTGGCGTTGCGACGGGTGGCGCCGCGGGAGCATCGTCGAGAGCTGAACCCGCGATACTCGTATCGAATTTTTTTGGTTCAACGGGTATCTTTTTTTCACCCGGAAGTACGGTATCGCGACGTTCGGGCAATTTCACTGCGGAGAGTATCTTCGCGATATCGGTACCAAGTGCAGGGCTTGCAGGCGGTAACGGTGCAGCAGGCGGCGGGACAGGTGCGGGTGTTGCGACGGGTTTGGGTGCGGGAGGAGGTTCCACAACGGCCGGCGGAGGCGGCGGCGCAACGGGTGCAGGCGCCGGTTTGACCGGAGCGGTGGGCGGGACAGCGGGTTTCGGTGCGGGAGCAGATTGCACAATCGGAGGCGCAGGCGGCGCGGCTGGCGCAGGCGTCGGCTTGGGCGCTGGCGCAGGCACTCCCTGACTCGCCGCGGGCGGAGCCGGCTTCTGTGCGACACGCGTCACATGCTCCTCAAGAATTTGCACTTCAGGCCCGGATTGCGGTTGTGCGGGTGCTCCCGTGGGGCTCGGTTGTGTACCCTGTTTAGAAATTGCGCCTGGGTCTTTCGCTTCGTCCATGATTATCTCCGCCACTTGTGTCCGGCTTGAGCCCTTTGCGTGCGGCCCATTCCGGATCAGCAGCCTTGATGGAGAGATTATACCTTCCTTTCTCGTCTATTTCTTTGATAACGACGGGAACGATGTCGCCGAGAGCCACCGCATCCGATATTTTGCCGATGCGGAACGGGGCGACTTCAGAAACGTGCACAAGTCCGTCGGCGGTCGGCCCGAGCTTCACGAATGCGCCGAAGTCCATCAGCCGGACGACGGGACCTTCGAACCGGTCGCCCACCATGTATTCGCGCGTGAGGTCTGCGATTTCCTGGAGTGCGGCTTCGGCGGCGCCGCCTTTTCCGGTGATGAATATCGTACCGTCTTCTTCGATGGTGATGTCGTCCGCGCCGGTGCGTTCACGGATGCCGTTTATCATTTTGCCTCCCGGACCGATGACGAGCCCTATCTGGTCTTTCTTGACGACGATGGTGAGGATTTTCGGGGCGCGCTCACTGATATCAGCGCGCGGCGCCGCGATTTCTTTGGTGATGACGTCGAGAATCTGCAGGCGCGCCTTCTTTGCCTGCGCGAATGCTTCGGTGAGTACCGCGAGAGGTACACCCTCCACTTTCACATCCATCTGCACACCTGTCACGCCTTCTGAAGTGCCTGCGACTTTGAAGTCCATGTCGCCGTGGTGGTCTTCGGGTCCCTGAATGTCGGTGAGCACTTTGTACACACCCGCTTTTGCATCAGACATAAGGCCCATCGCGATGCCCGCGACGGGGCGCGTGATGGGAACTCCCGCATCCATGAGCGCGATAGAGCCCGCACAGACCGTGGCCATCGAGGTCGAACCGTTGGAGGCGAGACACTCCGAGACGATACGGATAGTGTACGGGAATACATCCTTTCCGGGTAGGACGGCGCGCAGAGATTTCTCCGCGAGTGCGCCGTGCCCCGTCATGCGGCGGTTGAATCCGCCCACGCGCCCCGTCTCTCCGACGGAAAACGGCGGGAAGTTGTAGTGGAGCATGAATGTTTTCTTCGTGTCCTGGAATTCGATAGTGTCGAGGAGCTGTGCGTCGCCGGGGCCGCCGAGCGTGAGCGCGGCGAGGACGTGCGTCTGCCCGCGGAAGAAGAGTCCCGTGCCGTGAATGACGGGAGAAATGCCGCCGGCTTGTGCGCGCAGCGCCCGTATTTCGTCGAGCGCACGGCCGTCCACGCGCTTTCCCTCGAGGATGCAAAGGTCGTGCACGTATTCGTCGACGCGGAGTTCGAGGTAGCCGTCGAGCAACTGCGGTTTCACGTCGGGAAATTTCGCAATGGCTTGTGTTGCCCACTCGGACTTCATTTCGCCGAATGATTCTTTGGTCATGATGCCGTTCAGCGCTTTCAATTTCGGCTCGATAATCTCCGCGAACGCCGCTTTAATCTCGGGAGTGATGTCGGGGGCTGCGAATTCTTTCTTGGTCTTTCCTTGTTCGGCGACGATGGTCTTCTGCCATGCCTGGATTTTTTCTATCTCCGCGCTTGCCTTTGCAAGTGCCTTGTCGAGCACAGATTCTGCGACTTCACGGGCGTTGACTTCTATCATGTTGACGAGGCCGTCTTTGCCCGAGACCGTGAGGTCCATGCGGGCCTTCGGCGGCAGCTCTTCGCTGCGCTGGCCGTAGGTCGGATTGACGATGAGTTCTTCGCTGCCGTCTTCGATACCGATGCGTACCGAAGAGACTGGTCCCTTGAACGGGATGTCGGAGGTCGCGAGCGCGAGCGAAGCGGCGTTGACCGCCAAGATGTCGGCGTCGTAATCCTCCAGCGAAATGACGGAGATGATGACCTGCACTTCGCGCTTCATTCCCTTGGGGAAAAGCGGGCGGATGGTGCGGTCCACGATGCGGCCGGAGAGCACCGCCTCGTCGGAAGGGCGGCCTTCACGGCGCATGAAGCGTGAGCCGAGTATCGCTCCTGCCGCATAAAACTTCTCTTCGTATTCGACGGAGAGGGGGAAATAATCTTTGTCTGATTCCCTACCCATGACGGCAGTCGCGAGGACCGCACTGTTGCCGTAGCGGAATAATACCGAACCGTTTGCCTGGTCTGCCCAGTCGTTGAACTCGGCGGACATCGTCTTCCCTCCTATCTCTAAAGAGTACACCTTCTTTTCCATTTTTCTTTGGGTGATGTACGGATTTCAGTAGTGAGCCTTGTGGCCAACACTGCCTATCCGGACACCACAGCTATTTACTAATGCGGTCATAGTACGTTAAAGCGTATGACCTTGCAACAAAACGCGTGTTATCCTTCGAGAATGTCGAAAAGATTCCAGACTGTCATCAGGTGGTTCTATGTGGGAGCAACGGTGCTCTCGTTTCTCGGTGTCGCCGGAATCGCAGCTTTTGAAGTCTATATACGCTGGTCGCTCAATCAGAATTTCTCATTTCTCGGTGGGGACGCCCTTGCCGGTCTCGCGCTATTGGCCGCTGCACAAATGATCGGGCTCGTCTGGCTCTCGCGGTCGCAGTAATCCGCGCGTTTTCGTATCCATGCTAGGATAGCCGCATCTCTATGCGCATCTTTATCTTCCCCGCCGCCGTTTCAATAGCCGTATGCATCGGGGCATTTGTGTGGGGCGGCCTCGCGGCGCTTTTCCTGCTCCTCCTCTTGGCCGTTTTGGAAACGACGCTCTCGTTCGACAATGCGGTTGTTAATGCAAAAGTGCTTTCGCGGATGAGCGAGGTCTGGCAGCAGCGCTTTCTCGTCTGGGGTATTCCGGTCGCCGTCTTCGGCACGCGTTTTGTACTTCCCATTCTCATTGTCGCGGCCGCCGCGGGGCTCTCTCCTATCTTTGTGACACAACTCGCATTTTTTGATGCCGCCCGGTACGGGGAGTATCTTGCGGATGCACACACCGCGATAGCGGGATTCGGAAGCGCGTTCCTGCTTCTCGTGTCGCTCAAGTATTTCTTCAATGATAAGAAGACCGTGCACTGGATAGAGACAATCGAACGGTATCTTTCCCGTTGGGGAGGAATCGAAGCGATAGAAATCGCGCTGGTGCTCGTGATTCTCCTCGTATGCGCATTTATCTTGCCCGCCGAAGCGGCGACGCTTCTTATCGCAGGTCTCGTCGGCGTCATCCTCTTCATCGTCATCGAAGGAATTGCGCAATCGTTCGAGATAGAGGCTGGAACCGCGGTCGCGACCGCGGGAGCGGCGCTCTTTGTATATCTCAACGTCCTCGATTCCGCGTTCTCCCTCGACGGTGTGGTCGGGGCGTTTGCTATCACCTCGTCACTCCCTATCATCATCGGGGGTCTCGGCATCGGCGCACTTTTCGTGCGGTCATTCACGGTCTACCTCGTGCGTGCCAAAACCCTCGACGAGTTGCCGTACCTCGAACACGGCGCCCATTATGCGATATTCGGTCTTGCATTAGCGATGCTCCTCGGCATTTTCATGCACGTTCCCGAAGCCATCACGGGCCTCATCGGCCTGGTGATAATCATCTTCGCCTACATTTCCTCACGCCGCGCCCGTCCGTAGCTTTCTCGAAGGAAGGCGGCGAACGATACGTCTAAAGTTCCGATACTTAAGAAAAAAACATAAGTATCGGAATGCCGCCTTTTACGGCCCGAAAGATTCTATCTAAATCCTACATTCCTTATCCGCGCGGCTGCGCAAATAAGGAATGTCATTTGCCCGGTAGATTCCAGAGCGTCTCGAAGAATTCGCGGCAGCCGTCGGCAGGGACTCGACCAACAATTGGGCAATTATTGTGGTTTGTAATCGATACCGGCACAAGGTGGCTCAGAGCCTAGTTTGTCATATGGTACAAAACGTACGACCGCGTCGATTCCCCGCAAGTATGCCTTTTGCAGTTTTGCATAGCTGTTTTCAAAATCAAAATCCTTTGAAATACTGCCAGTCACAAAAATCTTAAATACTTCTTTAAATTTTGTTTCTTCGTCGGCATCCACGTCGTCTAGTTTCTCAGCTTCCTGCATTTTTCCTAGCGCATCTCTATAATGATTGCGCTCAGTGTCTGATGGTAGTTTCGCCAGTATTTCTTCTGCAAGAGCGGATCTATTTGAATATAGAACCCGTGAAAGCGCGTATATGACTGCGTCCTTGTCCCGCGTATTTGTTTTCTCTTTGATTTCTGTCGGCAGTCCTTGGCCCAACTTGAATACGGTTTCATCGGATAGACTCCCGAGCCAATCTTGTGCCTGAATTTTGAATATTCGCACCTCGCTTTGCGTTTCCTTTAAACGCTCTCGCCTTTGCCAATATTCGGTGTCTTTTTGGAGGTCCGCATCAGTGGCCTGGCGGTAATACCAAACGCCTCGTGCGTCAAACACGGCCTTATATACTTTTTCCATAGAAATGCCGATGCCATGGGCCAGGTCGCTCGTTCCCGCCACGTTTTGTATCGACAGGTCACCCCGACTGGGCGGCGCGAACGGGGGTACCTCGGTAGTTTCGGGGATCCTAAAAGCCCGTCTACTCGAAGCATCAGGGTGGGTGTGGAACTTACAAACCGCCTCAATTTTCTTGAAATCGCCAAGTTCGCGAATCTCAGCACTTTTTTCGCGCGCCTTACTATCTACCGTTCGCCACGAACCGCTTGTCCAGGGTTGTACCCAATGAAGTGAGGAGCCTCGGTACAGTACCAAATTGCCTCCATACTCGACTTTTTCATGCAAAGCGAGTTCTTTATATTTCTCTACGCCCACTTCCCATGAGGCGGATTGCGGAATCTCAGCAGCTTCTACGTTTTTGTGTCCGTAAAAAGGTGTCGCTAGCGCAGCGACTACCAATGCAGCCTTTAAGATATCGGAACGTTTTTCGTTCTCATTGCCGTTTTCAAGCCCCATGCGGGAATGGTAGCACCCATTATTCCACTCCCGTGATCTTTCCCGCCTCGGCGGCTTCTTCGTTCGCTTGTTCAGCTATTGAATCGTCGGGTGCGGAGACTTGGACATCGCGGCCTCCCGTCCGGCCGGCGGCTTGTCGTGAGCGAGGCGGGAGCCGAGTCGAACGATAGTTCAAGAGGTAGCGGCGCGGGTCTTCGTCGAGGTCGAGGAAGTGCTCCGTCGCCTCGCGGAGTTTGCCCGAGGTCGAGCGGCCGAAGGAGACGACCTCTACCTGACAGCCCGCGTGCATCTTTAAGTATTCGACGAGCGGGATGAAATCGCCGTCGCCCGTGATGAGGATGACCGCGTCGAGTTTGGGCGATGCGGTGATAGCGTCGACCGCCATACCGACGTCCCAGTCGGCCTTCTTGGCGCCGCCGTAGAATATCTGAAGCTCTTTGGTCTTTGGTTCGATGCCGACTTTGGTCAGCGCTTCGAGGAAGGCCGTCTCTTCGCCGCTCTCCGTCGTCACCATGTAGGCGCGGGCGCGGATGAGGTGGCGGCCGGCGACGGAGTCTTTGAGGACGTTGCCGAAATTAACGCGCGCGTGATAAATGTTTTTCGCGCTGTGGTAGAGATTTTGCGTATCGATGAATACACCGACGCGCTGTTCTGAATGTTTTACTATTGCCATAAAATAGCTTGTAGCTAGCAGCTTGTAGCTGGTAGCAAAATTACAAAATACTTATTAAAATGCTTAACGAAGTCTACTCCCAAGAATGCGGAGAGTAAATGAATT
>JBBUDH010000007.1:0-1566 GCA_038057405.1 Patescibacteria group bacterium
CGCGCATTTTTGAATAGAATGCTCCAATCATGTTGGCATACAACGATATCAAGCCCGGAGTTGCGGTACTCGTCGACGGCGAGCCCTACGTCTGCACCTGGAACAACATAATGAAAAAGCAGCAGCGCCGGCCGGTCAATCAGACCAAGCTGCGTCACATCATCAAAGGCAATTCGATAGAATACTCATTCCAGCAATCCGATAAGCTTGAGGAGGCCGAGATAGAGACACGGCCCGCGGTATTTATCTACGAACGCAACGGCGAGTGGTTCTTCCACGATGCCAAAGACAAGTCCACGCGCTTTTCCGTAACGGAAGAATTCGTCGGCGAGTCCGGGCGTTTTCTCAAAGCAAACACCGAGGTTGATACGCTTTGGTTTGATGAAAAACTCTTCCGCGTAAAATTGCCGATAAAAATGGAGCTCAAAGTGAAAGAGGCGCCGCCGAACACCCGCGGCAACACCGCCCAGGGCGGGACCAAGGTCGTCACGCTCGAGACCGGCGCTCCCCTCGACGTCCCCATGTTCATCAACGAAGGCGATACCATCCGGGTCAATACTGAAACAGGAGAATACGCCGAGAGAGTCTAGCTCGCAATCGCCTGCGCGGTGATAGCGATGATATAGATGCCCGCGGCGTTCATGACATAAGCGAGGGTCATAAAACTCCACAGTCGCATGCTCGAGAGCCCCATCATGAGCAGTCCGAGCTCGTCGGGAAGCGGCGAGGCAAGTACGACGGCACCGATAAGGGGCAGTATCCACCAAAAAGCACTCTTTTCGAGTGCCCCGCCGAGGCGGCGCAACCGCAGATTCACTGCGGCGCGGATGATGTAATTCGCGAGCGGGCTGTGGAGGAATCTGAATATCAGGATATCGCCGCAGACAGCGCCTGCGCCCCCGAACAGCGCGACCTTCCAGGGTGCAATGTGTTGGCCTAGCTCGCCGAGCGCCACGATGGCCGGCGCCGTAGTGAGTATTGAAGTGAAGAAAATGCCGCTGATGAAACTGCTTATTTCCTCGAATTCCGCCGCCTGCGCGATAAAAGCACCCATCGCATCGGTCTTCAGGAGCCAGATGGACAGGAGCGTGCTCAAGACAAGTACCCACGCCTCACGCGTAATTCCCACGGGTATCGCATGCGGATGAGTCTTGCGGACGATGTGCTGCATCGTCCGTATAGTATAGCCCGTCAACAACGGCTCGCGGATGCTAACAGGTTATTAGAATCGCAAAAAGGTCCGAGCCGCTAGGCGCGGGAAAAGCGGGCTCGGAGCCGTACTGAATGTACGGTGACGAGACCGCTTGGGACCCGCAACGACGCGGATGGGGCCTTTTTGCGATTCTACTTTTGGATGAACGGGAGAAGTCCCATAAAGCGAGCACGCTTTATCGCGGCTTCGACTGCACGCTGCTGTTTGGCGGTGAGACCGCTTTTTGTGCGTCCCATGATGCGACCGTGCGGATTGATGAACTGCTTGAGCAAGTCGACGTCTTTGTAGTCGACGTGCTGAATATCATTTTGCGTAAGGATGTTGTTGCTCATAGTTTTTGTATTTTGTTTTTC
>JBBUDH010000008.1:0-2041 GCA_038057405.1 Patescibacteria group bacterium
GGGGTAAACTCCTGCGATGTCTACTAAATTGGCGAACATTAAAGTCACACGCGATAATGCCGCGTGGGAAGCTGAGATAAAAGCGGAGATACCCGCGGAGCTACTCGCCCACTATCGCGCCGAGGCACTGAAAGAAATAAAAAAGACGGCGAAGCTCGACGGCTTCCGTCCCGGGAAAGCTCCCGAGGACCGCATCATCCAAACATACGGCGAGGGTGCCATCCTCCGCGAAGCGGTGGAGCTTGCGATACAGCACGAGCTTCCCGAGCTTCTGGCGGCGCAAAAGCTGCTGATTATCGAATCCCCGCGCGTGACGACCGATGCGCCCGAATCGGGCAAGCCGCTCACCTTTACCGCCCGTGCAGCGCTTGCGCCGTCCGTCGAACTTCCTGATTACAAAAAGATTTCCAAGAAACATACCGGGATAAAAGAAGAAATTTCCGTGTCCGATGAGGAGCACGCGCAAGCGCTCACGCACTTGCGCCGGGAGCGCTCACGCATCGACAAAATAGAGAGCGGCACCGAGCCGCAAAAGGCCGCGGAAGAATCCCGTGCGGCGGAGCCGAAGGATTTGCCCGAGCTCGACGACGCATTCGTGCAATCGCTCGGATACGAAAGCGCGGAGAAATTTTCCGAGGCGCTCAAGGTAAACATCAAGACCGAAAAGGAAATGCAGGCGCGGGAAAAACGCCGCGCGCTTATCCTCGACGAGCTCGTCAAAGATTCGAAGATATCGTACCCCGCAGCTCTGCGCGAATACGAACTCGACGATATGGAAGCGCGTCTCAAGGACGACCTTTCGCGCATCGGCCAGACGCTCGAATCGTATTTCACACAGACCAAAAAGACGCGTGAACAGGTGCGTGCCGAATGGAAAGACGCCGCCGACAAGCGCGCAAAAGTGCGCCTTATCCTGACCGAAATCGCACGCAAAGAATCCATCGAGCCCGATGAGAAAGCGCTCGACCACGAACTCGAACATGCAAAGAAGCACTACGCGCAGGCAGACCCGATAGCACTGCGCGCGCACATCTCACACGCAATGCGCAACGACGCAACCTTGAGATTCCTCGCGGGAGAACAGCAGCCACCTGCGCATCACCACCACGACCACGCATGACAAAACCGCCGCGTCAGACGCGGCGGTTTTGCTTAGGAATTTGGGGAGGAATATTATCTATCCTTTCCGCTTTTTCCGTTGTTGTCGTCTTTACCGCCGAAGATGCTGAATCCGTGACCTGAGAACCAGGCGCGGATTTTCTTCGCGAAGTCGTCGTTGCCGAAGTTGACCGCGGGGCGCGTGACGGTGACCGAAGTCGCCGTGAGCACCGTGCCGTCGGCGTTCATAGTGCCGGTGGCCTTTACCTTGTCACCCGTCTGGATGGAGGCAAAGGGCGTCGTCGTGCCGTTCAACGTGATGACCGTGCTGCCGGTCAGCTGGATAGTCGCGCGTGTCTTGTCGTCTTTGTCGTTGTCATTGTCCTTTCCGTTACCGTTGCCGAGCGTAAGCGAGGTGTTGGTGCCGTTTATACTCGCGACGGTGCCCGAGATAGAACGCTGGCTTGCGCCGATAGTCCAATCCTTGACCGCTGTCGCTTTGACGCTAAGCCCCGTACCGGTAAGCGCGCCTGCGAAGCTTACGGTGTCGCCCACCGATATCTGCGCGAGCGAAGAGCCCGAGCCTGCCGATGTGACGAACGCCGTCGAGCCGTCGGTTGTGACTGCCCATGAGAGCGTCGAGGCTCCCGCAGTCGTTGTGACCGTAAGCGTGCTGCCGCTTATGCCCGTGACTTTTGCGCCGCGCACAAGCACATTGCCTGAAGCGTTGATGGCGACCTCCACGCGCTGCGTCGCTGCAGAGCGGTTCACTCCTTTGTTGCCGTTGCCTTCATTCGCCGAAGCGATGACGGGCAGAAAGGCAAGCGCGCCGAGAACGGCAACCGAGGCCAGTCCTACGCCGAATTTTCTTGTTATGTTCATGATGTTTTTTGTTAGCTCGTAATAATGATGTGTGCGAGTAGAGATATACTCCTCCCGACCT
>JBBUDH010000008.1:2141-3332 GCA_038057405.1 Patescibacteria group bacterium
GAGGAGAAAGAGTTCCTCGCTGCATATGATGAGCACTCCGCCTCGCTCTTCCGGTTCCTCACGATGAAGATAGCCGACCGGGAAGTGGCGCGGGACCTCACCCAGGAAACGTTCACCCGCGCTTGGGACTTCCGTCAGAACGGAGGAGTCATCCGGGACTGGAAACCCTTTTTGTTCCGCACAGCGTACAACCTTGTCGTGGATGTCTACCGCAAGAAACGCGCCGTGTCGCTCGACCATCTCGTCGACGACCAAGGCTTCAGCGTGTCGGACGATAATGCGGATGAGAAGCGGACGGTCGCCAATGCTGAAATGTCCCGCGTGAGAAAAGGCATCGACCAGCTTGACGAAACGTACCGCGACATTATCTTGCTGCGGTACACTGAAGACCTTCCGCCCAAGGAAATAGCGCGGATTACCGGGCTTTCTGAAAATGTCGTATCGGTGAGGATTCACCGGGGCATCGAGAAGCTGAAAGTCATCCTCGGACCGGACGCAAAAGAAAAACTATGAACCTATTCAATATTTTCAAACAAGAAGAAGACCGGGAGATTGCGGCGAAGATACGCGCTGCGACGAAGGTCCGCATGGACGACGCGGCGCGCGAAAAGACGCGTGCGCTGCTTTTCGAATACGTGAAAATGCGCCCCGTCCGCGCCCAAGCGCCTGTTTCAACATATGAGAGCGGTCTCTCGGGGTTTTTCGCGCGCCACTCGATTCCCGCATTCGCAGCGGTGTTCGTCCTCATAATCGGCGGCGGCACCGCCGCAGCCGCTGAGGGAGCTCTGCCGGGAGATATCCTCTATCCCGTCAAAGTGCATGTAAATGAAGAGATGCGTGCGACCCTCGCCACCACCCCGAAAGCGAAAGCGGATTGGCAGGTCTCCCGCGCCGAGCGCCGGCTCGAAGAAGCCGCAACCCTCGCGCTCTCGGGCAAACTCGACGATGTGGCACGCGCCGAGCTCGACACAAATCTGGATTCACACGTAAAGATTGCGGGTGAAAATCGCCGGCAGCTTGAGGACGACAATGACACCTCGGATGCTTCTGAAGTCGAGACCAGTATCCAAGCCGTGCTCATCGCCCGCGAAAATATCCTCGACGGCAAGCTCGCCGCAAAGGCCGCGGCGCGTCCCGAAGCGGCCACGCTCATGATGAGCGCCCGCGCCGTTTCGGCAGAACTGAATGACG
>JBBUDH010000009.1:0-11915 GCA_038057405.1 Patescibacteria group bacterium
TTCTGCCTCAAATATCGACTTCTGAGGTGTCACCGATGTATCTCATCTTCTCCAGTGCCAGGTATCAAGTATCAAAATGGTATGCGGCGGCCGAAGGTCGGCCGCCGCCATGTGAAAGCCTCGGGTTTCTCAGACTTTCAGAATTCCTTGCGCGCGTACGCGTGGACCAGGGACAGCACAAGGCCGGCGATGAGGGATATGCCAGCTACCCAAATCGTCCCTGATGTTGGCAAGAATACGGACGGCTTGGCACCAGCCAAAACCGCACCGGCGAATACCATCAGAAAACACACCAATGCGTACAACGCCGAGCGCCAGAGGAAACGTTTTAACATCTAAGCACCATCTGTTGGTTGGCTGCTCCAGCGAGCAGCGCAGTTGGTTGACCGCTTGAACTATGATACTGAGCAAATTTTCAGTCAAGCAAACCGCTTGACCCCATGCGCCATCTTCCTTATAGTAGTGCCCTCACTCGTTACCAGCAGTAATCATCCAAACTATGAAAAAAGATACAAAAGAATCAAAAATAAACATGCAGCTTCTCGGCGACCGTGTGTTGGTGCGCCCGGAAGAGGCGATGAAGAAGACCGCTTCAGGCATTCTTATTCCCGACGCCGCCAGGGAGGTGAAGGCGACCCGCGGTACGGTGCTCGCGGTCGGCCCCGGCCGGATGAACGACGACGGAAAGGTTTTACCGATGTCCCTGAAGGTCGGACAAAAAGTGTATTTCAACCCAGGTTGGGAGAGCGAAATAGAAGTGGACGACGAGAAGCTCCACCTTATTCACGAGAGCGATGTTAAAGCGATAATCAAATAAGCTGTATGGCAAAACAAATTTTACAATCGGATGAAGCAAGAAGGGCACTGAAAAACGGCATCGATAAAGTCGCGGATATCGTCAAGCTCACACTTGGGCCCCGAGGAAGAAATGTCGCGCTCGATAAATCATGGGGCGGTCCGACAATTACGAATGACGGCGTAACGATTGCGAAGGAAATAACTCTAGAAAATAAGTTCGAGAATATGGGGGCATCAATAGTTAAAGAAGTGGCTCAAAAGACAAACGACAAAGCGGGGGATGGAACGACGACATCAATCGTACTTTTCCAAGCGATGGTAAGAGATGGGCTCAAGCGGCTTGGGCTGGGAATAAACCCGATAATCGTACGTGAGGGCATGGAGCAAGCTCTGGAAGATGCAGTCAATGAGCTCAAAAAAACTAAGCGCGATATCAGCTCAAAACAAGAGATAAAACAAGTCGCAACTATTGCTTCTGAGTCTGAAAATCTTGGCGAAATAATTGCAGACGTGATGCAGAAAGTCGGATCTACTGGTGTTGTGACCGTGGAGGAATCTCAATCCCTTGGCATCGATAAAGAGATCGTTGAAGGCATGGAATTCGATAAGGGCTACGTAAGCGCATATATGATTACGAATCCTGAGAAAATGGAAGCGATAGCTAAGGATGTGCGCATCCTCGTAACGGATCAAAAAATCTCAGCTATTAAAGATATTTTGCCACTGCTCGAAAAAGTGGCGGCAGACGGCAAAAAAGAGTTGGTTATTATCGCAGATGATGTCGACGGAGAAGCACTTACAACGCTCGTTGTGAATAAACTCCGTGGAGTATTCAACGTACTTGCGCTCAAGGCCCCAGGTTATGGCGATCGAAAGAAAGAGATGCTCACCGATATTGCGGTACTTATTGGCGCGCAGTTAGTTTCAGAAGATCTTGGTGTCAAGCTTGAAAATGCGGAACTGACTATGCTCGGTCGTGCGAACCGCGTGGTAGCAACGAAAGACTCTACAGTTATCGTCGGCGGGAAAGGAAAGAAATCGGAAATCCATGCGAGAGTCGCACAACTTAAAAAACAACTCGAAAGTTCCAATTCAAAGTTTGACAAAGAAAAACTTGAAGAACGTATTGCAAAATTAACTGGTGGAGTTGCCGTCATCAGGGTAGGTGCCGCGACGGAAACAGAAATGAAGTACCTGAAAGATAAAATTGAAGATGCCGTTAATGCTACAAAAGCTGCGGTTGCGGAAGGTATTGTTCCTGGGGGAGGGGTAGCATTACTTCGAACCAGTTCAAAATTAAACAAATCGCTTCAAGAGGGTCAATACAATAATAAAGATCTCGGTTTCAGGCATGGGTATGCAACAGTTATCAATGCCTGCATGGTTCCATTTCAAGAAATACTTCGAAATGCGACCCACGATATTGGAACTGATAGCCAGTTAATCGTTAAAGAGATTGGGGAAAGAAATAAAGGTTATGATGCCAAGCGAGGGGTTGTCGTTGACGACATGATTGCCGAAGGTATTATCGATCCAGTAAAAGTTACGCGAACCGCACTTCAAAATGCTGTTTCAGCGGCGGCGATTTTCCTCACCACGGATGCTGTGATTGCCGATATTCCCGAAGAAAAGAAGGCCGCGCCTGCGGGTGACGGCGGTATGGGCGGGGGAGAGTACTAGTAGATGAAGAAATACGTCCACAGCGCGGCGCCTCAATGAGGCGCCGCGCTGTTATGATGTACGCATGTCGACCGCATTGCGGGCATTTCTCGTTGTACCGATTTCCCTCATACTTTTTGTATCCCTCGGGGCGGCGTATGCGCAGGAAGATACAGACGCCAATGAGGCGTGCCCCTCGGCCCCCGGCACGTACGTCTATGTTTCAGGCGTTAAGTATTTGGAGAAGGTCGACGGAAAAGTAAATCTATACGGCAGAACATGCATCGATTATGAGAGCGGCGACAAGGCTGCGGAAGGTATCTGCACCGGACCTAAGCGGTGCAAGGCGAACCTCTGCGACGGCAAACCCTGTGCGCTGCCGAAGCTACAAATTGAGGATGTCAAAAACGCCGTGTACCAAGGCACGCAGCCGGCGAAAACGCCGGAGGCCACCAAACCTACTCCCGGCTCGACGTTGGATTGGATGTTCGATTCCCGTCCTCTTTCCGAACAACAGCAGGCATTTTCGCCTTCTTCGCCTTCCGCGAATTCTTTCGGCGAACTAATAAAGCAATCCCAATCCGACACGCAGCCAGGAGTCATCGACAATATCCGTAATTTCTTCTTCCCGGAGAGAGAGCTAAATAAGACGGTCGAGAACGTGCCACTCCAAGGCGGAAGCACTCCGGATTTTGAACCGAAGAAAGTTCAGACGACGGTCGAAACGGGAGTGGTAGTAACAGGGTTCGGACAATCGCAGCCGACGGTACCCACAGAAAAAGGATGGCTTGAATCTACCTTGTCGGGAATCAAAGAGTTCTTCGCCCCGTCGGACGTGCCGCCCTCAACAAATCCTGACGAGTTGCCGACTGTTGAGCAGACAAATCCGTCAGAGGCCGCATTGAAGGCCGCTGAGAAACAGATAGACAATGTCGTGAAGTGGGACCTCGCACGCACGGACCTGCAAGAGGCCAAAGATTTCATTGAAGCCGCACAAAGACGGAATGATGAACAGAAGGCTATTCTTGATGATTCCGAAAAGCAGATTGCACAAAATCTGAAGCAATCCGACGACATACGGGCAAAAGCGCCTGATGCAATCGCAAAAAACGAGACGACCATAGCATCGCTGGAGAAGTTGAGAAACGGGTTGGAGTCGGGAAGTGTAAACACAATCAAAGATGCCAAGGGAACAATATATAGCGGTGCGGGAGCTCTCGACGTTGTCGAAAAAAGTCTTGCGGCCGAACGCAAGGCGTATGCTGCAAATCAGGCGGCGCTCACAAATGCCAACACGTATGTGGCCTCATGGCGCGATGGCTCCGGGGGCTACTTTGACGCATTCGGGAATGAATATGCGACCAAGAATCTTGCCTCGCTCGCGGATAGCCGAGCCCAGGTCGAATCTGTGGCAGGAAGTCTGTCTTCGACGGGCGACAACATCACTTCGCGGTTGGAGAATCTCGAAAAGGCGCAGGCGATGAGCTTCGCGCTGGGCGATATCCGCTATGACGCTTTTGGAAATGAATATGCTTCCGCAAAGGTCGCCGCAGCGAGTGACCACATGCAGTTGGAGCAGTCTGAAGTTGCCTTGAAGTTGGATACCGCAAGGACGGAACTTGAGCGGGCCAATGCCGACCGGGCGGCGGTTCCGTGGTATGAAAAAATCGCGAATTTTAATTTCACGAACGAGGCCCTACAAACACAGGACGCCGTTAAGTTGGCCCAAAAGAATGTTGATACGCTCACCACGAGTTTGAAACAAAGTGACGCTGTCGTAACAAATCTTCGATACGGTTCGTATCCCGATGCAGTCATCGAGAAACTTGCAGCGACTCCCACTACCCAGGAAGAAGTCGCCCAGCGAAACGCGCTCGTTGCAAAGATGGCGGACTACAGCGACGCGGTGAAGGCGCTGGATAATTTTAATCGCGACCCCTCCGCCTTTATACCCGGGGCTAGCCAATCGGAGATCGAGAGCGCCCGTCAGGTACTCGAAGCCGAGAAGAACAAATTCGATAAACTTGTAGGAGAATATTCCGGGGCAATAAAAATGTCTGAGGCCTCCGCGGAGTTCGTACGCGCATCGGTAGAGGCACAGCGGCCGACAGGGGAGCTAGTCGCCGACTTGTTCTCATCAAACGTGAATTCGGCGAGAGCAGCGCTTGGCGCCAAGTTGTCCGGCTTTCTGGGTGAGGCGTCACAAGCGTTCGCCCCTGCGGGGACGTATTCCAGACTTGATGCACTACTTTCCCCCGCGGGACTCCTCAAGGGCATGGCCGTGGACCCCGTGCTCAATGTCACCCTTGCTCCGACACCTGAACAACAACTCGCAGCTCAATCCAGAAGTAATCTTAGCAATGCCTTGCATTATGCCGCCGACGCCGCAATCGTCGCGACACCGTTTATTTCCCCTGCACTTCGCGGTCTTGGAGTGTGGAGTGATGCCAGTGCGAGCGCTGAAAGGTTTGCGGTCGCGGGAAGCGGGTCTGCCAGAGAATTCAGTCTCACCGACACGGTGGCATCGAACGCCGTGAAAACCGAGCTTGCCGCTCGTGACGTTGGCGCTGGCGCCTATATCCACGTTGCGGACACACCCGTCGGGCCCGTCTTTGCGGCGGAGCGCTTGCCCGCTACTGCGGACACGGTCACGGTTGCTCAGAGAAATGCAATTGAGGCAATAAGCGGGCGAACGCTCACCGGCGCCGATCGCACAGCGCTCGCGGAAGTCGGGCTCGACACGAAATCATACGGCACCGTGCAGACCGAGATAACGGGACAGGTCGGAGGAAAAACGACGACGGAAACGATTAATATCCAGCGCACGGCTCTCGTAAATGCGGAGGGAGAGGTTGTTGCTGTGAAAAGCAGAGTAGTCGGTTCGGCCGAATCCAAGTTTGAACCGATGACTAAGTACGAGATTGTTGCACCCGTTGAGAATCAGGGTGTCGTAGCGACCGTCAGAGAAAAGTTCAATGAATGGTTCCGCCCCGTAGAACCGGCACCTGCCGCACGTCCGGTTACCGCACTTGAGGAAGTTCGGCCTGTCGCGCCCGCAGAGCAGCGGCTACTCACCGGCCCCGCACCGGCGGAAGCGCCCGTGTTACCGCGCGTGGAGTCGCCGTCTATCGTGCCGCCCGCCGAGCCGGCGGTCCCCGCTGTCGCCACTCCGAGATTCGCTGCGACGGAGCAGCAAATCAGGGACCTATCGCGAGAACTGACCGTGGCGAAAACTCCCGTAACTTCCGTAGAAACGGATGTGGTGAAAAGTTTCAGCAACGCCATTGAAACGAATGCCGCAGTACAGGCGGAGGTCAGGGCGGGGACATATGCGGCCGACGCGCCGATTGTTCGCGCGGCGCAGAGCGACCTGCTCACAGCTTCGCGGCAGCTTGAAGACGCGGGTCTCTTTACGCGCCTCGCGCCGCTTGATGCGGAGGGCGTCGTCCCGATAGACCGGATTTATCGGGCAGGCACCGGCGAAGTAATTGCGGAGCGGGTGGCCCCGATAGCGAGCGAGGAAGCGTACCGGATAGTGGGGCAAGAGCTACAGGAATTGCAAGGACTCGCGGGTGCGGTACGTCCGACACCGCCCGCACCGCCGCCGCCCTCGCTGCCGGCACGCGACATTGTCTTCCCGACGCAAAAGCCGGTCTTCCAAGCTACTCCAGCATTTTCGCCTCTGCCGCAGCCGACCACGGTGACCACTCTCGTTATGGAACGTCCCGCTTTTGACAATATGCTCGCGAACCTGCTGAACCCCGGCAAACTCCCGGTTGCGCCGCTCGCCCCCGAGCTTACCGCCGCCGAGAAATTAGCCATCGAACGCTACGGCAGCACGGATGGGGCAATCAGGAACTTACGCATTCAGGAAATCTCGCCTTCGTCGCCGCTTTTCAATTCGTACAGCAAGTCACTTGCTGAAGCGAAGGCGGGCCTCAAGACGGAAGGTTTGCGGATAAGTGATATCACAGGCGCGATATACAAAGGAGACGCAATAGTCGCCGTACAAAAGCCCGTCGTATTTCCGGGCGAATCGCCCTACGCCATCGTTGCCCCTCTCAAGGAAGCACCCGAAGCGGTACTCGCACAGGCAGCGCCCAAGACTGCACTTCCGGAAAATGTGAGTGTGCAGCCGAGGTCGCTCTTCCAATCGCTTACCAGCGTGCCGAATCTCATACGCACCGCGGTCGTTACGACAATCCTGTCTAATCCCGTTGTCGGCGAGTTCTTTAACATTATTTCACCCGCCATCGCTAGACCAAACGAAATCGCATCGCTCGCACCTGTCAAAGGTGCAGGCGCACCGACGGCAGTGCCCGTCGCGCCCGCGCCCGCAACTGTTCCATCGGTGGTGAATATTCAGCCGCAAGGAAAGACAGTCGCCTCGATATTCGGAACGCCGAACGATAAGCTGAAAGGGAACAACATAATGGCATCCGGACAGAAAATAGACTATACGCAAAACAAAGGACTTTTTGTTGTCGCTCACAAAACACTTCCTTTCGGAACCGAAGTCGTCATCAGAAATCCCGCCAACGGCAAAACAGTGGTCGCACAAGTCGGTGAGCGTGGACCCTACGTTGCGGGTCGCGAGCTCGACCTTTTTGAAACCGTCGCGAAGGAGCTCGGCTTCGGCATCGGGGACAAAGGAGTCATTGCGGTGGAATGGGGGGTGATTCCAAACTCTGCTAAGGGCGTAACGCCGTATAGGGCGGGGCGGACAGACCTCGGAGATTTGTCGAAGAACGGCCCGCTCGGCAACACGGCAAGCCTCGCAGATGCGGGCACGAAATATGCCGAAGCCTTCGCACCGAAGACAGTCGTTGCAGCGAACACCGTACCTGCGGTGACTCCGTTGACGCCGCCCGCGCCCGTCGCTCCGTCGGTGCGTCCGCCGGTCACGATAACGACGCCGGAAGAACCGTTTACACTCGCTGCCTACAAAATCCCGCCGCCGGCACCTTCTAAAACTGTAGTGGAACTGCGGGATAGGGTAAGTGGCATTGTGGGTCAGATTGAGGCGGCGAACCAAGAACTCGCGGGCGTCGCGCAGCAACGGATACCCGTAACGCAGCAGATAGTACAGATTGAGAATATCGCGAGCGGAAGAAGTAACCTCAAGACTGCGAAAGAAGGACTCGCCCAATTAAAAACGTTGAGCACTCCAGACGCTAAGGGTCAGGTCGTGCTAATGGAGGGAGCTTCTGCCGCCGGAAAGATTGCAAACATCGCGCGGCAGTTGGGGGATTCCGCTCTGGCGACAAGGGTAAACCGCTACGTTACGACAGCCAAGGTGTTGCAGAATCCGGAGAACCAAACATTGGCGCTGGCAAATCAGGCCATAGTGCAGGGCGATGCTCTCATCGCTGATACAGAGGCCCTCCTGAACAGAGTAGAGAGGACGCTTCCCAAGACGCAAAATCTCGCAACGCTCCAAAAAAATATCCAGGAGCTTGATGCACAACAGGCCGCTCTTCGGAAATCCGTTGCGGAACTGGGAGCGACGCAGAAGCAGACGCAGGCGGAACTTGTCCTCGCGATTAAAGCCGATGCCGAAGCGGCGGCGCTCGCACGCATCGAAGAAGCAACGGCTGCCCTTCGGGTGGGGGAGAAGGTGCCTGAAAGCGTGCTTATGACCGCGGAGGAGTCGGAGGCCGGGATGCAAAACGTTGCGCAGGCCGAACCGCTGAT
Source organism: Patescibacteria group bacterium (assembly GCA_038057405.1). Taxonomy (GTDB): domain Bacteria; phylum Patescibacteriota; class Minisyncoccia; order Phycocordibacterales; family UBA2100; genus UBA10103. The sequence goes on from JBBUDH010000009.1 coordinate 8,152, forward strand.
TCCGGTCGCCGCCGCTCCATCCCGTTTCGCAGAGTATCTGAATTTAGCGGAGACATTGACGAATGTGGCGGGAAACAAAATCTCAAACGCATTCGCGTCCGCGCCGACCCCCGCACAAGCAGTCTTTGTGAGGGCAGCTCCGTACTCGCCGTACGTTCAGCTCACGCCGGCCCCCGCCTTAGCGTCTGCGCCCGCGCCGCGGGTCAGCGTTGCGGCTGCTCCGTATGCCCCGTACATGCCGACCGTCGAGCAGTACACGCTTGCGGCGAACGCGCCGTCGGTGCCGTTGCCGACTTTGCAGGCGCGTATTAATGCGGTACGTAATCCGGAACCGCCGCAAATACGGCCGGGCACAGGCGAGGCGCAGCCCGTCACACCTCCCACCCCCGAGCCGACAGTCTATATTCTCGCGGGTGGCACGAGCGCGGGCAAAACGACGACTGCAAGAAGCATCCTTGAGGACCTGAACGCGAGAGCTACTGTCGTCGACGGTGCGGCCGTGGGCGCGGCGGATATCGAGGGTGCGGTGCAAGATGCGCTAGCTTTGGGCCGGGTGCCCAACGTAGTGTACGTGCACCGGGACCCCGTTGAGGCCTTTAGCGCGGGTCGCGGAGTTCCCGTTGAAACATTTGCGAAGAGCTACATCGATTCAGAGCAAGCTGTCCGGGGTCTCTTGGAAAATCAAACATTGCAAAAGGAAGGATTGCAGGTATCGCTCATCGACAATTCCCGGGGCCTTGGCAACGCCGTCCCCATGACGCCGGAGGCATTCAACGCGTTGCCGCGCCCGTCGCTTTCGGAGCTCAAACAGCAGCTGCTCGCAAAGACGGACGAAATGTTCAAGGCGGGGACGATAAATCCGCAAGAGTATCGGGCGCTGACCGGCACGGAAGCGCCCACAAAAGTCGCCGCAGCGCCGAATCCCGTCGCGCTCCAGCCGCGTGTCGTTGAGCCCGCATCGCCTGAGACTATCCTCTCGAAAACAACCCAAACCGCGCCACCAGTTGAAGTAAAAATTGTTTCGCGAGATGTCGGACAACCTAAAGTCCCGGAAACGTTTGATATCAGCAAAGCTCAAAACGTTGAATTTGGCGGAGATATTTGGACTCTTGGCAAAAAGCAGAACACACTGGGCATCCCCGCATACTCCGGTAGGCCGACGGCGGATAGCGTCATCTCGGAAATAAGCCCCGCGAACAAATATACGGAGTGCCTCGCGGATTGTACGGCGGTGATAGGGACCGGTATTCGGAACGACGGGACACCTGTGTCTTTCCTCACGCATCAAAATCCGGGAGACTTGCTCGGGAAAACGCAGTTAGATTTCCGGTCGAACCACGATCCGAGCTGGGCGCAGGAACAAATACTCGACGAAATCAAATCTCGTACTCGGCAGCTGATAGAAATGTCGCAGCCCGGCAGCGTTGAGTTCAAGATAGCGGGCGGCTCCATCAGCGATGTGCCCGGTCGTACCGCGATTTACGCAGAGTCAATGCAGAAACTCACGGCGACCATCGGTGAAGCCGCGGCGGAGGTTAAGGCGTCAGCGCCGAAAATCACAGTAGCAAGTGAACCGGTCAACTATGGCAACGAAAGGGCGGTAGAGGATATTTTGAGCACCCAGCCAAAAGCTCAGAGCAATGTCTATGTCGATACAGCGGGCAGAGACATCACCATCGTAAAGGTAGAACCGCAGTCCGGTTCTGGGCTAGGTGTCATCCCTGAGTCCGTTCCCACCGCCCTCGCCCCCGCCGAGCCGATTGTTTCCGTCGTCGAAGTACCCCCGCCCGCGGCGCCGAGTGCACCGACAGGCCCTATTGAAGCGGGATGGCTCGGGTCGCAGGTGGAGGGGCAGGTGGCTTGGTTTAGAAGTTTGCCTGAAAGGTTTACGAATGCGGTAGACGGGGGCCTCGCATATGTACGCAGCCGCTTTGCGATTCCCGAACCTACGTATCAACCGCCCGCGCCGATTGTTTCAGAAGCCGTACCTGTGCCCACGGTAGCACCACAAGCGATTGAAACACCGATTGTTACAAAAACTCCGGCCGCACCAACGCAGAACGCCCCTGTACCAGTCTTACCGCAAACGTTCATCAATTCGGGAGCGTGGACGGGGCAAGGCTACGTTCCGTACTTTGGCCGTGCGACAATTGCGGAAAACGCTGCTGCACCTTCGCTTACGAATACTCGGGTACCCGTTCCCGCGTCACCGACAATCTTTGAGAGCATGATCCCGATTCAGCCGCAGGCGGTGACGCCTCCACCGCCGTCACTCGGGTCGGTTGCGGAAATCCCGGCGGGGAGGACGGCGCAACAACAGGCGCAGGACATCATCGCGGGTATACGTCGCGACGCGACGCCTCCCGCTGTTCCGCCGGACTACGCGGATTGGTATAAACTTGCCCCGGAAGAGGACGCATTGTTTGGCACTCCACCGGCACGAACCGCAGCGCTAACGCCCGTGGAAAATATGGTCCCTGTTTTCACCCCGAAGCCGGTTACACCTCCGGCGGTGGTTGCGCCAACACGTGCGGCGCCCACAGTAGTTTCCGAACCGCCAACTCTTGCGGATATTCCCGACGAGCTCGGAGGATATGACATGGCTGGTCTTCCAACCGTTCCCAAAGCCGCGGAGCCGACGCCTCTTCCGGCAAGAGTTTCCGAACCCCCGACGCTTGCCGATATCCCCGACGAGCTAGGAGGACACGACATAGCAGCCCTTCAGGGTGTCGCAAACGGAATACCGCCGGCACCGGTCGTCCCGGTGGCGGTTGCGCCAAGTGCCTGGACACGGATATCGAATTGGTTCACCGGCCGGACGACTCCCGCGGTTACTCCTACTCCGACCCCGACCGGAACGGGCGGAGGCGGTGGCCTCGGCGGAACTCCTCCGCCGCCGACAGGCGGGACGCCGAATCCTCCCGGAGGTAGCTCCACATGGCAAAAAATTAAAACGGGTGCAAAGTGGACCGGCGGAATCGTCGGAGGTCTTGTGGTAACCGGCGCAGTGTGGGATCCCATTAAGAACCTCTGGAGTTCGTCAACGCCAGTGGACAAAAAACCCGACGATAAAAAGCCACCTGTGGTGAAGGACGATAAAAAAGACGACGTCACGCGGCAGCCGCCGAAAGATGATAAGACCCAGCGGCCGCCGTACGACCCGCGCACCACGCCTCCGTTTGTAAATGCGGTACCAAATCCGAACGGAGCTGTTCTTGACCGCGATTACTACTGCATCACGAGCATTGACCCCGTGATGGTGGTGCCTCTGAAGGCAGGTACGCGCTTCCCGTCAAACTGCATTAACAGTTATACCGGCAATCCCAACAACAATCCCTTCAGCGCACTCGGCCAGTTGCTCGGCAGGCTCTTCGGCGCCCCTGCTCCGACACCTGTACAACCGGCGCAACCGGCCAAACCGCCCGTTACTCCGCCTGTCGCTACATCTACTCCGGCAAAACCGTATGCGACACTCGTCGCGAATCCATCTTCGGTCGCTACAGGAGGGAAGTCGCGTCTGATATGGGCGAGCGTCAATACATCGGACTGCGAGCTCCTCGCGCCGGGCGATTACCTCATGGCGACGGGTACGCGCGGCTCCACGTCCACGCTTCCGCTTTCCACAACCACCCCATTCGTGCTTCATTGCAGCGCTCCGACGGGTGCGACCACCACGGCGAGTACCACGGTGACGGTACGCTAGTTCACTAATAGTGGGGTGGTGATATAATGGGAGTATGAATACTACCTACGTTCTCATCGGG
>JBBUDH010000010.1:0-2574 GCA_038057405.1 Patescibacteria group bacterium
ACCATGAACGGTTCGTTCTGATGCGGGATGAGCCCAAAGATGTCCGGCGGTGCGCCGGAGGAACTCCCCGCGATGAGGAGTATTTGCGAATCGCGGATGCTGCGCAGCGCCTCGATAGCCTCCTGCGCGAGATAGAACGCCGTGATCTGGTCGCGCGCGTAGTAGGCGGAACCGAGGCTCCTTGCCGCGAGCGACATCGGAGCGACCACGGCGACGGATAGCAACATTACCGCGACAAGTGTTTCAACCAGCGTGAACCCAGCAGTAGTTTTGAGTTTTGAGTTTTGAGTTTTGAGTACAAATACAAAATCTCTGAGCTCCGCTAAAAACTGAAGACTAGAAACTAAAAACTGATGCATCATAGATCAAGTATGCGCTGGACCGCTGCCGCTTGTATATGGAACGTCGTCCGCGTGGGAGACCCGGGCGCACCCGCGCTTCCCTTCACCACAATAACGACTTTCGGCTGCACTGTATCTCCGCGGTCAGTACCCACCACATAAAACCGCATATCCTCAATGGTGACTTCCGGGGCCGTTATGGCCGCTGCGCCGGATATGGAGCCGCTTGTCGAGCGCTCAATGCTGTGTGTGGCGCTGTTGAAGTTGTATATCCATGCCAGCTCCGTCGCGTCGCCGTACGGTTGGAATGAGATCCTCGTGCTGCCTCCCGTACAATCCTTGGCCCCGCCGCCGAGGTTGCCCGAGCAACCCGTCGAACCGTCATAGGTATTTCCCATGCGCACGGAACGGGCCATGCCGTCGAGCGCGATGTTGAGATTGTTCATGACCGATTGCAGGGACTGCGCTTTTCTGTTGGCATTCACAAGTGCTAAGAGCGCACCGACGCAGACAACCATGACGACGGAGAATAATGCGATGGCTACAATCATCTCGACGAGGGTGAATCCGCGCTCGGAGCTGGTAGCAGAATACGGAGACGCAAAGAACGCTTTCTTGCATTTTTCTGCAAGCTGCAAGCTACGAGCTATAAGCCGATTTTTCATATTATTGTGCCGCTTCCCTCTGCACCGATATCTGACCGTTGGCGCCGACCAGCACGCTCATTACATCGCCGCGCGGCGAAAGGAGAACGATGCGAACGCTCGCGGCACACGTCCCTGCCCCGTATGTGCACCCCACACCCCCCGCGCTTATCCATGCGTCTGCCTCAGGTCTTTTGAATGCGATATCCAATTGTGTCACGGGTGTCGCGCTCACGCACGTAGCGGCATCTTGCCCTTGCGGAGAGCAGAGCCCGGCTATCTTAAAGCCGCTCCGGATAGTATATGGCGACGGTGGGACGTTCTCGCCCGGGTCGAAGAATCCGTCTTTGTCGAGATCCGCAAAAAATTCATAATGCACGGGGTCGCCCACATCAAAATGCATGCCGTATCCGGATGTGAAATCCGCACTCGCCCCGCTGCCGTAGCGCTGCACCGACACGCCGAATACCTGCGCCTGCCGGACCGACAACGCCACATCGTATGCAAGATTCTCGAGCTGTACGACGCCGCCGAAGCGGTTGTTGTTGACGAGCACCACCGACGTCACTACCAAGATGATGCCCGTTACGACAACGAGCTCTATCAGAGTAAAAGCCCGAAGACGCGAAGACTGTCTATTCCGTAGAGTGATGCGAACCATATGATGATGCAACTAAATATGAGAAACGGACCGAACGGTATCTCACTTTTCATTGTAAACCCGAACACTAATAGTGTCTTAGTTTTTTCGTCGATTCTGGGTATAAGGGTGTCAGTATCGACACCGAAGAAACGCGATGCATATCGAAAAAGCCTTTCAAAAAACAGAGACAAAGACACTATTAGTGTACGGGTAAACCCCTTCCAAACCCCCGATGAAAAGAAGACGAGGATGAGCGACGCAACCGCACCTATCACGAAAGCGCCGAAGACGGCCAGTAATCCGGGTACGGGGCCAAGCAGCCACCCGATGCCGAGCGCGAGCTTCGCATCGCCGAGACCCATCCACGCTCCGCGTGAGAAGAGCCACAAGCCGAAAAGCGGCGCGGCAGCGATAGGGCCGGCGAGTATGAATTCCCACGCACTCAACCCTGCGGAAAACGGCGCAAAAAACCCGGACACGAAGGCGAGACCCGCAAATAAGTACGACCACTCGTCGGGAATAATGGTGTGAAGAATGTCGTATGCGGCAATACAAACGAGGAGTGCCGCAATGCAAAGGTACAGAGCAATGAGAGTAATTTCGGACGCCGAAGGAGCGGACGTCCCGGCGCTAACCCAGCAACCAAGCAGCGCGAAGGCGGTGCCGGTCGCGGCTTCCACCAGCGGATATTGAATTGAAATGCGTGCGCGGCAAAAGCGACACCGTCCACGCAGTGTAAGCCATGAAAAAAGCGGGACCATGTCGTACCATGACAACTGCGCGCCGCAACTCATGCAGCCGCTTCGTCCCCCGATAGAACGCACGCCATGCCGCAGAATAATGACATTAAGAAAGCTTCCGACGATAAGCCCGAACACACCGAAAGCGAACACGAGCATTGCAGAAGTATAACGCACGAAGCCCCGCATTTGCGGGGCTTCGTGTT
>JBBUDH010000010.1:2674-9658 GCA_038057405.1 Patescibacteria group bacterium
ACGAGCATTGCAGAAGTATAACGCACGAAGCCCCGCATTTGCGGGGCTTCGTGTTGCTGTTCACTGCAAACTGCTAACCGCCAACTATTTTACGGCTTCACGTCGTAGACCAGGGCTGCAGTACCGTCAAAGTCGGTACCGCCGCCGGTGCAGATTCCCGCTGATGCCGCCGCGTCGATATCGGCCGACAAGGCGGAATGACCGGTAGTTTCAAGCGTCGCACCGAGGTGATAGCTAGAGCATGTCGTGCCGCTGCCGAGGCCTGAATACGAGTATGATGCGAGTGTCAGAGGGTCCGTCGGGACCGCGGAGATAAAGCCTTGGCTCACGAGATTCGCAGCATATTGCGCGGCGGTCGGGTAGTTGCTGTTGGCGTCGTAGTAGAGCTCAAGCGCGAGCTGGATTTGCTTGATGTCGGCGACACGGCGGGCATCACGGCCCTTTTTGCGTGCGCTGTTGAGAGATGCAAGGACTACCGAGGAGAGAATGCCGATGATGGCAATGACCACCAAGAGCTCAATCAGGGTAAAACCCCTCTTATAAGATGTCTTCATAAATATAGAATAAGCCTTACTTGCTAAATTACCCTGGTAACGAGTATGTCTAACATTGTATACCCCCACGCCTCCGCCTCCGCAGGGGGTGTGGATAGGTGACCCCATCCGAGAGGATGCCCGAAGGGGCCGAATGTCGGCTACTGCCGATATGAGGCGGGTCACGCACGCGCGAGTACGCGCGGGCGGCGTAACGAAGCCACGAAATCTAGAAACTGGACGCAATATTGTAAATTGGCAGCAAGACGGAGGCGAGGAGTACTGCCACACCGAGAGCAAGGACGACTATCATGAGCGGCTCAATGAGCCCGACTAGCGTGTCAACGGCATTATTCACTTCGCGGCGATAAAAGCGGGCCATGGTCTCGAGGATGCTCGACATATTTCCCGTCTCTTCCCCGATTTTCACCATGGCGACGACGATGCCGGGGATTTCCGGGTGTTTGCGGAGCGCCTCGGACAGCGGCATGCCTCCCTTCACGTCCGCGGCGGAGTCCGCCAAGACCTTCTCATAGACCGCGTCCCCCACGACCAATCCTGTGATTTCGAGTCCCCGCAATACCTGGATGCCGCTGCGCAACATCGTCGAAAGGTTGTCCGCAATGCGGGAAAGATAGATTTTGCGGTAAATACCGCCGATGGCGGGCGTTTCGAGGCGCGCGCGGGAGAGCATTTCCCTGCCGTGCGCTGTACGTGAGAACCGGTAGAGAAAGACACCCCCCGCCACAAGGAGTGCCAACATGAGGAAGATGTAGCGCGTCATGAACTGCGAGAGCCCAATGACTACTTTTGTGTAGAACGGGAGTGATTGCCCGACCTCTTCGAGCATTCCCGCGAGTTGCGGGATGACGAGCGTCATCATCAGCACCATAACCACTACGAACGTCATCATGATGAACGCGGGGTAGACGAGCGCATTTCGCGCCTTTTGGGTCAGTTCGAAATTCCTGTCCAAATAGTCCGCAAGGAAGGAGAAGGTTTCGTCGAGTTTACCCGTCTCCTCTCCCGCCCGCACCATGTTGACGTAAAATGCGGAGAAAACGTCCGGGTGACGCGCGAGGGCGGCGGAAATAGTGCTGCCGCTCTGGAGGTCGTTGCCGATAGCGGTCAGTTTCTCTCCCAAAGCGGGCGTCCGCGCCTCCGCGGCGAGCAGGCGAAACGCGCGAAGCGCCGATACCTGCGCCTCGAAGAGCGTCGTTATCTGACGCGAAAGCATGACCACATCCGCATTGCTCACGCGATCGAAGAAGGAGAGCCGCACGGAGAACATGGTCGGTTTCTCCGCGGGGTCGATGCCCGAGATTACCAGGCCCCGCCGCTGCAGACCGGCGATGGCGATGTCCATGTTGACCGCATCAATGGTCCCCTGCCGCTCATTGCCTTCGGCATCAAGGGCAGTGTAGGTAAAAATAGCCATAGGTTAGAGGAGTTTCTGGAGGAGGTTCGGATTGAGGGAGTGTTGGTATGCGCTCTCCGGCGTTATCTCACCGCGCGATACGAGCTCGGCGAGGCAGCGGTTCATATCTATCATGCCCTCGGTCGAGCCGGTCTCGATGACGGTGTTTATCTCGTGGGTACGTTTCTCGCGGATGAGGTTGGCGACGGCTTTGTTGTTGATAAGCAGCTCATAGCACGGGATGCGTCCGCCCGAGATGCGCGGGATAAGCCGCTGGGAAAAGATTCCTGCGAGACTCGCCGCCAGCTGCAGACGTATCTGGTCTTGCTGCCCACCCGGGAAGGTGTCGATGATGCGGTCGATAGTCTGTGCGGCGTTGTTGGTATGCAGGGTGGATAAGACGAGGTGCCCTGTCTCTGCGGCGGTCACCGCCGCCGCCATGGTCTCAGGGCCCCGCATTTCGCCCACCAGGAGCACATCCACGTCCTCGCGGAAGGCCGAGAGGAGCGCGGAAGCGAAATCCTTCGTGTCGATGCCGACCTCGCGTTGGTCGATGAGCGATTGCTTCGGCTCGAATATATATTCGATGGGGTCTTCTATTGTGATGATGTGTTCCATCCGCTCGACGTTGATGAGCTCGATGAGCGACGCGAGCGTCGTCGTCTTTCCCTGCCCCACGGGCCCCACGACCAGGAAAAATCCCTGCTCCTTGCGGGCGAATGACGTGAGAATGTCGGGAAGATTGAGGTCTTTGATGGTCATGATCTGCTTCGGAATGAGCCGCAGCACGATACCGACCGCGGCGCGTTGGATGAAAGCATTGCCGCGGAAACGGAACATATCGGGGCTTTCGTATGCGAAATCAAGCTCTTGATGCTCTTTGAACCGGGCAATGAGCTCGGGCGAGACGAGCGCTTCCAAAAAACCCTGCGTGTCCTCCTTGGTAAGCACGGGCTCTTTGAGCATCGGTGAGAGCTCGCCTGACACACGGATGGTCGGATGCGCCCCTGTCGAGAAGTGCAAATCGGAGCCGCCCTCATGCACGAGGACGTTGAAATATTTTTTTAGTAGTCCGGGATAGTCATTCATCTATACCATTGTATCGCGCTTTTCAAGCCCTTTGTCCCCTATCCACATTTACCTGTTGCTTAAGTCTCCACGCATTCCCATGCGAAAGCATTCCTCGGTACGAGGCGACCCGCTCGTCCGACGCATCGTTGTCGAGATTCCGGAACATCCTCCGCTTCGTACTTGTCCGCAGCACGCGGTGGTCGGGGAAATGCACCCAGCCCAAGAAATCAACTCCGGAGGCAAAAGTGGCGATACTCACTTTGTCGGGATGCAATTCGAGTTTCAAATGCTCGCGCAGGAATAGGGCGACATATCGCCCTATTGATAGCAGCCACTCTCTGTCGGGCGAGAGAAATACGAAATCATCTGCATAGCGCACGTAGTATTTCGCTTTGAGTGTGTGCTTCACCCATTGGTCAAACTCGTTCATGTAGACATTGACGAGTAGTTGCGAGGTTAGATTGCCGAGCGGCAATCCAAGAGGTGTCACCTCTTGGATTTTCGTGTGGAAGCTGCTGACGACTTCGGCGATGAGCGCCTTGATGCGCTCGTCGGGAATATAACGACTTACGATGTCGTTAAGGGTGCGGTGGTTAATGGAGGCAAAGAACTTGCGGATGTCGCACTTGAGTACCCAAGCTGTGCGCGTGTGATTACGGGAGACTTGGTACGCGAACTCTCTGAAGCGGTCCATCGCCCTGTGCGTTCCCTTCCCTTTGCGGCATGAGTAGGAGTCCGCGATGAACGTGCGGTCGAAGAACGGATAGAGTTTTCGATAGAGCGCGTGGTGCAAAAGCCTATCGCGCACGGTCGCCTTGTGAATGTCGCGTGGTTTCGGGTCGGATATTTTAAAGGCTTTGTAGCCGCCGTGTTTGTACGTTCCTGCTGCAAGGTCGCGATGGAGCGTGAGAATGTTGTCCATTAAACGATACTGGAATTCCTGTACGTCTTGCTTCTTCCGTTTGTCGCGCCCGAACTCCCGCCACGCAGCGAGCAAATTTTCTATCGAGATGATATCCTCGTATGTATGAGCGAACTGAATTCTCCCAGAGTGACCCCCCCCCCAACGGGTTTTGCCTGTCGTTGAGCATACGAAGGGATTATATCTTCTGTGGTTGCCGGTGCGCCGCAATATGGCGCGCGACGAACGATTCGGAATTGGGGCAAAAATAGATACACTATTTCTTGATCTTCTCGAGACATTGCGAGTAGCAACATATGCGGGAGCGCGGGAGAAAATTCCATTCCTCACGCGGGCAATTGGCATAACCGATTCACTGCGCTTTTTTGTTCAAATCGCTTGGGAGGCGAAACTGATAGCGAACAAGAACTTTGAAGAACTAGGTGTGCGTACTGAAGAGGTCGGACGCATGATTGGCGGATGGCGCAAGGGTTTGCTTGCAAAAAACCCCGCCCAACCGAGATAGTTGGGCGGGGGAAACGCAGGGTTGCGGGAGACGAACTCGTTGCCAGCATTCCACTCGTTCGGGTTGGACACCGAGTTGGCCTCGACGTTCCAGCCGCCGTCGTTCCAGTTGCCGTTGACGGGCCAGAGCACTTGTGCACCGCGCCCTCTATGCCACCGCCCGTTGAATACTCTCCGGGCTGTATCGTATCTCGAGCATCAAAGCTCGTTAGCGGGGCACACCGATCCTATTTTTTTTTTGAACATCCGCAGACACTCTCGCGCACGGCATGCCGCTCGCGATTCTCGCCTGTTGACATCCGAGGCGCTGCGCGCAAGCCGTAGCCGACACGCCAGAGCATTCCTCGCGTTGCACTATATCAAAAAATCGACCCTCCAACTTCCTGCCTAAGTGGCAAAAAGTCAGAGGATCGAAAAGTCTAGAACAGATTTTCTTAGGGTTCGCGGGAGACGAACTCGTAGCCAGCATACCACTCGCGCGGGCTGGACACCGAGTAGGCCTCGACGTACCAGCCGCCGACGTGCCAGTGGCCGCGGACGGGCCAGAGCACGCTATTGCCGTCCTCGTCTTTGAAGAGGACGTAGCCGACGGTCGGTGTTAGGTCGCCCATCGCCTGCTTATAAGCGAGTGTCTCGAAGAACTCGTACAGGCCAGTGACGGCCTTCGAGGTCCCGCCGAGACCAGCGATGGTGCCGGGATTCTCGTCGTCCAACGGCAGATCGTGCTGGCCGCGGATGAGCCCCGACAGCACGAGGTCGCTCGGCGCAATGTCGTGCTCGACCAGAGGCAACAGGTACTTCTTGAAGTTGTTGCCGAGGTACGAGATCCGCACGCGCGTAGTCTCGGACGTATCGACGACGTAGTTTTTCTTGGCGACGAACTCTTTCGTTCCTTCGGTCTTGAGGCGGCCGACGAACGCGAAGAGAGGGTCGGGCGCTTTGGTACCCTTCTTGACCTTCTTAGGGTCCACGAGCACCAGCTCATGCGCGAGCAACTTGTCGGCACCGTCGTCCCCGCCGAGACAGATGAGTATCGCTTCGAGTCGGCCGAGGTATTTCGGATGCTTAATCTTCATTGTCATCTCCTTCCGGCTAGTCGCCGGTCGGTTTCTAGCTACCCGCTAGCTGAGGGGCATGCGGCAACGGATTTGCCGCGGCGGAAAAGGGCCTCATTTAGAAGCCTCTTTCAGCCGTGGCAAAATTACTCTCTTTCAAAGAACAAAGACTGAAATTATACTACATTTCTTTATAAAAGCAAGGTCTGCGTTTTTCAGCCCGTCTTATGTTTTGCGAGCTCGTCGCTCACCATGTTGACAACTTCCGACGGGATCATGCTCGCCTTCACGATATATTTTGTCGCGCCGAGCTCCGCCGCTTTTGCTTTTTCGGCTTCATCGCTCTGGTTGGTGAGTACGATCTTGAGTGCGCCTTCCGCGAGATGTTCGTCCGAAAGCATCTTGAGAAAAGCAAAACCGTCGAGCTCCGGCATCGTGAGATCGAAGAGAATAACGTCGGGTTTGAATCCCGCGCGTAGACTTTTCAATGCCTCATTAGCCGACAGGCAGGTTTCGACGGTATAACCGTTTTGGGAAAATTTCATCCCGTACATGTCCAGAAGGAATTTGTCGTCGTCGGTAAGAAGAATAGTGCCCTTCTTTGCGGCGGGAGCCTGTGGTGTTGTATCTGCTTGGTTCATACGATGGTGGCGGGCGGTTCCTCTTCGAGCGGGACGTCTGCTGCCGGGGCGACCGGCACTTCGGGGTCTTGGTCGCCTGCGAGCAGAAGCGTGCTGAGCCCGCTCACTTCCGAATACGGGACCTGCTTATCGAACGCCTTAATCATAGCATCCTCCTGCATCGTGAGCATGCCTTCTTTGCGCGCCGCGGCCCAGAGTTTCGAATCGACGGGGTTATCGAGAACAATCTTCTCAATGGTGGAAGACATTTCAAGTACCTCAAAGACCGCCATGCGGCCGCGCAGTCCCGTCGGACACGTCGGGAGGCGCTTCGCCTCGTACACCGTGTCGGGAATTTTAAAGCGGTATTTCTCCGGCAACGAATCAAGCTGCTTTTCGATGCCTTTGCGCTGCGATGCGCCGAGCGGGACCTCGCTCTCGGCGCCGGGGCAAAAGGTACGCACCAACCGCTGTGCTATCGAGAGGATGAGGACCGGAGGAATAAGGTACGGGTCGACTCCCATGTCGATGAGGCGCGGAATGGTTCCGACCGCATCGTTGGTGTGGATGGTCGAGAGGACGAGGTGGCCCGTAAGCGCCGCCTGGATGGCGAGCTTCGCCGTCTCTCCGTCGCGTATCTCCCCGACCATGATGACGTCCGGGTCCTGACGCAAAGTCGTGCGCAAGCCGTTGGCGAAGCTGTAGCCGATTTCGGGACGCACCTGCGATTGAATGACGCCTTCGACGTAATATTCGATGGGGTCTTCGAGAGAGAGCACGTTTTTGTGCTCACGGTCGACTTCGGTCAGCATCGAGTAGAGCGTCGTCGATTTTCCCGAGCCCGTAGGACCGGATATGAGCA
>JBBUDH010000011.1:0-6127 GCA_038057405.1 Patescibacteria group bacterium
GTGCACAGAGAACCAGATGCGCGGCAAACTGCCGCGCTTTTGCGTTGGTATACTGTATATATGAAAGGAGGCATTCTCGCACTCATCGTGCTTGCGACACCGTTTGTTGTTGGTGCTCAGACATTCAACTCCTGCACCGATACGTTAATCCCTGTCACCATATCCCTAACGTCTGAACTTACCGCGACCGTGCCGAGCGCTTCCATCGGATTGTATGCGGAAATGCAGAATGCGAGTGCGAATGCTATTTCCGACGCGTCGCTCGCCGTCGAGGTCGTGCAAAAGGATACCGGCACCATAGTTGACCGGTTCGTCACGTCCGAGCGTGTCGCGATATTCCCCAATAGCTCCGGCAAAGTAGGTTTCGTATGGAAGGTTCCGCCGGGAATTGATTCGGGAGAGTACACGCTCAGGGCGACCTTTGTCCCCAAAGGCGGCTCACGGGCCAGGAGCTTCGCCCAGGGATATCCGACTGCATCGCGCGATATCACCATTGCAGGCGGAGTAAGTCAGCCCGCGCAGATTCGCTCTCTCACCGTCAACGGCAGTGTCTACTCGCCGGACACGGTCGCGCAGGTCGCGGAAGTGGGGAGCGTATCGGCCGTCGCAGCTGCGAGCAATCAGATACAGGGTCCGTATAAGGGCGCGGTCACGTGGCGACTCTATGCTCCCGACGCGACGCTATTCGATAAGCCGCTTGAAAGCCGTGAGACATCAGTTGAATTGCATCCCGAGCAATCAGCGAATATTCCATACAACCTCCCGGCACTCTCGCTTAACTCGTATTATCTCGAAGGGGAGTTGAGCGACGGCGCTAGCACCTCATACTTCGACATTTTGCTGTCGCGCGAGGACGGCGCGTTTGCGTGGACTAGGTGCATTCCGCACGACACGCTGCCGAAGAGCAACCCGGTAAATACGAAGACAGTTCTCTCAATTATTGCCGCCATTATAGCTGTCGGCGTCGTATGGGAAATTGCGAAACACCGCGCATGAAGAGGGTACTCCTCATAATCCTTCTCGTTTTTCTCCCGCAGCTCGCTTCGGCGACGACTGTGTATCTCACTTCGGGCACCGGCTGGACGGTACCGAGCGATTGGAATTCCTCCAACAACACCATTGAGGTCATCGGCGGCGGCGGTGCAGGGAGCAATGGCATATGCAATCCAGGTTGCACCGGCGGGAACGGCGGCGGCGGTGGTGAGTACCGAAAAGTCACCAACATTCCGCTTTCCGGCACCGTCACCTACTCCGTTGGGATAGCAGGTAGCAGCTGTTCAGGTGCCAGTTGTACCGGCGGTACCGGTGGAGATACATATTTTTGCAACTCAGCATTGGCCAATGGCAACAATTGCTCGAACATCGGCGGGACGGCTGTTGTTGTTGGGGCGAAAGGTGGCACCGGCGGCGTTAGTATCTCTGCTGTCGGTATAGGTGGTGGCCAGACAGGCAACACAGGCGGTGTTGGCACAGTGAGCTATTTGGGCGGCAATGGTGGTCGCTATACCGGCGGCCGAGGTGGTGTCTGGTACTCCGGCGGCGGCGGCGGGGCGGCAGGCCCCAATGCCAATGGTAACGCAGGCAGGGACAGTGGCAGTGGCCGTGTTGGAGGGCAGGGCGATGGTATCTATGGTGGCGCAGGCGGCACAGCTGATGGAGGAATCGGAGGCAACGGAACGGAGTGGGACGCTACGCACGGCGCAGGCGGTGGCGGAGGCGGCGGAGGCGGTAACCCTGGCTGGGGCAGCGGCGCCGGCGGCGGTGCGGGCGGTGCCTATGGCGCCGGTGGCGGTGGTACCGGTGGCGGTGGGTATACCAACAGCAACCCAAGCGGTAGCGGCTCAGGGGGCCTCATCGTCATCACGTATACACCCACCCAAACGCTCCAATGCAACGGAACACAAGAGACTTTTTCTACGCCAGGCACCTACACGCGCATGGTGCCGACGTACAGCACGATGAGCGTCACGGTGAACGGCGCGGGCGGCGGCGGCGGGAACGCCTACGGCATAGGTCGACCCGGCACTTTGTCATCTTTTAACAGCACCGTTGTAGGCAATGGAGGAGGAGAAGGAGCTGGTGGTCAAGAATGGTGCTCCCTTCCTCCCGGTACTCCAGGCACGGCGAGTGGAGGTGATACAAATACGACAGGCGGCGGAGCAAGCGGCGGTGCAGCGGAGTATTGCGGAAGTGCGGGGGGTAATGGAGGCCGGGCGATAAAAGCATATACATCATCAGCATTTTCTGCGGGTTCAACAATTTCAATAGTGGTTGGTGCCGGCGGCTCCAACGGCACCCCGGCTAGTGACGGTTCCAACGGCTCCGTCACCATCACCTGCAGCCAAAACTCCGCCCCCACCACCCCCGTCATCGCGGGTCCCACCTCGGGCTTCACCAAGACGAACTACACATACACCTTCCGTTCCACCGATCCCGACTCCGACACCATCAGGTACGCCGTCGACTGGGATGACAACGGAAGTATCGACGAGTACGTCCCCGCACTCGGATACGTATCGAGCGGCACCACCGGCTCGGCGGTACATTCCTGGAACTCCTCCAACACACAGACATTTAAAGCACTCGCACAAGATTCGCTCGGCAACACATCCGGCTGGGCATCGTACACCGTCAACATGAGCCCCAACGCTCCCACGGTGCTCCTCACCGCCGCACCGTCGTCCATTACCAACGGCCAATCTTCCACGCTCACGTGGTCGTCGACCAACGCGAACTCCTGCACGGGCACTAATTTCTCGACGGGGGGCGCAACTCAAAATACATCGCCAGGCGTTTCTGTCTCTCCCGTGGTCACCACCACATACACGGTGACGTGTACGGGAGCGGGGGGCACCGTCTCGGACTCCGAGATTGTCACGTACACCTGCACCGCAACGAATATCTGTTCGGGCCAGAACGTGGTCAACAGCTGCACGGGCGCTATCGTACAGGCGTGCTCATACCAGTGCGGCGGCGGCGCGTGCATCCCGCCCCCCGCTCCCGTCCCGAATCCGTGGGCAACCGGCATTTCAGGCTCTCGAGTGACGGCTCCGACTCTGACCGGAACGCATCATTGGAGGGTTGATTGCACCGGAGCAGGCGGCACAGCTCGTCAGGATATGGACCACCTTGTCTCCTGCACGCCCTCGACCACCTACACGTGTGACGGAAGCAGCACTATCGTGAGTACCACCCTATCGGCGCAATGCACAACGAGCACGACCCGCACCACCTGTGCTCCCAATCCGCCCTACTTCTGCTCCGCCGGTTCCTCCACCTGCCTCTCAGTACCTCCCGTTGTCAATTCAAACGGTGAATTGCGCGTCAGTCCCATGCTTGTACCAAGCGGGGCTTTCACAAAAGTCTTCTGGGACGTTTCCAACGTGACAACCTGTACCGTTACGGGCGACAATCTGCTTCACGACACGTGGACAATTCTCGGGACGCTCGCGAACGGCTGGACGAGCACCGCCGGCGCAGCCGGAAAGACTTCTTCAGCCATCACGGCGCGAACGACCTTCACTCTCTCGTGCATTGGGCTCGACTCATCCGTAATCGACGATACCGCCGTGGTGAACATTCTCCCGATATTTGAGGAGCAATAATCCGTTTCAGTGCTAAAATGATACGCGATGTCGCACACGCGCATGCTCCTGCGGATATTGGTGATTTCAATCGCCGCGATAGGTATCGGCTACGGCGGCTATGACCTCTATTCGCGGTACGTCGCTTTCTCGGAAACCATCGCGCGCGACAAAGCGCGCGCCGCGGAGATAGAAGCGAACCGCGCACGTACGACCGCGGCGCTCGAGGTGGCGGGAGTGGATTCTCTGCGTGCGAACCAGGGATTTTGGTACACGACAACAGATGCGTACGGCAGCGAGAGCGTTGCGTATTTCAATACCGACCTGTGGTCGCAGCAAGAAAATCTCTCCGACGAGCAGCTCAT
Organism: Patescibacteria group bacterium; assembly: GCA_038057405.1. Classification (GTDB taxonomy): domain Bacteria; phylum Patescibacteriota; class Minisyncoccia; order Phycocordibacterales; family UBA2100; genus UBA10103. The sequence goes on from JBBUDH010000011.1 coordinate 3,950, forward strand.
CGAGCTCGCAAGGGTCATCTCGCGGTCCAAAGTTGCGAACCGCGACTCGATGAAGATGGTGGCCGAGAAAGATCTCCCGCCGCAACTCCAATTCCACAATGCGCTCTATTCCGACATGGCGCCGGGGCAATTTCAGGGCGCACAGTTGTACTTGGAGAACGTCTATGAGGCGGGGACGGCGACAACCGAAGAGCTTTGGCGGCTTTCATACATGTATGAGCTTCAAGGTGATTACAAAAAACGCGATGCGGTGAATGCGGCGGGCTGCAAACTCTACAAAGCCCGCTGCGCGGGCACGATTCCCGTCCAGATCGTCGGCACCGTTACCGATATCGCGGGGAAGCCAGTGCAGGGTGCGCACGTATCAGTGTTGAGCCATCCTGAACACAAAGGAGCTACGACCGACCTGAAAGGCGGGTATACGATACAACTCTCGGTCCTTCCGATGGAGAAATTGCGCATGTCGGCGGTGAAGCGCAATTTCTCCGTGGGCATCGCGAGCCTCATCGTCCTCGGCGCGGGTAAGAAGACGTACGTCGCCGAACGTATCATGCTCGGTACGCCCATCTTGGTCGTGACGCTCGATACGGTGAAGCACACCGTGACCGATCCTGCCGACAGCGCATATGAGGACGGCAGCTTCACGCTCCACGCGACATCGAGCACCTACGAGATACCGGCAGGTGCCATCGTGGATGCAAGCGGGAAGCCGTACAAAGGTCTTGTGGATGTCTATATATATGAGTTTACCCGCGACACGGTACCGCAAAGCCTCATCACACTCGACACCTTCGACCGGGTCATGGGGTACGCGGGCGACCTGATGCAATCCTACGGCATGCCCTACATCCAATTCTTCGCACAAGACGGCACCGAACTCGATGTCGCAAGCGGGAAGCCGATGCTGCTCACGTACAAAATCGCTGCGATGCGCGAACTGCGGGAGAATGTTGACGACAATCCCGCGGGCTCTCTCACCGACGACCAGATGCAAGAGCTCCTCGCCGCGTCGGAAGGTACTCCGGGATTTCCTATCACCCGTGATTGGCTCGTGAGCCGCAAGTTATACACCTTTCCGCCGTTCTGGGTCTTTGACCGCAAAGGTGGGGTCTGGGACAATGTGGGCATCAGAGTTCTCGACCTAGCGGGGACGATTCAAACGCCTTTTTATACGGTTAAATAAATAATTAAGATACCTATGCCAAACGCTACTCAGGGACAAGTACCGTCGCCCGCACCGGCACCTGCGCCCGAACACATGCGCAAAGTCTGGTTCACTTTGGTCGCCGTTATCGTGACGGGTATCGCACTTGTCACCGGTATTGAGCTCGCACGGAGCAATTCGGATATTATCTGCACGCGCACATTTCAGGACTCGGGCTCATGCACCAACGGCTCATGGGGTGCATGGTCGCTCTCCTCGCAAAATGCGGACCAGAGCGCCTGCACCGTAAGCTACAACGAATCCCGCGTATACACCGGCACCAGGAATACTATTTCGTCCAACATCAGCGTGCGGGCGAATTCCCACTCGCACTGCAATTTGAGCGACGAAGCCTTCCGCGGCGGCACGGGCACCATCATCTCACAATACTCCGCATGCCAGATACAAGAATCGCGCACGCGCGTTGTCGGAGGCAACGGTTCGGGACCGTCGTGCAATCTTCCGACCACCTACAACCCGAATTCGAATGCGGGGACGACCACATCCGACAACAACGTCGAGATTGACGGGGAGATTGACGAAACGAGGTCGGAGACATTGGAAGGCACGTACCAGCTGTATCTCGACATGGTAGACGCGCGCTTGGCGACGAGCTCTATTCGCGCGGTACCGTCGCTCTTGCACTCCGGGGAAACGACAAGGGTAACCTGGTCATCCGACCACGTGAAGTCGTGCACCGTCGTGGGCAGCAACGGCGACGCGTGGCCGAAAGCCGTCGCGGGGACGAAGACCGAGATTGATGCCGATGGGAATGAGATAACGGTCGCCACGACCGAGATGCCCGCGGGCAAGACGGGCGATGAGGTTTCCGCGCCAATCAACCAGCAAACTATCTACACGCTCACCTGTAAGACCGCACTCGGCAATTCGCTCGTGAGCTACGCTACGGTAAACCTCATCCCGCAGTTCCAGGAAATCTAAAGAGAGGAAACAAGGAACAGCTACCCCCGCCG
>JBBUDH010000012.1:0-2108 GCA_038057405.1 Patescibacteria group bacterium
TGCGGTCTGAGAACGGTTCTTGCGCATCCGGACTACCATAGTTGCGGCACTATAACCCATGTGCCGCAAAGAATCAAGAATTAGGAATGATGAATGACGAAGGACTTTGATTTCGTTATCAATCCGCGGAGAAGCCGGTGAGCGATACTGGACTGTTGTACCGCGGACTGAAATACGCCTTCGTCTATATATCCAACATCGTGGGCAACAATTAATTGATTTTTGAGCTCGATCAACGAACCATGAGCGAGGTAATAGAATTGAATCTTTTCCTTATACCCCTGTCGCCCAAAGCCTTCGGCGATATTCGATGTTATCGAAACGGCAGCACGGCGCATTTGGCTTACAAGTCCATAACTCTCTTCTTTGGGAAATTTCTTTGTAAATTGATAAATCAAAAGCACCAATCGATGAGACTCTTGCCACGCCTTCAGGTCGGTGAATTCGAGAATCTTACTTCGTGATTCTTCATTCATACTTCTTGTACCGTTAGGCGGGAACAGAAACTCACGCGGTGAATTGCCGAAAGTCCTAGACGTGTAATGGCTGCACAATGTGCCGCAGTACCGTAGCCCTTGTGGACGTGAAAATCGTACGCGGGGTACTTGGGCGAAAGCCGCTTCATCAGTCTGTCGCGGGTAACTTTCGCCATGATAGAAGCGAGTGAGATAACGGGCTCGGTATCATCTCCGCGGACGATGGTCTCTTGATGGATGTACTCCAGAGGTGCCGACAAGCTTCCGTCGAGCAACACGCGGCAGTCTTGCGGCCTTATCTCGAACCTTGAAAGTGCTTCGGCGAGCGCGCGTTTGATGGCGGGCACGATGCCGTATCTGTCGATATATGCGGCTGATGAGGTGGATACGGCAAAGCGGAGTGTTTGCGATTTTTCCAACTCCACCGCCTGCCCAAAAACTTCCTCTCTCTTCTTTTCCGAAAGTTTCTTAGAATCACGGACGCCTTCAAGAATGCTCCAGTCAAAATCAATAGGAACCATAACCGCGCCGACAGCAACGGGCCCCGCCAAGGGTCCCCGCCCCGCTTCGTCTATGCCGATTAAGTACCTCATGCGCCGGGAAACGGAAAACCGCTCTCCTTTACATATGCATCTTCATAGCGTCGATACAAGTCCTCAATCGCGGGATATCCGATATCATCTCTAAACTTTCGCCCCAATTCGGCTGCTAAATGTGCCACGACGCCGCGACCGCCGCGCTTGTGTCTCTTGTGGGCGACGTCTCGACATCTTGCATCTTCCCATTCGCCTTCCGGCATATCCCCCACCCTTTTTGCGGCGTCCAAATCTACAATCCGACAATCGAGTGTCACGTTGCGCTCGGTAAGATAGCGGTGAACATACCCGAGTTTGTGCATTCTTCCGATGCCTTGAGCCAATGCGTCGATGAACCAGTAGAGATATCCGAGACGTGTTGTCGGTGCCGTTTCCCCTTCTGAACGGATTAGCGAAATCGCATCGTCGAAGTCCGCCCGGTTAACTGGCTCCCCGAGCCGTGTTTTTGTACCAAATGCCCGCATTTGAATAACAGGGTCATATTCCGCATCGAGCAAACCCCGCTCCTTCAGTTCAGAAATCTGAACCCGCTCCAGCGTTTCTCCCCAACCGACCGGTAATTCCTTAAGCTCAAATATGGCGATCGAGCGGTGCGTTCGAACACCATTCGTCGTTAAAAGCTCGCTTACATGCGAGTCATTCTGCGCCCGGTCTTTGTTTAAGAGTCCGAGGTATCCGTAATGCCCGCTGGCTGTATCCTTCTCCCACTGCGGATTGTGTATAGACTCCACGCCCGCCTGCCGCAGATAGCCGCAACCCTTCAAATCAACATCCCTGTATTTTCTCCCTTTAGTATCGCGAAAAACAATCTGTGCCAAGTCCCCGCTCCGCCAATGAAATTCTCGAACGCCAAGTTCCTTGTCGGATCCGTTTTCTTCTCCGAAGAAGAGCGCTAAATCGCCCCGTGTTCCTTTGCGCAAATCAAACGGTAGCGTCCCGTCAAATGCCGGATTTACTTCCAAAACGGTATTGTCCAGCGCAATCGCCGGTAATTTTTCACGACCCGAATTCAGCGCCGTCTCGCGAGCCTTTGCCG
>JBBUDH010000013.1:0-4257 GCA_038057405.1 Patescibacteria group bacterium
TGGAAGCGGCTGCTCGACAAGCTCATCTTCGTTGCGGGAGTCGTCGGTCCCATCCTGTCGTTTCCGCAGATAATACTCATCTATTCCAACAAAGACGCATCGGACATTTCCGCGGTGTCATGGTTCGGCTGGGCGGCGCTCAATATCGTCTGGATACTCTACGGCCTTGTGCACAAGGAGCCGCCCATCGTCATGACGTACACGCTCTGGTTCATCATCAACCTCACCGTCGCGTTCGGCGCGATACTATACGGGTAATGCACACTGCGGGCTCGACAGTAAGCGGGGAGGGGATATGATTGTTTTACTATGGTTGTGACATTTTGGCCGATAGTCGCTGCGGGCGTTGCGTCGGTCCTTATCGGGTGGGTCTGGTACCACCCGCGCGTTTTCGGTACGACGTGGATGCGTCTCGCAAACGTGACGCCCGAGATGGCGGAGCGCGGCAAGAAAATGATGCCGCTTTCCGTTGTTTTGAGCCTCATCGGCAGCATGCTCATCGCGTACGTGATGAATTACGTCGGCATCGCATTCCACATCTTCGATTGGGTGGGCGCCATCTTTGAGCTCGCGCTGTGGTGCTGGCTCGGATTTATCGTGCCTACTTCGCTCGGCACCATACTGTGGGAGCAGCGGCCTTTCAAACTCTACCTCATCAACACGCTCTATTGGCTTGTCACGTTCATCGCGATGGCTCTTATCCTCGTGCTCGGGTCGCAGACGTCGCTCGCAAATTCGTACGATACACAAATTGATGCGACGGGACAGTTTTTGGGCGAGTAAGCGCACTGTATGAAACGGGTTCTCCTAATAGTCGCTCTAGCAGCGATTTTTCTTTTTGGCGCAATTGGTTATGCCGGGTATCTAAGCTCCGCTCCCGTGGTACGCGCACCACTTGAAGAATTGCAGACCATAGAACTAAAGGGGCAGACGGTCCGCGTAACGTTCGCAGACACTGAAAGTGCCCGACAGAAGGGGTTAAGCGGACGTGCAGGGCTCGCTGCAGACGAAGGAATGCTTTTTGTCTTCGCGCAGGACGGGGAACATGCATTTTGGATGAAGGACATGCGCTTCTCTATCGATATCTTATGGCTTAGAGAGAGCCTTTCGACAGGCTCAGGGCAAGCGGTCGTCGTATATATGGCTCAGAATGTGTCCCCCGACACGTACCCGCAGAGTTTTCGTCCCAACGTCCCGGCGAGGTACGTTTTAGAGCTCCCGGCGGGGTATGCAAAAGAGCATACGGTGAGCATCGGGGACATTGTGCGACTCTAGGGTGAAGAAAGCGGAGTTATCCACTTTCAAAAACGCTGGCGCTCGATCCTCACGGCGCTACAATGAATCTCCCAATCGTGAGAGGGGTTTAGCAGGTAAGTGAAATGCGCATGACAACAAGAACCGCAAAACGTGTGGGTAGAGGAAGAGTCGCTGCATTGCCACAAGGCGATACGGCGTCGATACGTGTATACAAAAAATATCTTTCCAACATCCAGAAGCGCGATGGGCGCGTCGTGCCGTTCGAATTCCAGAAGCTCGTCAACGTCATTCACAAGTCGATGGTCGCCTCCAACGAAGGTTCGCAGGACGAAGCGGCGGTCGTCGCGCACAAGGTGGCGGGCGAGATGATGCGCATCGCAAAAACCTACAAGAACTTCCTCCCCACAGTCGAAGGCTGCCAGGACGAGGTGGAAAGACAGCTGATTTTGAGCGATTACGTGGCTACGGCCAAGGCCTACATCCTCTACCGTGCGGAACGGTCGAAGATACGCAAAGAGCAGGGCGAGGTACCCGAGCACGTCAAGAAGCTCGCGGAAGAATCCAAGAAATATTTCAAAAATAATCCGCTCGGTGAGTTCGTCTACCTGCGTACCTACGCGCGCTGGATTGAGAGCGAGCAGCGCCGCGAGACTTGGATAGAGACCGTCGATAGGTACGTCGGATTTATGAAAGAAAATCTCGGCGACAAACTCACCAAGCGCGAATATGCGGAAGTGCGCGAGGCCATTCTCTCACAGCAAGTAATGCCGAGCATGCGCGCGATGCAATTCGCGGGTGGTCCCGCGCGCAAGTGCAACACCTGTTTCTATAATTGTTCGTTCACCGCACCGGTCAAGCTCGAAGATTTCGCCGAGATCATGTACCTCTCCATGCAAGGATGCGGCGTGGGATATGCGGTGGAAAGTCAAAACGTCCAACAGCTGCCCCAGATAGAAAAGCAGGCGGGTGAGAAACTTCCCGTCCACCTCGTGACCGATACCAAGGAAGGCTGGTGCGACGCGCTCACTCTCGGATTGCGCACCTGGTACTCCGGCAAAGACATCGAATTTGATTACTCGCTCATCCGGCCGGCCGGCGCACGCCTCAAAACGATGGGCGGCAAGGCATCGGGCCCGGAGCCCTTGCGCTCCCTCTTGGGATTTGCCCGCGAGCGTATCCTGAAGCGCCAAGGCAGGCGCCTGCGCAACATCGACGCGCACGACATCATTTGCAAGATAGGCGAGTGCGTGGTCGCAGGAGGTGTGCGCCGCACGGCGATGATATCGCTCTCGGACCTCGACGACGTGGATATCCGCGACGCCAAAAAAGGCCAGTTCTTCCTCACCGATCCGTACCGCAGCGTCGCCAACAACTCGGCCGTCTATGAATCCAAGCCCTCGAATGCGGAGCTCATGGACGAATGGGTAGCGCTCATGAAGAGCGGCACCGGCGAGCGCGGTATCTTCAACCGCGGCTCACTCGAGAAAACCATGCCCGAGCGCCGTCTCAAGTACCTCCAGAAGAAACACGGCAAGAAAAACGGCTTCATCGGCCAGGTAGGTACGAATCCCTGCGGCGAGATAATTCTGCAATCAAAAGAGTTCTGCAATCTCTCGGAGGTCATCGCCCGCGAGAGTGACACCGAAGCGACGCTCTTGCGCAAGGCGAAGCTCGCGACGCTCTTGGGTACCTACCAATCGACGCTGACCAAATTCAATTACATTTCCAAAGATTGGACGGACAATTGTGAGGCCGAACGCTTGCTCGGAGTTTCCATCACGGGGCAGTGGGATTCGCCCGTCGTGCGCGACCCCAAGGTCATGCGCAAAATGCGCGCAGCGACCGTGAAGGCGAACGACATGTACGCAAAGCGTTTTGGCATCAATGCATCGAAATCCATCACGTGCGTCAAACCTTCGGGCACTGTGTCGCAGACGTTTGACTGCTCTTCGGGCATTCATCCGCGCCACTCGCAGTACTACATCCGCCGCGTTCGCATCTCCGCGACCGATTCGCTCTTCAAGATGATGCGCGACCAGGGCGTCGTCGCACACCCGGAGGTGGGGCAGAACGCGAACGAGGCGACGACCTTCGTACTGGAATTCCCGGTGAAGGCGCCGCACGGTTCGGTCTTCAAGAACGACCTCACCGCGATGCAGCAGCTTGAGTACTGGAAGATGGTCAAATTGAATTACACTGAACACAATCCGTCCGCAACGATATCAGTGGGGGATGAAGAATGGGTAGCGGTTGTCGCGTGGATATCAGACAACTGGGACATAATCGGCGGCTTGTCGTTCTTGCCGCGCGAGAACCACGTCTACCGCCTCGCTCCGTACGAGGCAATCGACAAAAAGACGTACGAGCGGCTTGCCGCGACTTTCCCGAAAATAGACTACTCCAAACTCATCATCTACGAGCGAACCGACGAGACCGACCAGAAAAAAGAATTGGCGTGTGTGGGCGGGACGTGCGAAATAATCTAGCGCAGGTACATAAAAGCAAAGAGACCGAAGACGGGAGTCATCAGACTCTCCGCTCGGCCCCTTTCTGTGGCCCTTACCCGCCAGATGCGATATCGACTCGTATATCGCCCTTCGGGGTGGTTTCCCCCCAATTATGGAAGGGGAATTCGTCACCACTTCGATGATCGAAAGCTCGGGTGACCACAGAGCTGTCGTTAATGAACATGGCGTTGGCAATCTGTTGAATCGTCGATCCATCAGGTGCCGGGGAGACGATTGAGCCGCCAGTTATCAGATGAATTTTCATCTGGACACTCCTTCAGACCGACTTACACGAGTTTGTGCAAGTATGCACAGGTTGTACCAGTATTGAGTTCATGCGTCAAACGTGTTACAATCAGCGTCTGCATTAGGCAGCCGCTGGTAGCGCAAGCTATCAGAGGAAAGTCCGGACACGCCCACGTTTTGCAAAAAAGGTGGAGCACGGTAGCGGGTAACGCCCGCCGGGGTAATCCTAGGGATGCGAACAGAGACG
>JBBUDH010000013.1:4357-28127 GCA_038057405.1 Patescibacteria group bacterium
AGCACGGTAGCGGGTAACGCCCGCCGGGGTAATCCTAGGGATGCGAACAGAGACGCCGATGCCGAGAGGCTAGGCACCCGCAAGGGTGAGCTTCGCGGAAACGCGAAGGTGCAACGGCAAAAATCCTACCTGCGTGCAAGGCCGTGCTTGGTCGCGCCGCATTACATTTTGAGGAACGAGTGTAGTGCGGCGTGACTGAGAGAGCCGCTTGAGGTGAGTGGCGACACTTATCCCAGATACATGGTTGCCTCGTTCCGCCTTTGGCGGAATCAGACAGAATCCGGCTCACTATGCAGGAAACGAAAAGAGAGTCCGCAAGGACTCTCTTTTCTCGTGTGTTACGGGGAATATTCGTGAATTTCCGCCTTTAACACCGGCCGGGAGCCTGTGGTACACTACGAACCATACCAATTACGCATATCTTATGGGCACCGGCACATCAAAACTCGATTTAGTCGCGCAGTGGAGCATGCTGCTGCTCATCTCGCTGCTGCCCATCTTCTTTGTACCGCTTCTCTGGGTAACGCTGGTACAGGCCAAGGTTATCCTTATTGTATTTTTCCTTTTGCTCGCTGCGGTCTCGTGGATTGCCGCTCGTTTTATAGAAGGGAGCGTACGTATACCCGGGAGCCTTCTTCTGGTGAGCGGTGTGCTCATTCCGCTTGCGTACGCATCCTCCGTCGCATTTTCCGGCGTCTCGCAGGTATCTCTCGTCGGCAGCGGCGTCGAACAGGACACGCTCGCATTTGCCTGCATCCTGTTTGCCGCGTTTGCCCTCTGTGCGCTCATCTTTTCGGAAGGAAAGCATGGCGCGGTCAAAGTTGTGCGGGGACTCTCACTCGGTGCGTCCCTCCTTCTGTTACTTGAGGTCCTTCACTTCGCGATGCCTGGGCTTAGCCTCGGTGGGGTCATCGCTTCGCAAACCGGCAACGCATTCGGCAATTGGCATGAATTTGCCATCATCCTCGGCTTTTTTGTTCTGCTTAGTCTTGCCGTCCGCACGACCGCGGCTGCTGCCGGTATATGGAAATATCTCTTTTACCTCGTGTGCGCCGCGTCACTCGGATTTCTGGTTATCGCGGATTTCTTCGATGTATGGGCGGTTCTCGCCGCCCTCGCGTTCATCGCACTCGCCGCAGAGCTCTTTGCGGTGCGTGCCCGCTCCGGTCGCCTCACGTTTTCCTTGTCGGCGCATGGTGTGTGGGTAGCCGTCATTGCGCTCGCCGTTTTCTCAATGGTGTTCGGGGGCTACATCAACAACGTACTGCCGTCCCGTATCAAGGTTTCTCATGCCGAGGTACGTCCCTCCTGGCAGGGGACGATGGGCATAGGCGGCGCGGCACTCACGCAGCCCGCCTCGCTTTTCTTCGGTTCCGGACCGAACACATTTGCCCGCGAGTGGGGTCTTTACAAACCCGCGAGCGTTAATCAGACGCTTTTCTGGAACGCCGATTTCAATGCCGGCGTCGGTGCCATTCCGACATCTTTTGTCACGACGGGCATTTTCGGCACCCTTGCATGGGTCGTGTTTCTTGCCGCACTACTGTGGACGGCCGCCCGCGCACTCGTACGGCGCGCGCATGATGTACCCGACACGCTCTACGTCGCCGCTCTCGGTCTTGGCTCCGTATATCTTGCCGTTTTCCTCGCACTGTACGTGCCGGGCCCCGCTTTGAGCGTATCCGTGTTCCTCGCCGCCGGACTGCTTGTCGCATTCGCCCGTCATGCGGGTCTCGGACGGCCCCTCTTTGTGTCACTCGGCGCGGGAGGCGCGCGAAGCATCGGTCACGCCGCTCTGCTTGCCGTCTTTGGCGTCATCATCATCGCTGCACCCCTGGGCGTGGCACGGGTGCTCACGTCGGAAGTTATTTTGAACCGCGGCATCGTCGTCTTCAACGGGACACAAGACACGGCGGCCACGTCCGCCCTTATCAATCAGGCGCTCCGGGTGAATCCGGGAAGCGCGCGTGCTCACCGCTCGGCGGTGCAGCTCGGCCTCGTACAATTGCAGCAAATGCTCGCGGAGTTAGATACGCAAGATGAGGCGGCGCGCACGCAGCTCCAAGCCACCCTTGAGGCAACCATCCAACACGGACTCGCCGCGGTCGCCATCAATGCAAATGATTATCAGAATTGGCTTGAGCTCGCGGGTCTGTATCAGCAGCTTGCCGGCGTCCAAGTCGAGGGGGCATACGAAAATGCGCGGGCTGCGTACCAGCGTGCCCGCCTGGAAAATCCCTCAAGCCCCGTACCGCTTTTCCAGCTCGCGCAGATCGAACTGCTTGCCGGCAACAAAGACGCCGCACTTCAGAACCTTGCCGCCGCCGCACAGTTGAAGCCCGACTTCGCCGCCGCCTACTACGCCGCATCGCAGATATATGCCTCCACTAATGACCTGAAGAACGCGCTTGCGGCTGCTGCGCTCGCAACGCAGTACGCACCGCAAGATCCGCTTGCGTGGTACAACGCCGGCGCGATTGCCTATGCCGCAAAAGACTATCCCAATGCCATTGTGGCCCTCGAACAGGCGCTCACACTCCAGTCAAACTACGCGAACGCCGCATATGTCCTTGGATTGGCGTACTACGACGCGGGACGTGCGGCCGATTCGCTCAAGGTGTTCGAGGCACTCGGTGCGCTTGACCCGGGCCAGCAAGTCGTCAAAGACGCCATTAAAAATCTCCGGGCGGGTAAGTCTCCCACAGCTGCCGCGACGGCGCCGGCCAAATAGCTCATATGATGAACCGGGCCCCGTTAGAGCGTCCTAATGCCGCGCAAAGTCGCACAGGTTTAATTTCTAAAATCATTGTATGTTCGCTCTAACGGGGCGGGCTCTTCAGCTCCTTTCATACGAGGTGCGCGGACTTCATACAGCCGTGTACGTTATCGCGCTCTCCTCATTGCTCTCGTCTCTGCTTGCGCTCTTGCGCGACAGGCTGCTCGCGCATTCTTTCGGGGCTTCCGCAACGCTCGACATTTACTACGCGGCCTTCCGCATTCCCGATTTAATCTTTGTCGGTGCGGGTGCACTCGTTTCCGTCTATATTCTCATTCCCGAACTCACGCGGCGCAGCACGCAGGAGCAGCGGGAGTACATAGATACGATACTTGTCGGATTTTCGCTCGTTGCGGTCACCATCTCGATTATTGCCGCAATCTTTGCGCCCGCGATATTGTCGGTGCTCTTTCCGGAGATTACTGCGGCGGGGCAGGGTGGCGCGCTCGTCGCTCTCACGCGTCTCATGCTCCTGCAGCCGATATTCCTCGGACTCTCCAACATTTTCGGCGCTATAACGCAAGTGCGACAACGCTACGCTCTGTATGCGCTTTCACCGCTGCTCTATAATGTCGGTATCATAAGCGGTGTCATTCTTTTCGCCCCGCGGTGGGGGCTGACGGGGCTAGCAATAGGCGTGGTGCTCGGCGCGTTGTTGCATGTGGGTATACAACTCCCGTCGGTATTCGCCGACGGATTCATTCATGCACTGCCGCGCGCTTTCAAACCGCGCGTATTCCTTGAGACCGTGAAAATCTCGATACCCCGGGCGCTCGCACTCTCGATGAACCAGGTCTCGTTTATCGGGTTAGTCGCGCTGGCGGGGACGCTCGTTCCCGGCTCCATCGCCGTATACATGTTTGCCTCGAACCTGCAGGCGGTACCGCTCGCCGTTATCGGTGCGTCGTATTCCGTTGCCGCATTTCCCGTACTTGCGGCGGCGCTTTCGCGCGGGGACAAAGCGTACTTCATCGAGCATATCGCCAACGCCGCGCGGCTCGTGGTCTTTTGGTCGCTTCCGGCGACGGCCCTCTTTATCGTGCTGCGCGCACACATCGTCCGTGTCATATTGGGAAGCGGTGCCTTCGATTGGACAGATACCCGTCTTACCGCAGCGGTTCTGGCGCTTTTGTCGCTTTCGCTCACCGCGCAAGGGATTACCTACCTCCTCGTGCGCGGGTACTACGCCGCCGGGCGCACATTCGTGCCGTTCCTGGTGGCCCTCGGCACCTCGCTCGGGACGGTCGGTCTTGGCGCGATACTCATCGGCGTATTTCAGAACGAGCTCATCTCAAAGCTTGCCCAGGGACTCCTGCGTGTGGTGGATGTTCCGGGAAGCACCGTTTTGGCGCTTGCGTTTGCCTCTACAAGCGTTTCGATACTCGGCTCTATCGTACTGATTGTACATTTTGAACACCGTTTCTCGGGATTCTTTTCGCGTGTGTGGCGGGCGTGGGTAGAGAGCGCCGTCGCCGCGCTCCTCGCCGGATCAGCGGCGTACGGCGTGCTCGTCGCCATCGGGCCTATCACGCTCGCCTCGACGACGCTCTCGGTCTTCACGCGGGGCTTTGTCGCGGGCGTGTTTGGGATTATAGTCGCTGGACTCGTGTACGCGCTTCTGCGGAGCCACGAATTCGCAGAAATTACCGAGGTCATTCGCGGGAGGTTGGGCGGCATTTCTGTACCCGTCCCGCGCAGCGTTGTGGTCTCATCGGAAGAGAGCACACCGACCACTCTGCAGTAGCGCTCGTCAGGTCGGCGGGTACTCCCGCCGACACCTTCGGCACTCGCGTGCCTGCGGCCTGCGAGACACCCCACGCACATGCGCCCCGCTCTCTTTTTTGGTAAGGTACACTTCTTCTTATGAACATCAGAAATTTTTCTATCATTGCCCAAATCGTCGCGACGAGTACGTCTCTCCCTGAGAACCCCCGGTTCTCAGCGGCTTCGCCCTGCTCTCCGACACGGGAAAACTACAGTTTTCCCGACCCCTTTCGCAATGCGAGCGATAAATAAATATGACAAGTCACATTCGTAACTTCTCAATTATCGCTCACATTGACCATGGGAAGTCCACGCTTGCAGACCGCATGCTTGAATTGACGGGGACGATAGAGCCGCGACGCATGCAGGAGCAAGTGCTCGACAAGATGGATCTGGAGCGCGAACGCGGCATCACTATCAAAATGGCACCGGTGCGCATGGAGTGGAAGAAAAACGGCGCTCCGTACGTCCTTAATCTCATAGATACTCCGGGTCACGTCGACTTTTCGTACGAAGTGTCGCGTGCGCTTACAGCCGTTGAGGGCGTCATTCTCCTCGTTGACGCGACGCAAGGGGTTGAGGCGCAGACGCTTTCCGTACTAGCGGTCGCAAAGAAACTTAACCGTGTGATTATTCCCGTGGTTTCAAAAATTGATGCGCCGCACGCGAGGACGGCGGAGATTACGACAGAGCTGGCGACATTGCTCGGTGTCGAGGAATCGCAGGTCTTGGGGTGCTCGGGGAGGACGGGGGAGGGCGTATCCGCGCTTCTCGATGCGGTGGTAGAACGGGTGCCCCCGCCGGGGACTGCGGAAACCGGCGCGCAAGGCTTAATCTTCGATTTCGGTTATTCCGACCACCGGGGCATCATCGTGTACCTCCGCATCTTCGGCGGCCAATTTAAAAAAGGCGACTACCTGCGCTTTGTCGCAGCCGAGGCGGATTTCATCGCACTCGAAGTCGGCGTACTCACGCCGCAGGAGACTCCCCGTGAATCTCTGGAATCAGGCGAGATCGGGTACATCGTGACGGGAATCAAAAAGCCGGGAATCGCGTCGGTCGGGGACACTATCACCCAGAGCAAGCGGCCTGCGGAGGCACTTCACGGTTATTTGGCGCCGACGCCCGTCATTTGGGCGAGCGTCTATCCGGCGAGCCAGGATGATCTCACCATGTTGCGTCAGGCGCTCGACAAACTTAAGCTTTCGGATTCGTCGCTGTCGTACGAGGAGGAATCCTCGGGCGTTATGGGCAGGGGATTCCGCTGCGGTTTCCTGGGGATGTTGCATCTTGAAATAATCGTCGAGCGCTTGCGTCGCGAATTCAACATGGAGCTCGTCGTTACGCAGCCGACGACGGTATATGAAATCACGCGGACGGACGGTGGCGTCGAAGAAATATACTCTCCCGCGCGTTTTCCCGACGACGGCACGGTCAAGAGCGTGCGCGAGAAGTGGGCGAGCGTGACGATATTGACGCCGCCCTCATACATCGGAGGAATCTCGCAGCTTTTGTACGACCATGAAGCGGAGGTAGGGAATACGGAAACGCTACCCGACGGAAAAACGGAACTTCACGCGCTTATGCCCCTTCGCGAGCTCATGCGGGGATTCTTTGATCGTCTGAAAAGTGCTTCGTCAGGATTTGCATCACTCTCGTACGAGATACTCGGACTCCGCGAAGCACATGTGGTGCGTTTGGACGTGTTGGTCGCCGAAGAGGTGGTGCCGGCATTCTCCCGCATCGTTTCCGAGCGACGCATCAATGTGGAAGCCGAAGCAATGGTGGAACGTCTTGAAAAACTATTGCCGAGACAAATGTTCGAGCTCAAAATCCAAGCGAAGACGGGCGGACGCATTATTGCCTCGCGCCGCAAGTCGGCCATGAAGAAGGACGTCACGCAGCATATGTACGGCGGCGACATCACGCGCAAAATGAAACTGCGGGAAAAGCAAAAGAAAGGCAAGAAAAAGATGCTCGCCCGCGGGAAAGTAGATATACCCCACGACGTGTTTTTGAAAGTAGTGCGTGAGAGCTAGAACAGGCTGGCAAGCCATTCAGGAAGCCCGGGGGCGAAGAAGAAGACCATACCGATGGAGACGACGATAGCGACCACGCTCCATACCCACCGGATGACCGTTTTGGTTCGTTTGTCGAAAAGGAAGCTCATGTGAATAGTATATCGGGTAAGGTATATAGTATATCGTATGGCAGTTTTGCGTCCAAGGAATGATCCGGTGCGGCTCTTCGGCAGACGCCTTATCTTGTTGGGGCTCTTTGCGCTCATAGTCCTCTCCGCCATGGGTGTATGGAGCGCATATAAGAAGCAACAGGAATCGCGCCTGCTGCGGAAAGAGGCGGAAATGCAGCTCGGCGACCTATCTAAGCGACAAGCACAGCTCGACGCCGATATCGCGAGCCTCGAGACCGATCGCGGCAAGGAGCAGGTATTGCGCGAACAGTACGCGCTTGCAGCCCGCGGCGAGGGACTCATCGTTATAGTGGATACGCCGCCCGTAGCCCCGACGCACGCAACCTCGTCTTTCGTCGATTGGCTCAAGAAAACATTTACGTGGTGGTGAAGGGGCGCTCGGCGACAGGGGGTTTTGGGAGAACAACATTTTTCTGCTGAAAAATGTACTGTCCTCGGGCCAAGCCCTGCGGGGTCTCCCAAAACCCCCTGTCGACCTCGCTTAAAGTTGTTGCGGGGAACGCTTCACTCGACCGCACGTCGTCACTCGGAAATGAGAGCGAGCTCTCACTTCCCTCGCTCCTAGTGCGGGTACGGAGAATCGAACTCCGATCTAATGCTTGGGAAGCATTCGTTCTACCACTAAACTATACCCGCTAGTGAGGATTCAAAATCAAAGCTCGCTTGGATTTTGTCCGAGCGACGCGGGTATATGAACCCGTGAATATACCCGCAAGGGCTTTATTGTACTTGAAAGATTACATTAGAGGTACTTCTTGCCGTACGCTCGCATGGCGTCGGCCACCTTCTGAAATGCAGCTCCTTTTTTGGTGAGTTGATATTTGCCGTATCCGCTCGTTCCCGAAAGTTTCTTTCTATTGATTAGTCCTTCATGTTCGAGAAGCTTTAATTTCTTGACAAGTGTCCGGGAGGACGCGTTGAGAGAGCATTCAAGCTCGCTGTAGCGCTTCGGGCCTTCGAGCAAGTCGCGGACGATGAGAATAGAGCACGAATCGCCGAATAATCCGACGACTTTGCTGATAGGGCAGTCATCCGCGCCTCTTTTCATAGATATCCACATGCTAGCACAGTTGTGTCTACTTTACAAAGTAAAGTGCATAGACTATGATGGGCACTCGCTTATCACTTTACAAAGTAAACTAACTACACTATTTATGGATTACAGCAAGCTTGCATCGCACGAGTCCGTCGAAAAGACGGCGGAAGCCCTCAAGGCACACGGCTTCACACCCATCGTCGTAGAGAACGCCAAGGAAGCTTTTGAAACTATCAAGAAACTCATACCGGAAGGTGCCTCAGTCATGAACGGCTCGTCGGTAACGCTCGAGGAGATAGGATTTGTGGACCACTTGAAGGCGGGCGAGCACGGGTGGCACAACCTGCACGAAGCCGTATTGAAAGAAGACGACGAAGAAAAGAGGGCGCACTTGCGCAAACATTCCGTCGTTTCCGACTACTATCTCGGAAGCGTGCATGCGGTCACCGAGGAGGGGGAGTTGGTCATCGCATCGAATACCGGAAGCCAGTTGCCGCACCTCGCCTATACTTCGCCCAATCTTATTCTCGTGGTCGGCGCGCAGAAAATCGTCCCCGATCTTGCGGCTGCATTCGAGCGCCTCAAAAAGCATGTCATCCCGCTTGAGGACGAACATATGAAAAAACTCTACGGTATGGGCACACAACACAACAAAACCACGGTTCTTCACGGCGAAAGCTCCATGATGAAGCGCAATGCGATCGTTATCCTGGTAAAGGAGAAATTAGGATTCTAAGCGCGACGCATTAATGATATAATTACGTCACTTAAGAAATAACAACAGACCTATGGCAACAAAAGCTCAAGTCACCATTTACTCGACACCGACCTGTCACTTCTGCCACGCGGCGAAGGATTTCTTCACAGCAAATAGCGTCGCATTCACCGATTACAACGTCGGTACCGACCTTGCCAAGCGCAAGGAGATGATAGAAAAAAGCGGCCAAATGGGTGTGCCCGTGATTACCGTCGGCCAAGACCTCATCGTCGGATTCGACGAGCCCAAACTGCGCGAGCTGCTCGCTATATAGTTCGCTTCCCCGGTAGCTCGTGTGATAAGCTGGCAAGGTTCCAGCTTGCCCCCGTAGCTCAATGGATAGAGCAATCCCGTCCTAAGGGAGAGATGTGGGTTCGATTCCTGCCGAGGGCATAGAAGGTGGCAGCAGAGTGCTAGAATATGGCCATGGACGAACAAACGCTTCAGGAGATGTATCGCCTTACCAAGGAGAACAATAAAATGCTCCACAAGATGCGCCGCAATGCTATTTGGGGTGGCATCATCAAATTCATTTTTTGGATGGCTATCCTCCTCGCGCCGCTGTGGTTTTATATGACCTACCTCGCGCCCGTTGTCGACGACATGATGAAAACCGTCCAGCAAATACAGGGCACGAGCGCGAAAGCGCAGGCACAGATGGGGAGTTTCGAAGTCATGTGGAAAGACATCCAGGCAAGATTCGGCGGCGTCCCGACGGGCACGCGGTAGGATGCTTGCCCCCACACCAAATTTGCCATAATTGCATTTATGTTTTTCTTCTGAGATGATGCTGATACGCATCGTTTGCCCGGGAGTATGTATTACCGATTTGCTCGGGATGCAATAAAAACAATGGCAAAATTGGTGTCGGGGCTTGGGTAGCTCAGTTGGTAGAGCATTCCCCTGAAGAGGGAAGGGTCGCCGGTTCGATCCCGGCCCCAAGCACAAAAAGAGCGAAGCGAATTTTGGGATTAGGGCCGGGAGCACAAAAAGTCCCGGCCCGAACCGCTAGGGTCCGGGCCGAGTCGTTTCGCTCTGCTTGCTCTGCAGGTGGTATTCCCGCAGGCAAAGCACTAGCAGCGGGAGTGAAAGAATGATTATGACGTAGCCGATGCCGGTAATAAACCCGATACCGGCGGCGTCACCAATCAGTATGACAACACCCCCCAAGAACTGGAGGAACGTCTTGAGCTTGGCGACCTCAGGCGTGTCGGCGTCGTAGTAGCGCATGCGAACCAGCAGATACAGGCTGATTAGGCAGATGATGCCGATGCTATACCACGTAGGCGGTTCTGCCACGTAGATAGCATAGAGCATCGCGATGCCGAAGAGCCAATCAACATACTGATCCAACCGCGCTCCGAACCGACTCGTCATGCCGAAGGTTTTTGCCACCCAGCCATCGAGACCATCACTTGTCCAGCCGAGGAAGGCTAAAATGGCAACTTGCAGAGGCGCATACGGCTCCGCAAGCATCCAGCAGGCACACCCGGCGCGGAATAACGTTATGAGGTTCGGCAGCGTGAGAACTTCACGCCGCCAGTACGAGGCCTCGCGGTGGACGAGAGGCCTCTTTGTCGTATCAGACATGAGTTTCCTCCCGAAAGGAACAAGGCGCGGAATGCACCCGCCCGCGAGAAGCCTAGCAGTCGCGTTCACCTTGTCAAACGCTTACAGCCCCAGCGTATAGGTCATCGCACCGCCGCTTTCGGTGAGCCACTTCGAGGTATCGAGCTTGAATTCGCGTGCACGACCTAGTTCCTGGTATTTCAGTGAACCTTTTGCAAGCGCGTAATCGAATATCTTTTTGGTTATCTCAACGTCTTTCAAGCAGTATGCGCGTACCTTCTCAATCTCACCCGCCCGCCACCATTGGAGTGATTGCGCGCCCGAAGCGCTTTTCTTCTCACCGAGCGTGCCTTCGGCAATCGAATCGAGTTTCAGTCGCCGTCCGATGACGGAATAGACCTCCTGCATGATGTCGAGGCTTTTAATCCTGGTGAGGTCGCCGGGATAGTATTTGTTCAAAAGCGGGATGTCGAAGTGGTTGGAGTTGTAGCCGACGAGTACGTCGGTGCGCTCCAGGATGTTCCACATCTGTGGGAGCTCGGGTTCAAGGTAGCTCGAGTAGGTATCTGTCTCCGAATCGTGGATGCACACGAGGGCAATCGTCAGGTCTGCGGGGTCGGAAGAGCCGATATCCGACATCCAATTCGCCGTCTCGATATCAAAAGTGACGACCCGCATGCAAGTATTAGCCGAGAGACGAGAACAGATGTTCCGCGATGCGGTCGGCGGGGAGTGTAATCTCGACACCCGTCGAAAGATTTTTCACCGTGTAGCGGCCGGAGTCGCGCTCTTTGGCGCCGACGGCGATGATAAACGGTATCTTCATTTTATCGGCGCCCCGTATCTGGTCGCCGATACGTTTGCCGGAGAAATTCACGGCGGTCGTCACATCCTCGCGTCGGAGTCCCTGTGCGAGCTGTACCGCGTGCGAGGTGGCCTCCGGCTCGACGATGCATATCATGAGCTCGGTAGAGGGCGTGTACGTGGGCAATAGATTGTGCGTCTCCAGGAAGTCACGTGCCGTGACGTCGCCCATGCCGAATCCGACGGCGGGGATGGGCTCTCCGCCAAAGAGGCTCAAGAGATTATCGTAGCGGCCGCCGCCAAAAAGCGAACGGCGGTTGCTCTCGTCGGTGTCAAATACCTCGAATATCATGCCCGTGTAGTAGTCGAAGCCGCGGGTGATGGAAGTGTCCACGACCATATTGCGCACGCCCAGGTGTTCGAGCGCCACCCGCAATTCCTCGAGGTAGGCGGTGGAGGTGATGTGCTCGAGCTCTTCGATGAGCTTTACCGCTTTTTCTTCGTGGGCGATGAGCGTCGTGAGCTCCTTTTCGAAGTCATCTATCTTTGCGCGACGGTCGAGGAGCCGGGTGACGCTACCCGTGTACTCCTTGGCAATGCCGACGGACTGGTAAATCGCGTCGAGAATACGGCGGTCCGATACGCGTATCTCGAAATTGCGCTCATCAGCTCCGAGCGAGCGTAAGACGCCGTGAGCAACCGCTATTATCTCGGCGTCCGCCTCGACGCCTTCGGCGCCCACAATATCGGCATTGAGCTGCCAGTGCTCTCGCAAGCGGCCTTTCTGCGGCCGTTCGTAGCGGAACACATTGGGGATGGAATACCAGCGCGCGGGGAGCGGAATGTCGCGCTGCCGCGCCGCGACCATGCGCGCGAAGGTAGGGGTCATCTCGGGGCGCAGCGTGACCTCTCTGCCGCCGCGGTCGGTAAATGTGTATGTTTGCTCGTTGACGATTTCTTCGCTCGTCTTTGAACGGTAGAGCTCCGCGGGCTCGAGTATGGAAGCGTTGTATTCTTCGTATCCGAAAAGCTCGCATACGCGCTCCATATGCTCGAAGAGATAGCGCTGTATGAACTGGTCGTCCGGGTAGAAATCGCGTACGCCCTTATAACTTTCGGTAGAGAGCTTTTCGCGTTTGGTCATGCCCTGTATTATACTTCGCCTCCATGAAAGCGATAGATGCACGTTTTGAGATACGCCGGTCGAAGCCGGGGATGGGACAGGGGCTCTTCGCCGCTACACCCATCAAAAAGGGCGACTTTATTCTGGAATATACGGGCAAGAAGATACCGACCGCGCTCGCCGATACGATGACATCGCGCTATCTCTTCGAGATAGATGAGGAATGGACCATCGACGGCTCACCGCGCAGCAATACCGCACGCTACATTAATCACTCTTGCGATCCCAACACGGAGGCCGAGATAGACGGCGGACACATCATGATTACGGCCGTGCGTGCAATAAAAGAAGGGGAGGAGTTGACCATCGATTACGACACCGAATATTTTGACGAATTCATCCGGCCCGTCGGGTGCAAATGCGCACACTGTGCACAGGTCTAATGTTTCGCGGTCGATTTTTTGGAAAAATCGCCCGTGATTTTAAAGATTCCATTGGATGCAATCTTTAAAATCAAGCCGTCCCGATAAAGATACCGGCCATGAAGACCAGTGCGCCGCCAAAAACAACTTGCACGATAGATGACCAAAATCCCATTTTGAAATAGCGGTAGCGGATATAGCCGATAGCGAGCAGTTCGATACCGACGACAAAGTATGCGAGATAGAGCGCAGTCGTAAGGTCGGGGATAAGGAAGGGGAGCGTGTGAAAGATACCGCCGATGAAGGTCGCTATCCCGACGATACTCCCGCGGATGGCGGGATGCCCGCGGCCCGTGTGCTCACCCGTGTCCGAAAGTCCCTCGGCAAATGCCATTGAGATAGCGGCGCCTATAGCGGCCGCCGTACCGACAAGGAAGGCGATATGCGGACTGTTGCTGGCAAACGCGGCTGCAAAAAGCGGGGCGAGCGTCGAGATGGAGCCGTCAATCAGGCCCACCAGGGACGGCTGAACGACTTTGAGGAGAAACGCGCGGTCGACATCCTCCACGTGCAAAGCTTTCTCCACCTCGACGATAGGGTTCGACATGAAGACATTCTATCAGAAACACGATGTTTGGCATTTCTGTGACATGGCGGTATCATAAGCGGAATGAAAAGGGGAGTGCTTATATTCTGGCTTATCATCGTGGCGCTTATCGTCGCAGGCATCGGCATGTCGCTCGTCGTCCGCTCGTCTCCCAGCAAGCTCGACCCCTTTGCGCAATGTTTAAAGGACAAAGGCGTCGTTTTCTACGGCGCGTTCTGGTGTCCGCATTGCCAGGCGACCAAGAGGATGTTCGGCACCGCCGCGCGCCTTTTGCCGTACGTCGAATGCTCGACTCCCGACGGCAAGGAGCAACTGCAGGTTTGCAAGGATAAAGGCATCCAGAGCTACCCGACATGGACGTTCCCCAACAGCACGACGACCCTTACGGGTGAGCGCACGCTGCAAGAACTTTCCGACGCAAGCGGTTGTCCGCTTCCGTAAGCAGCCATGTCTGTTGAAACACTGAATTATCTGCTCGCACTCGGGACGCTCGCGATGCAGGTCGCTGGCGCCGGATTTCTTGTGCTGTATTTTTTGCAAAAGAAGTTCACCGACCTTCAGGACATTGCGGGGCTTCTAAGCCGCTGGGGACTGTGGCTCGCATTCCTCCTTACGCTTGGCGCGACCGTGATGACGCTCTACTACTCCGAGATACTCGGATTCGCTCCGTGCGGTTGGTGCTGGGTACAGCGCGTATTCCTGTGGCCGCAGGTTGTCCTCTTCGCGCTCGCTCTGTGGAAGAATGACCGCTCCGTCGCGGATTACTCCATCGGCTTCTCGATTCTCGGCGGTATCGCGGCGCTCTACCAGCACTACCTGCAAATGGGAGGCCAGGCGCTCGTCCCATGCCCCGCGAGCGGCGCGGG
Organism: Patescibacteria group bacterium; assembly: GCA_038057405.1. GTDB lineage: Bacteria > Patescibacteriota > Minisyncoccia > Phycocordibacterales > UBA2100 > UBA10103. Next base: position 18,294 of record JBBUDH010000013.1, read on the forward strand.
CGATTGCGCGCAGCGCATCCTCTTCGAATTCGGCTACATCACGTTTCCTCTCATGTCCGCAACGCTCTTCGCCTTCCTCATCGTGCTCATGTTTTTCGTCCGACGCTCCGCGGCGACTTCATAATCGGGTCTGATAGAATAGGCCAATGGCCGAGCTCAAGTTTCCTGCAGGATTTTTATGGGGTGCTTCCACTGCCGCGTACCAAGTCGAGGGAGGTATCGAGAACGTTGATTGGGCGCAGGCCGCCCGTGAGGGGAAAGTCCCTGCGGCGGGGCGTGCGTGCGATTTCTACAACCGCTTTGAGAGCGATTTTGATATTGCGGCAAGCCTCAGCATGAACGCGCAGCGCTTCTCCATCGAATGGGCGCGCATTGAGCCGGAGGAAGGGAAATTCGACGAGAAGCAAATCGAACATTACCGGGCCGTCTTTGCCGCGCTTAAAGTGCGGGGTCTCACGCCCGTTCCGAATCTGTGGCACTTCACGCTTCCGCTCTGGTTTTCACAGCGGGGCGGTTTTTTGCACGAGGATGCGCCCGAGGTTTTTGCGCGCTACTGCCGTTTCGTCGTGGAGCGCTTGGGGAGCGAAGCGGACCTCTGGCTTACGCACAATGAGCCGATGGTGTATTCGGCCAAGGGCTATTGGGACGGCGTCTGGCCGCCGTTTCTCAAGAATCCTCTGCGGCATTTGCGTGTCATCTCGGCGATTGCCGCGGCGCACCGCGCAGCCTACAGAGCGATGAAGGAGGCGCGGCCGGCTATTCAGGTCGGGATTGCAAAGCACAATATATTTTTCGAATCGAATTGGAATCCGCTCAATATGCTCCGGTGCGCGCTCTCCGATCGGTTCTGGAACCATCGCTTTCTCCGGCTCATCGCCGGATATCAGGACTTCATCGGGCTCAACCACTACCATCACCGCAAATTCGGCGCGACCGCGGGTGAGCGGGCCGCGGCAGTGCGCTCCGACATGGGGTGGGAACTGCATCCGACGTCGCTCTATCACTGCCTCGTCGGACTCAAACGCTACGGACTTCCCGTCTATGTATCGGAGCACGGGCTTGCCGATGCGGCGGATTCGAGGCGCGCGGAATTCATACGAAACGCCGCGCGCTCGCTGCACCGCGCGCTCGCGGATGGTGTGCCCGTCAAAGGGTACCTGCATTGGTCAATGCTCGATAATTACGAATGGACGGAAGGATTCGGTCCGAGATTCGGGCTTGTCGAGGTGGATTACGCGACGCAGACGCGCCGTATCCGGGAATCCGCATACGTGTATAAACAGATCTGCGAGAAGAATGCTCTGGTAGACTGACGGCATGGTCACCTGGATAGCGCTTGCCGTGCTCGCCCAGCTCATCTCGGCGGGTATCGTGCTCGTCGACAAATACGTGCTCGTGAGCCACCAGCACCTGGGGAAACCCGTGGTGTACGCTTTCTATATCAGCATCATGTCGGGCTTCGTGCTCGTTTTGGTGCCGTTCGGCCTCATTTCCGTGCCGTCGTTCACACTCATCTCGTTGTCCCTGCTCGCATCCGCGACGTTCATCCTTTCCGTACTTTTTCTCTATACGGCGCTCAAGCGGGGCAACGCCTCCGACGCAGTGCCGATTGTCGGCGCCGTATCCGCGGTCGTGACGGCCCACCTCGCATTCGTCTTCCTCAATCAGGACCTCCCGCGCGCCTTCCTTCCCGCATTTATACTGCTCGTCATCGGGACCGTGCTCATCTCGCACTTCAAGCTCACCTGGAACTCGCTTGGGCTCGTGGTGGTCTCGGGTGTATTTTTTGCCGCCTCCGCCGTCCTCATCAAACTTATTTTTCAAGAGACGAGTTTTATCGACGGATTCTTCTGGTCGCGCATGACTAATGTCATCGGCGCACTCTTTCTGCTCGCTGTCCCCGCGAACCGTAAAGCAATTTTCCACGGATACCGCGCGTCATCGCACGGCATGAAGTGGTTGGTCGTCTCCAACAAGGCGCTCGGCGGTGTCGCGGCGTTTCTCACGCTCCTTGCCATCAGTATGGGAAGCGTCACTATCGTGAATGCCCTGGCAGGCCTTCAATTTGTATTTCTCCTTTCCTTCGCATTCTTCTGCGCCCGCTGGTTTCCCGGCATCTTCAAGGGGGAGATACACAAACATCAGTTCCCGCACCAGGTGTACGGGATTTTGTGCATCGTCGGGGGTCTCGCCGCATTGTTCCTCGTATGAGCCTGATGCGCACCGTGTGGATAATGGCTCTGGTCGTTGCGTTGCTTGGGGCGGGATTTCTTTTTTTGACACTGCATGCGGTACCGTCGCGCGTCGCGTACGGTGTCACGTTTAGCGCGATGCACGCCGAAGAATTGGGACTCGACTGGCACGCAACATACCGTGCGGTTCTGGATGACCTCAAGGTGCGCGATATCCGCATCCCCGCGTACTGGCCGCGCGTAGAGCCCAAGCGGGATGGGTACGATTGGAGCGAGCTGGACTACCAGCTGCAAGAAGCGCGAGCGCGCGATGCGCGCGTGGTCCTCGCGGTCGGGCGGCGTCTTCCGCGATGGCCGGAATGTCATATTCCCGGGTGGGCGCAAAAGCTCTCGTGGGAAGAGCAGAAAGGGGAGTTGCGCGAGTATCTGACCGCGGTCGTGACACGATACAAGAACAATCCGGCCATTACGTACTGGCAGGTGGAGAACGAGCCGTATTTGAGCGCGTTCGCCTTTGAGCATTGCGGAGAACTCGATGAAGCATTTTTGCGGGAAGAAATCGCACTAGTGCATTCTCTTGATACTCGCCCCGTGTTGGTGACCGACAGCGGAAATCTAGGGCTCTGGACGGGGCCGTACAAGAACGGCGATGCTTTCGGCACCAGCCTCTACATGTATTTCTGGAGTCCCGAACTCGGACAATTCAAGACCAAACTCCCCGTGCTCGTCTACCGCGCGAAGGAGCGCCTCATGGAGATTTTGTACGGCACAAAGCCGGCATTTCTCATCGAGCTGTCGCTCGAGCCGTGGCTCGTCGAGCCGACGGGCAAAGCTTCGCTCGAAACGCAGCTCGAGCGCATGGACATCGCGAAGTTCGACGAAATAGTCGCCTACGCGCGGCAGACCTCATTTGATAAGCAATACCTCTGGGGCGCGGAATGGTGGTACTACCTGAAAGAGAAACAAGGGCACCCGGAATTTTGGGAGAAAGCAAAGCAGCTCTACACTCCGCTGCCCGTAAGATAACTACTGTGCGCTGCAGACCGTAAGGAGCTCGTCGATGATTTTTTCGGTTTCGGCGGGACCCGAGACGGAAAGTGTCTGAATGCCCGTCGGAATAACCACCGCATCGTTGCCTCCCGGATAGAGTGCGTCGCCGACGTAGAGCATTTCTTGTACGGGGATAGAAAGTCTTTTCGAGAGCCACTCGACACCGTGGGATTTGTTTACATCCTTGCGGGTGATATCGATGGTTGTGACGCCGCCCATGAGGACCTCGAATTCGGGCAGCGACTGTTTGAGTGTTTCCCAGAGAAGCCCCCGTTTCGAACCGTCCGTATCCCATGAATCTTTCACCGCCTTCGACGCATCGACGCCGACATGCGTGTAGGCGATTTGAGACCCTTTATCAACCATTTGTTCCCCGTAGTGCGGAATGTCACGCAACACTTCGAGCGAGTTCACCGCGTCGATGACGGCCTTTTTAATGCGGGCGCGGGCTTCTTCGTCGAGCGCAAGGTCGTAGAGCTGCTCCCATGTCCCCGAACTGAACTGGTAAGCTTGCGCGGCACTTGTAGCGAAAATATAGAGACGGTTGGCGTGCGGATGTGACTCAAGGGTAGAGAGAAACTGCTTATGCATGCGCAGGAATGTCGCGCCTGAGATTATTGAGACCGGCACATATGTGAGCAATTTCCCGACGCCCGCAAGCGCTTGCGGTGAGGGCGCATGGAAACTCTCCGCGAGCGTATCGTCGAGGTCGAAAAATACCGCACGCGGACACTGCATGACTAAAAGACTACCATACTGCGTCCTACGGGGCTCTCCGTGGTGTGGTACAATCCTCAAATCTATGGCTTTCGAACCATACGCGGCTCGCACACACGAGAAGATGAAAGAGGTGCTCATGAAGCCCGGTGCGCAGGGGCCCGCTATCCATTACTACATGATTCGCGGGGGTTCGAAGAAGCGGAATATTACGGTGTGGGAATCGGGGACCGTCGGCGGTGAGTACATAAAGACATACGGCCACTACCACGTCGGCAAGCTAGACGAGACGTATTGGATTGTGCAGGGGGAGGGCATCGCTCTGCTTCAAAAGATGGTCGTGGAAAACGATGTGCCGCAGCCGGACAAGATAGAGGAGTTTAAAGCAATTCCCGTAAAGGCGGGTGACTCTGTGTATATGCCGTCAGGATACGGGCACTTGGTTGTCAACACGGGCCCGCAATGGCTGGTCACAGCCGATGATAGCCCCGTCGAAGGCGCGGGAGATTCCGCCTCAATGCCGGGGCATGCGGATTATGAGATGGTGAAGAAGATGCGCGGCTTCGCGTACTATGTCGTCGATAGAGGCGGCGTGCCGACGCTTGTACCGAATCCGCTTTATAAAGAGGTGCAAAAAAAGGATTTCGGCGGAGTTGCTGTGGAAGAGTAAACTAACCATGCATATCGTTTGCGACATCGGGGGGACGAACATGCGCGTCGCTGCGACCTCGCCAGACACTCTGGGTGAAATAAAAAAAGTCCCGACACCCAAAGATCCGTCGGAGGGAATCGCGAAATTTGTTGAATTGGCGCACGGGCTCGCCGGCAGTGAGCAGATACCGGCAGTTGCGGGCTGTGTCGCGGGGTCTGTGAGCGACGAAGGTGTAGTATCGGACGCACGCAATTTGCGTGCGTGGGAGGGTACAAACATCGTCCGGGAGCTTAGCGCAGCGCTCGATGTTCCTGTGCGCATCGTCAACGATGCGGCGCTTGCGGGCCTCGGCGAAGCGACCGCGGGAGCGGGAAGGGGAGTGAAGTCGCTTGCGTACATCACCGTCTCGACGGGCGTCGGAGGAGGATGGATTGTGGACGGAAAAATCGCCGCTGCGGGCGGTATCGCCGGCATCAAAATAAACGGCACCGACCTGGAGGACCTCGTGTCGGGGACGGCGGTAACGAAAAAATTCGGCATCAGCCCAAAAGATCTGGATTCACTAGAGGAACGCAACAAGCTTGCGGACACACTCGCCGAAGGACTTCGCGTCGTTTGCGAACGGTGGTCGCCCGATACCATCGTCCTCGGCGGCTCTATGATTGTAGGTGTGAATCCGATTCCGGTTCCTCGCGTGCAAGAATCACTCGACAAACTCCTGGCGGACGGAAAGTCACCCGTCATAAAAATGGCGGAGCTCGGCGACAACGGCGGACTCTGGGGCGGTTTGGCGCTTCTCAAGCAGACGGTGTAGAGACGTCTTTTCTCTTGCGGAAGTATTCCCGCACGAGCGGAATACAGGTCACGATAATGATGCCACTGATGATGGGCGTCATATATGTATCGATGCCGGGGACTTTTTCTCCAAGATAAAATCCGAGGAAGGTAACACCCGAAGCCCAAAGAAGAGCACCGACGATGTTGTAAACGACGAACACGCGGTATCGCATACGTACGACGCCCGCCACGATGGGCGCAAAGGTGCGGATAATAGGGATGAACCGCGCGAGCACTATCGCGAGGAAGCCGTGACGGTCATAAAAATCTTTTGCACGTTTGAGGTGTTCCTGCCTGAAAAACCGCGAGTCGGGCCGCAAAAATAAACGGTACCCGACTTTGGCGCCAAACCAGTATCCTGTGTTGTCACCGAGAATCGCCGCGACGGTAAGAAGGGGAATGAGTATCCATATGTCGAAAATGCCCTGCGAGGCGAGCAGTCCCGCGGTAAAGAGCATTGATGCCCCTGGCAGGAAGAATCCGAAAAAGACACCCGACTCAAGAAAGACCGCTGTAAAAAGCCCCGGGTAGCCGACGTACTGTATGAGTGAAGGCAGATTCAGGTCAGGCATTTGGGGCATTATACAGGCTTCCAGAGAACGGCTCTATTTGCGTGCGAGGTGTGGCAGAGGATATTTCTTGCAGAATGTACGGACTTCCTGCCGTATCTTCTTGAGGTTCGCATTTCGTTCGAGTTCCTTCTTCGCTTTCGCGAGGTACGCGGGGCGGTCCTTCGTATCGGTCGGAAGGCGATACGGGCTCGCTTCCCGGATCGCACGTGCAATCCATTCGCCGACTTTTTTCATCTCTGCTTCTTTCATACCGCGGGTCGTGAGAGCTGGTGTGCCCAAGCGAACGCCGCTCGGATAGAAGGCGGAGCCTGGGTCCTTGGGAATCGTGTTCTTGTTCGCGGTCATTCCGGCGATCTCAAGTGCGTCACTCGCGAAGTGTCCGCCGCCCGGGCCGAATACCGGCACGAGATCGAGGAGGATGAGGTGATTCTGTGTTCCGTTTGAGACAAGCTTCATGCCGTTTTTTTTCAGACTTTCCGCGAGAGCCTTCGCGTTCTTTACAATCTGCTTACCGTACGCCTTGAACGCCGGTGTCGCAGCCTCTTTGAGTGCAATCGCGATTGCCGCTGTCTGGTGGTTGTGAGGTCCGCCTTGAAGGCCCGGTATGATCGCTTTGTCTATACGCTGGGCAAGCTCTGCATCCTTCGCGATGCCACGCGCCGTCGTCATGATGATGCCGCCGCGGGGGCCGCGGAGCGTTTTGTGCGTGGTGGTCGTGATGATGTGTGCGTGAGCGGCCGGGCTCGGGTGTGCGCCGGCGACAATGAGACCCGCGACATGCGCGATGTCGGCAGCGACGAATGCGCCGACCTCATCGGCAATCTCCATGAACGCTTTGTAGTCGTAGAGGTACGGATACGCGGTCGCTCCGACCCAGATCAATTTCGGCTTGTGTTCGTGTGCGAGTTTCCTCACCTCTTCCATATCAATACGCCCGTCTTCCCGCACATGGTAGGGGACGCTCTTGTAGAAGAGCGCAGTCGCGGAATATTTCCATCCGTGCGTCAGGTGCCCGCCGTCGAGGAGATTGAGTCCCATCACCGTATCGCCCGGTTTGCATATCGCCACGTACACGGCGAGATTCGCGGGACTGCCGGAATAGGGTTGGACGTTGGCGAAAGGGACGCCAAAGATTTTCTTGGTGCGCTCGATTGCTTCTGTTTCAATCTGATCGATAAATTCATTGCCGCCGTAGTAGCGCCGATTCGGGTACCCTTCGGAATATTTGTTGGTAAGAATGCTTCCCATCGCTTCCATCACGGCGGGCGACGTGTAATTTTCCGACGGTATCAGCTCGAGCCCGTCGGCTTGGCGTTCCCATTCTCCTGCAATGGCTTTATATATCTGCGGGTCTTGTTTTTTTATGCGCTTGTAGAGATCCATGATGATGAAGTGAAAAGAATAATGATATGTGGAAGATTTAGCTCATAGGCAAATTATAAAACCGATTGTAACGCTTTCTGTATGCTTTGCCAGACCTCCTCAATCGGCCTGCCTGCGTCGATGATGAAGGGCGTGCCGAATTCCGCGATGTGTTTCGCATACCCTTCCTGTACCCGCTTGTGGAATGCGAGTGCCTCAAGATCGAAGCGCGAGAGTTCTTCGGGGCGCGAGTGGGCGCGAGCAAGGCCGACTTCGGGTGAGACGTCGAGCAGGATAGTCGCGTCGGGCATCGCCCCTTCGAGAATCACATCAGAAACCGAACGGTAGAGGGGCAGGAGCTCGAGCCGCTCGCGGCCGTATATCTGATAGGCGATAGAGGAAAGAGCGAAACGGTTGGATATGACCGTTTTACCGCTTTCGAGCGCGGGGCGGATTATTTCCGAGACCATTTGCGCACGCGACGCGAGGAAGAGGAGAAGCTCGGCGCGGACGTCGATGCCGCTGGTCTTCTTGGACATGAGGAGCGCCCGTATCTGTTCGCCGAGCTCGGTGCCGCCGGGGTCTTGTGTGTATACAAAATCGGGGGATTCTTTCTTGAGCCGTTCGACGAAAGTGGATTTACCCGAGCCGTCGCCGCCCTCGAAAACGATGAATTTCCCGCGCATGCCTCATTCTACATCGTCAAACTGCTTGCCGATAACGTTGTCGGGGTGCGCTTTATTGAAGAGCTTTTCGCTATCTCTGAGCAGGTACACATTTTCGATGCCCGCCTCAATCATCGCATTCCAGCACGGCTCGCAGCACCACCAGTGGCCCCACATATAGAGGTCGGCGCCGATGGTATCGTTTCCGTTTTTCTGCGCATCAACTATTGCATGAGGTTCCCCGTGATTCTTTGGGTGGCATCCCTCACACAATTCATACCCGTGCCCCGTCGGTATTCCGCGTTTGATACGTTCACACCCGTGTAGTTTGTGGTAATCACTGCCGTTGGCACCTCTGCCGATGACAACGCCGTTTTTCACAATGATGGATGAATTTGGCATCATTTCATCCAGCGAGTGTTCACGGGCGAAGTCTTTTGCCTCCAACATGAAAGGGTTATCGAGCCCGACGTATATAAAACTGCGACCTGTGGGGAGATAGGGATATTCGATACTCACCATATGGGCGAAATGTACCATGTCGCGCACGTCCTTGCCGCAGGTATAATAGATATCCCTATGACCCGCTTCGACGAGATGTATCAGGAAATGTTGAAGCGCATTATGAGCGAAGGCGTGCGCGAGAAGAACAATCGCACGGGACACGAGACCATCGCCATTCCGGGAATGCACTTCTCCATCGATATCGAGAAAGAGGGTTTCCCGCTTCTTACGCTCCGCAAAATTCCCGTCAAGATGTTCGTCGCCGAGCAGATATGGTTTATTTCGGGTGCGCGCAAGCCCGCGGACTTTTTGCGCGACTACACGAAAATCTGGGACAGCTTTACGAATCCTGCGGACGTTGTCACGGTGGCCTATGGTTATCGCTGGCGTAAACACTTCGGCCGCGACCAGCTCGGCCTTCTCGTGGATCTGCTCAAAAAAGACTCGAGTTCCCGTCACGGAGTAATCGTCACGTGGGACCCGGCGCAGGACGGACTCGGCGGGATAAAAAAAGCGAATGTGCCGTGTCCGTACTCGTTTACCGTAAACATAATCGGAGGGCGGCTGCACCTCCACAATATGGTGCGCTCCAACGACATGGTGCTCGGATTTCCGTCGGACGTCGCGGGCTTTGCGCTTCTGCAGTGCATTCTCGCCCAGAAGCTCGGCGTCGGAGTCGGCGTCTACTCGCACTCGATATCCAACGCCCATGTGTACGACAACCAACTTCCTGCGGTAGAAGAAATGTTGCGCCGCACAAATGCCCATCCGCCGGTTCGCGTGGCTCTGCCGAAGAACACGTACGACCGCTCCGAGAAAAAAGATAAGAAACTGGTGGACGAAATAGTGAATCCTATCGCAGCGCAATATAATCCCTTGCCCGCCATCACCGGCATGCAGATTGTTTTGTAGCGGTTATAATGCGCATCCATGGCAATACTCACCAAAGACGAGATACTGGCGCGCGTAAAGAAAGGCAACATTGAGTTCAAGCCGGGCCTCGACCGTTTTCAGCTGCAGATGCATGCGGTAGACCTCCGTCTCGGGTTCACATTCCTCATTCCGAAGTCGTGGAGGATGACGGCGAAGGGGAGGCAAGCCCTCAGCATCGACCCGCTCAAGGACCACGGGCCGGAATATTTCGACGTCATCGAGCTTGAGCAGGGACAGAGCTTCGACCTTTTGCCGCAGGAATATGTGCTCGTCTCGACATTCGAGACGATAAAGGTCCCCAACGACCTGATGGCGGTGCTCTATCCGCGCTCGTCGGTCAACCGCAAAGG
>JBBUDH010000014.1:0-974 GCA_038057405.1 Patescibacteria group bacterium
GCCTTCTCGAGTGCTCCGAGTATCGGCTCAATGCCGCCCGCCATTATTTTCGGTACATTGGACCACGATTCTTTGATGCGGTGGTCGGTCACGCGGTCCTGGGGAAAATTGTATGTGCGTATCTTCTCCGAGCGGTCGCCCGTGCCGACTTGCGCTTTGCGGTCGGCCGCGCGCTCGCGCGCTTCCCGCTCGTCCTGCTGCTGCTGAATACGGCTTATGAGTAGCGTCATCGCCTTTTCCTTGTTCTGCGATTGGGAACGTTCGGAGGTGCACTTCACATCTATACCCGTCGGCTTGTGGACGATGCGCACGGCGGTTTCCACTTTATTCACATTCTGACCGCCCGCGCCGCCTGAGCGCGAGGTCTCTATCTCGAGGTCGGAGGGATTTATTTCTATCTTGGTGCGTTTGTATATCGGAAGAATCGCAACCGATGCGGTGGATGTGTGGATGCGCCCCGCCTTCTCGGTAGCGGGGACGCGCTGCACGCGATGCACGCCCGTTTCGTACTGCAATTTGCGGTATACGTCCTGACCCTTTATCTCGAATTGCGCTTCCTTGTATCCGCCGAGCGTGCTGCGTGATTCGTCGAGCGCCTTGAAGTTCCATCCTTTCGTTTCCGCATATTTCAGATACATGGCCGCAAGCTCTTCCGCAAAGAGCGCCGCTTCATCGCCGCCGACACCCGCGCGCACTTCGACGACGACCTCGTTGGGCCATTCACGCTCATTGTCGCCGCCGACGATTCCCTCTATCTGCTTCATCAGTACATCCTTTTGACTCTCAATATCACTCAGCTCCTTCTCCGCGAGCTCTTTCATGGCGGGGTCGACCTCCATCAGTTCTTCCGCATCTTTTTCCGCCTGGGTGAGACGGTTCCATTCGGCAACAAGATAAGAGACGCGATGGTCGTTCGCGTAGTCTTCGAGGTTTATGTTTTTGTTTTCCGCCATAGCGTAAGTATAGCGCCGGGG
>JBBUDH010000014.1:984-2743 GCA_038057405.1 Patescibacteria group bacterium
CCGCCTACGGCGGGACGGCGCAACATGGGCGTTATTTCTTGGAGGCCTTTGGTTTCTTTGTGATCTTCGTGGATGCTGCGCGCTTCTTGAACTTATCGACGCGTCCTGCGGTATCGATGGTCTTGGCGGTACCCGTGTAAAAGGGGTGCGATGCGCTTGAGATTTCAACCTGATAGACCGGATATTCTTTACCGTCTTCCCACTTGTCTTTCTTGGTTGTTTCGATGGTCGAACCAATCAAAAAACGCTTCCCCGAAGTAGAGTCTTCGAAGATAACCTGTCGGTATGTATCCGGATGAAGGTCTTTTTTCATTGCGATGCAACAATACCCCAAAGCCGTCGAAAATACAATAGCCGGGTCTCTACTTGCCTTCAAGAATATCTATATCAGCCTGATACTCGTCGGCGTAGCCCATGACGCCGTTGCCGTAAAAGGCGTACGCGGATTTACCCGCATTAGCCCAGCCCGCAAAGTAACGCAGTGCGGCAAGGCGCTCTGATGCGCGTGTGCCCGCGTCGGCGCCGTTGTCGGCCATGAGAAGCGCGGTCGCAAATATCGCCGTGCGCGCACTCCACGGATCGGGCGGGCTCTGCCCCGTGATGCTCGCGAGCCTGTCCTTGTAGAGCATCCACGTCGAAGGAATGAACTGCGCGGGGCCCATGGCGCCGCCGTAGCCGCTTGATTGCGGACACGAAACGACCTGTGAGAACGGGTCGAGCCCGAGTTCGCTGGTGATGGCCATGAACGGGTCGACGTCGCGGGTGCCTTTCATCACCTGATTAAATGCCCTGCCGGTATTCTTGCCCTTGCCGTCGCCCTTGTCCGGAGAATTGGTGAGGAGACATTGCCCCACATTCTCGCCGAGATTCGTTTCCTGACGGAGCACGCCGAGCGTGACGGCGGCACGGACGCCCGTCTGTTTCTCCGCTTCCTTTGCAAACTGATACGCCGTACCGAACGGGATGGCGCCGGAGTCGCGCAAGCCGAAGAGCGCGGCGCGGATGGCCGCGGCCTGCTTCTTTTTCTCGGCAATGATTTGCTGGTACGTCTTTTCCTGGCCCTTGGTCGCCGTCAAGATTGACTGCTTTTTCTTCTCATCCTCTTGAACCGCCTTCTTCGCAAGCACCTGCACCTGCCGCACCTTCTGCGTCTCGTCTTCCTTTTCTTCGAGCGCCGCCTTGTGGCCGGAGAGCTCCTCGCGCAGAGAGGCCATCTCGATGAACGATTCGCCGAGCGACTTTTGAATGGACTGGAAATCGTCTATGTCCTGAAAAAACTGTTCGAGGCTCTCGCCGAGCGCGAGCTGGGTGAGCGATATGTCGTCTATCTCGCGCGTACGCCGCAGGAGCTGCGCGAGCGACGCCTCGCTCCGCGCCACCTTTGCGTCTACCTGCACGATAGACTTTTGTTTTTCAACGATGTTGCCCTTGAGCTGGGTAAGCTTTACATCGCTCTGCTTAATGTTGAGCTGAGCGATGCGGATCTTGTTGTCGAGTATTTTGATGTCACGTTCGAGCGTTGTGCGCTGTGCCTGAAGCGTACTCAACGTCCCCTGATTATTCGCAATGTCTTTCTCTATCTGGTCAAGCTGCGCCTGGAGTGCCGCGCGCTCTTCAACGCTCGTCGCGGCACGTGCCTCCAAAGGCACGAGTACCGACGCCGTGCAGAGAAGTACAACAAAAAGACCGACGCGAATGAAGCGCATAATTTATCAGTATATCAGACGGGTTATTCGCCCTTCTCTTTCTTCTCCCCTTT
>JBBUDH010000014.1:2843-12563 GCA_038057405.1 Patescibacteria group bacterium
GCAGGTGTGATTTCTTCTTTTTCTTCCTTGAATTCCGTCACGGATGCGACGATTTCTTCCGCATGCGTAATGAGTGTCGCGCTCGCGGGAAGTTTAATCTGCGCGGCGGTAATGTGGTCGCCGACATTGGCGAGTACCGAGAGGTCGACGGGAAGATGGTGAGGCAATTCGGCCGCGGCGACTTCTATTTCAACTTCATGGAGCGCTTTGACCAGAATGTGGCCGGCCTTTTCCGCGGGCGCGGCGCCTTCGAATTCAAGCGGTACCTTGATGGTGATTTTCTTGCCCTTCTCGAGTACGTAGAAATCAGCGTGCAAAAGCTGGCCGCCGACGGGGTGGAACTGTGCGTCGTGAATGAGCGTGTCTTTGTCCTCGCCGAGCCCCTTCAGGGTAACGATGGTGGTCTCGCCTGCCTCGCGCCAGACATGGGCGAGCTTGCGGGCATCCACGGAAATTGCGGTTGCCGCTTCTTTGGGACCGTAAAAGACGGCAGGCACGGCGCCTTCCTTGCGCAGCGTATCTGCGGATTCTTTCCCGCGCGGCTTTACTTCAAGCACTAACATGGGCAGCAGTATACTTATTTCACATCGTTTCGCAACCTTATCGCCGCCTTGGCGACCCTACGCCGTGGTAAACTACCCCCATGCAGTATGATTTCGTGGCCATCGGCGACATTACCACCGACGCCTTTATCAAGCTCAAAGACGCGGACGAGCTTGTGAATCACGGCACGCGCGAGCTTTGCGTGCGTTTCGCCGATAAGGTCCCCTACGAGGACGTGACGGAAGTGCGCGCCGTCGGCAACGCCGCGAACGCCGCCGTGTCGGCACAGCGCATCGGGCTTTCCTCCGCTCTCATCGCACGCGTGGGCGACGACGAGAACGGCAGAAATTGCCGTGAGACCCTGAAAGGCAACGGCGTCTCCGACGAATACGTCGAGACGCAGCCGGGGCTACCGACGAATTACCACTACGTCCTGTGGTTCGGCGCGGAGCGCACGATACTGGTCAAACAAACGAAATTCACCTACTCGATGCCGCAATTCGAAAAGCCGCCGAAGTACATCTATCTCACCTCGCTCGGCGAGAGCGCAAAAGAATTCCATCACGAGGTCGCCGCGTACGTACGCGAGCATCCCGAAACGAAACTCGCCTTTCAGCCCGGCACCTTCCAGATAAAACTCGGCGCGGAAGAACTCAAGGACGTCTATGCGGTCACCGAGATATTTTTCTGCAACAAGGAAGAGGCGCAGACGATATTGAAAACTCAGGAGAATGACGTGAAAAAACTCATGGAACAGCTGCGCACGCTCGGTCCGAAGGTCGTCGTGGTGACGGACGGTCCCAACGGCTCGAATATCCTCGACGAGAGCGGTGCCTGGCATGTACCGATGTATCCCGACCCCGCTCCGCCCGTCTCGCGCACGGGCGCGGGCGACGCGACGGCATCCACGACCGTATCTTTCATTCACCTCGGAGTGCCCGTAGGCGAGGCGCTTCTGCGCGGGATGATAAACGCAGCTTCCGTCGTACAAGGCGTCGGCGCACAGACGAAGCTTCTCAAGCGCGCCGAGATAGAAGAGTGGTATACCAAACGCCCCGCGGATTTCCAAGCAACCTCCCTGTAATCCACAATCCCGGAGTCAAACCTATAACGCTTAGGTTATCCTATAGGTACTCCTAAGCATTTGGAGTTCCGACATCATAAAATCGTATGGCGGTTCCCTCCCTTGAGTCACAAGCCCGCACAAAGCGTAAACGCGTACGGATGGAGCAGATACTCCTGGGGTCGCTTGCTGTTGTCGGCGCCCTGTCGTTCGCGGTGTTGGCACCCAACGCTGCGCGCCTCTTGAAACACGTAGATGTTTCGTGGGCCCGCAAGCGCGACCCGCGCCTTCGTATACGAGAAACCGCCAGTAGATTGAAAAGGAAGGGTCTTCTCACTTGGAACAAGGAAAAAGACCATCTGGAACTCACGGCGCGAGGGCGTGCAGAGGCAGCCCGCATAAGTACTGGCCTCATTGAAATACCGCGACCTCGGAAATGGGATGGCCGTTGGCGTATCGTCATATTCGACATTAGCGAAAAACGCCGAAGCCTCCGGATACGAGTTCGACACCTTCTCGAACGTCTCGAATTTGTCCGGTTGCAGGATAGTGTTTGGGTACACCCATACGACTGCGAGGAAATCGTAGCTCTTCTCAAGCACGACTTTGGGATTGGCAAGGAACTTCTCTATATCATCGCAGACGCAGTCGAATATGATCGTCCCTTGCGAAAACACTTCGAATTGCCCCTTTGAGCGCTATGCTTAGAGTGTCCTATAGGTATCTCTAAGCAGAGATTTTATTTGCGGGAAATCGCTTTTTTTACGGCTGCCATTATGTGTGACACTCCCATTTTGTAGTGTTCCATTAATTCCTTCGGCTCCCCCGACTGTCCGAATTTGTCGTGCACGCCGATGAATTCTACGGGCAGCGGACATTCTTGCGCGAGAAGCTCTGCTACCGCCGAGCCGAAACCGCCCGCTATCTGATGCTCTTCGATAGTCACGACGGCGCCTGCGGCACGTGCTTCGCGGAGGATGGTCTCCGAGTCGAGCGGCTTTATCGTATGCACATTGGTGACCGTGATTGCGATACCCTCACCTTCGAGTTGCCGCGCGGCGAGGAGCGCCTGATAGAGAAGGTGTCCTGTCGCGAAAACGGCTACCTGCGGAGCGTCTGATTTCCAAACGACGTTCGCCTTCCCTATCTCGAACGGCGAATCGGGAGTCGTCATGACAGGCGTCTTGTCGCGTCCCCACCGCATGTAGACGGGTTTCCCTAGCTTCGCGGCGGCAATCGTCGCCTTACGACCTTCCTCGGAATCGCACGCGGAAATGACCGTGAAGTGCGGGATGGAACGCATGAGCGCCATGTCTTCGAGCGCCTGGTGCGTTGCGCCGTCGGGGCCCACCGAGACGCCCGCATGCATGCCGCATACGATGGCGGGAATGTTGTTGATGCCGATGGTCGTGCGTATCTGTTCCCAATTACGTCCCGGACTGAATGCCGCATACGAGGTGAAGAACGGAATTTTCCCGTAGAGCGCCATGCCTGCGGCGACCGTCGCCATGTTTTGCTCGGCGACACCGCACTGGATGAAGCGTGCGGGGAAAGCTTTCTGAAAATGATGCGCCTGCGTGGATTCAGCCAAGTCGGCGGTCAAGACGACCACGCGCTCATCTGCCGTGCCCGCTTCGACGACGCCCTTGCCGAAGCCCTCGCGTGTGGAAGCCATCGCCGGCTTCTCAAAAATATTCTCTACAAGTTTTGCATCAGGGTTCAACATACTATTTTGTACCGCGGAGCTCCGCGAGAAAGACTTCCGTTTGTTTGTCGGCGGGGATTTTGTCGGTCGGGCCTTTTCCGGGCGGGTTGCCGTGCCAACGGTAATCCCCCTCTATTTCGCGCAATCCTTTTCCCGGAATCGTATGCGCCAAAATGAGCGTCGGTTTCTCGCGGATAGCCTTCGCTTCCTCACATGCGGCGACAAATTGCGGAATGTTGTGCCCATCCACCTCAATGACGTGCCAATTGAACGCTTCGTACTTATCGCGCATCGGTTCGAGCGGCATGACGTCTTCCGTATCGCCGTCTATCTGTATGTTGTTGCGGTCCATGATGGCGGTGAGGTTGCTTAGGCGGTATTTGCCCGCGAACATCGCGGCTTCCCAGGTGTTGCCTTCCTCCTGTTCGCCGTCGGACATCGCGCAAAAGACACGGAACTCTTTCCCGTCCATCCGTGCGGCGTACGCGTAGCCCGATGATTGCGACAATCCCGAGCCGAGCGGCCCCGACGTCGTCTCCATTCCCGGCAGCATGTCGCGCTCGGGGTGCCCTTGGAGGCGGCTGCCAAATTTACGCAGTGTGAGACACTCCTCCACGGAAAAATATCCCGCGTGCGCCATGGTCGCGTATCGCACGGGGACGATGTGGCCGTTGGAGAGCATGAGCCGGTCGCGCTCCGGCCAATCGGGATTTTTCGGGTCGTGCCGCAAGACGCGGAAATAGAGGGCGGTGAAAATATCCGTCATGCCCAAGGGCCCCGCAAGGTGTCCCGAGCCCGCGGCCGCGAGCATCTCCACGATGGTCACGCGGATATCGTGCGCGTGCCTCCCCAGCTCGCGTATTTCTTCGTCGGTCAGCGGCTCCATCGTTCTATTCTACCCCATGAGATAACAAATTCGATTCCGTTGTGTTGCGCGGAGGTAATTATCTCACGGGGTCTAACGCATTTTCAGCGGTCGCTTTCAACTTTTCGTAAGCAGCTTTGGGGTCGGGCGCTTTCGTGATGGCCGAGCCCACGCCGAAACGCGTGGCGCCCGCGCGCGCGAGGTCGGCAATGTTCTTAAGCGAGACGCCTCCGTCTACGCTGATTGCAAGCGCGGGATATTTTGTATGTAGCTCTTTGATGCGCGCAACCGCACGCACATCATACGGCGCGCCCTGCGCGCCCAGGGTCGCGATAGACATGACCTGCACGACATCACACGCCCCTATCATCGGCTCCAGCACGGGAAGCGGTGTATCGAGCAAGAGTGCGAGGCCGACCTCCTGTGCTCCCGCACTGCGCCACGAATCGAGCGCGGAGAGTATCTCTTTGTCGTCGCCAAATGCTTCGACATGCCCGATGATGCGTGCGATGCCCGCTTCCGCGAGCCGCATCCCAAGCTCCCGCGGTTCTTCCACCATAAGATGTGTTTCGTATTTGAGAGGCGGCGCGGACGGCAACTCGAGTGCGCCGGCGGCCATGCTCTCGATCTCCTCCCACTGCCCCTCGTGAAATGGCCACGAACGCTCCGAGGTAAACGCTCCGTCGCTTATGTCGAGCTGTATCCACTCTGCAAATCCCGCGAAAAATCCCGAACGTTTGGTCATCTCCGCGATATCGGGCGGGCAGGTGTTGGTCGGGATTATCTCAATCATGGGGGAAGTATAACGCAAAATCCCGTCGCGTCTGACGCGGCGGGATGATGCAAAACACGATTACGCGGACCGTTTACGGACAGAGGTAGGTATTCGCGGGGAGTACCGAAGACGTCGCTTTCGCCGTACCGTTGCTGTCGACGCACCACGACTGCGTATCGGTCGTCTTGAGCGGGACTTCAATGGCGTAGTTGTCCGCGGAGTCGTGGCAGACCGCTGTGGTGTTGTGTACCGATGCCGTTGCGTCCGCGAAGTTTATGGTCGTGGCGCCCCCGGCATTCCCTGCGGCGGTTACTTGGGAAATGACATTGGCGTCTTCGCAGACTCCCTCATAGCTGTTCGGTGATGCGCCGTCATAAAGAATCTCGGCCTGCGATTGGAGGCTCTTGAGCTGCGACTTGATGGCTGCATCAGCGCCTTTGTTGCGTGCGCTATTGAGTGATGCGAGTACCACCGATGAGAGGAGCCCGATGATGGCGATGACGACGAGAAGTTCTATCAAAGTGAAGCCCTGCTGTTTGCTTCCCTTCTTATCATATGCATTCATAATCGTAAACAAAAATTAAATAGTAACTGATAAATCCCGGTCTTCTTCAGCCGGCCGTAGAGCGGTAGACAAAGAACGCGATGACGGCGATGAGAACGGCAAGGCCTATCATCACGTATTCCGCCTGCTGGCGGTTCGACACTACTCCCCATGCAATGAGCTTGCCCGTGAGGTCGCTCCCCGTTGGTCTGGCCGCAGGAGGGCCAAATTCCTCTTGTTGATCGGTGTCAAAACGTAAATCTCCCATGGCAAAAGTATATGGCCTGCGCCTCCCCTTGTAAATGCAAGAAAACAAAAGAATGGGGACACGTCTAGCCCCGCCGGTCTATAGCCCGGATGCGCCGCAGGTGCCTTTCTTCGCCGGGAAACGGCGTAGCAAGCCACTTTTTGACCGCATCTTTCGCCTGCTCCAGCGTGAGGAACCGCAGTCCGAGACTAAGGGCATTTGCATCGTTGTGTTCGCGTGTCGAGGAAAGAATGTCGAGCTTCTTGCCGGCTACATCCACCTGCTCGACTCCGGGGTCACCATAGTAAAGCGCGCAGCGCACGCCCTCGAAGCGGTTGGCGACCATCGCCTCGCCTTGCCCGGAGGCACCTGCGACGATGGCGCGGCTGTCTTTGCCCGCGAGCGCGTCGGCGGAAAGCTTTTGTGCGGCGGAGGCGATGATGCCCGGATAGTCGTCCGTCTCGTCGAAGGTATGCGCTCCGCAATCCTCGACCTCATAGCCGAGCGAACGGACGTATTCGACGAGCCCATTTTTGGTTTCAAATCCGGCGTGATCGGAAGCGAAATAGATTTTCATAATGGATAGAAAGCGGTAGGCAAATTGTTTACTTGATTCTTTTTGCCACTTCAAGAACGTGCTCCACGAGCGTATGCACATACCCCATTTCATTGTCGTACCAGGCGAGCACCTTCACGAGCGTGCCGTCCACGACACGCGTCATCGCGAGATCGGCAATCGCACCGTACGGCAATCCCAAAATGTCCGAGGAAACCAGCGGCTCGTCGGAAGCCGCAAATACGCGTTTCCAACGGTCACTCGCCGCACCCTTGCGAAGCGCATCGTTCACTTCCTCCGCGGAGGTCGGCCGCTTCGAAACGAAGGTGATGTCGACGAGCGAACCACTCGGCACGGGGACGCGCACCGAGACGCCGTCGAATTTTCCTTTGAGCTGCGGGTACACAAGCGCGGTCGCCTTGGCGGCGCCCGTCGAAGTCGGCACCATGTTCTGTGCGGCGGCTCTTTGCTCGCGGAGGTCTTTTGCCTTGCCGCCGTCAACCAGACTTTGGCTCGCGGTATACGCGTGAGTTGTATTCAGTATTGCCCGCTCGATGCCGATAGCCTCATCGAGAATACCGACGAGCGGGTTTGCGGCATTCGTCGTGCACGACGCGTTTGAGGTGATGGGACCGCAGGTGGCAAATTTATCCTCATTCGCTCCGATAAGAATGGTTTCAACCCCTTCTCCTTTGCCCGGGGCCGAGATGACGACTTGCTTCGCTCCCGCCTCAAGGTGCACCTTCGCCTTTTCCCCGTCAGTGAAAAGTCCCGTGGATTCGATGACGATATCAATCCCGTGTTCCTTCCAGGGAAGCTTGGTGGGCTCACGTTCGGCACAGAGCGTTATCTTTTTGCCGTCGACAATCAATGCACCCTCGGCAACGGCGACAGAGAACGGCGCCCGCCCGTACACCGTATCGTATTTCAAAAGGTACGCGAGATTTTCTGCCGACGCGAGGTCGTTGATAGCAACGACTTCAAATTCCTTCCGTGCGTGAACCGCGCGCAAAAACCCTCTACCTATTCTCCCAAACCCGTTAATTGCAATGCGTGTTGTGTGTGTCATCGTCGGATTCTACCATCAATGCGCGAAGCCTCTTTGTCCACATCCCAATATCGGGATTTCGTAAATCCCGATATACTGTCTGGATGGAGTTGTACCACGCACTCAATCGCGGAGTCGAAAAAAGAACGCTTTTCATGGATGATAAAGATCGCATTCGTTTTATACACGATTTGTACGAATTCAACGATGAGGCACCGGCACCCGAATTCACTCGATATCGGGATTTACGAAATCCCGATATTCGAGTGCGGGAGCGGATTGTAGATATTCATGGGTGGTGCATCATGGGAAATCACTATCACCTCTTGCTTTCTGAGCGCCGAGAGGGCGGACTATCGCTGTTCCTGCGCAAACTGAATGTCGGCTATGCCAACTATTTCAACGAGAGATACAAGCGCTCGGGAACACTCTTCCAGGGTCGGACGAAGAAAATCCATGTGAACTCCGATGCATATTTTTTGCATATCCTCCATTACATACACCTGAATCCGCTCGATTTTCTGAAGGGCGCGGAGGAGTGGCGCACGCTGGAGATACAAAACTCAAAAAAAGCGCTGGAGTACCTGGAGAAATACCGTTGGAGCAGCTACCTCGACTACTGCGGAAAGAAAAACTTTCCTTCGGTCATCAACAAAGATCTGTTCGGCGATGTGTTCCGAAATTACAGAAAGACTATCGGCTCATATCTCAAAGATATCGAGCTTACTGCGGTGAGACCCTTCCTCCTCGAATAGGAATATCGGGATTTACGAAATCCCGATATCGCATTCGCGGGAGATGCCCACGATGGACCTACGAGGTTCATCGTGGGTTAAGGGGATGAAGGGGTTGAAGGGGTTGAAGGGGTTGAAGGGGATTCTGCGGGAAGAGGTTCGGGTACGGTCTCCGGCGCCGGTTCTGGAGCGGCTTGCTCTTCCGTAACCTCCGGCGAAGGAGTTGCTTCCGGCATCACCACATGCACGGTACGGGTGACAGCGCTGCTGTTCCCTGCCTCGTCGGTCACGGTGTAGGTGACGGTGTGGTCGGCCGCTTCGGTGGTTTCGAGGGTAAGCATGGTGCCGGGCTCTTGGGTTGGGCCGTCATCTACCTTCCCGTATATATAGAGTGCAGTGTCGTGATTATCGGTCGCGGTGGCGCCCATGTCGGCGTAAGTTTCTCCTGTGTAGATTTTCGCGGGGTTCGCGCCGTTGAGGGTGAGGACAGGGGCTTCCTCGTCCGCCATAGTTTCAGCGGAGGAGGAGTCGGTGGTTGTTGAGGTGCCCTCCGCGGGCGTATCCGATGTCGGGGTTTCGTAAATCCCGACATTGCCCGGGCTTGAGACGGTGGTTGCGGCATCACTACCGTCCTGCGCGGAGGCCTGCCCCGCCGCGCTTGCGGTCTGGCCGGTGAGTAGCCTGTCAAGCTGCACTTTGGTCACGCAAGTCGAGCTACCCATGTCGTCGGAGAGGCATATCTCTTTCGTATGTATCGCGTTCGCAAAGAAATCTCCTATCCCATTGGCCGCATCGGCAAACCACTGCACGAGGCGCGCGAAGAGCGAACGTAGGAATGATGTAACGACGCTAGGAGTTGAGCTCGCGGCTTGCGGTGAGTTGCTTGCGGTGAGCGAAGTCGAATCGGTCGAATCCGTTGAAGTCGCGGTCGGAGTGTCGGCGCCGAGGAGCGCGTCGCCGAGCGATTGCATGCTGATTCCCTGCTGGATGTCGAGCATGGTCGTCACGGTGCCGGAATCTTGGGAGGTTAAACCTCCCGAGAAACTCTCAAGGGCGATGCCGACCGAGCTGTCGAACGGGCCCGCTTTCATACCGACGCCCGGCATCGACGAAGGTGCGATGCGGTCGCCGACGGCGATGGGGCCTCCCTCCAGATTGACCTTGACCGGCACGCGGCCCGCGAGCGCGACGGGCCGCATACCCGTCGCACTTATGTCGCCCAAGGTCTGGCCAGGGTCGGTCGAGATGGCTCCGGCGAGAGCCCTGTCGCCGCGCTCGGCAAGCTTCATCGAAACAGGCTGTCCTGCGTCTACCGCCACGATGTCGGCCGCGCCGATGCCGGGGCTCGAGACGGGGAACATTTCGGCGTAGTCGTTGCCGAGCGAGTTGGTGGACGAGGTGGCGTATACGGTGATGACGATGCCTCCTACGCCTCCGGCTCCAGCGCTGGAGCCGGCGCTGCCGGCGGCACCCGTGGTGTATTTGTACGTGCCACTCGGCGAAACAATCAGCTTTTGCGAATATCCGCCGCCGCCTCCGCCGGCGGAGGAGGAGTTGGTGGCGGTGCCGCCGCCGCCACCGCCATAGACGGCACCCGCTGTGCCTGATCCGCCGCCGTTGGCGCCGGCACCACCACCGCC
>JBBUDH010000015.1:0-2432 GCA_038057405.1 Patescibacteria group bacterium
TGCGCGATTTGCCTGAGAAGGCTCGTTATCTGCGCCTGGATGTCGTCGGTGGTAAGCGCGGCGGCGGCAAAAGGCATGATGAGTGCTATCGCCACGCCCGCGGAAATATATTTCAACTTCATGGGTATGTTTGTTAATGAATAATGTAAACGCTTCTCCCTTCTCTATTGAATGTTGACCCCGAGGTTATCGCTGCGCGAGAGAGAGGCGCCGCGCTTGAGCACGATGGTGTAATTACCCGTATTCGCATAGGTGTGATTGAGCGTCTTTAGGAGCGGAGCTTGCGCGGTGCATGAGCTGCCGCCGTCGCTTTGGACCACAGAGGAGGAGCCGTCTCCCCACGAGAGCGTGTACCCGGTGCAGGCGGCCGGGAGGTCAAATCGCACTCCGAACGTGTAGGAATCATCTGTGGGCGGCAAGAGTTCCGGCGGGCTGTATGTGTATGCGCTAATGGGCGGAGGCGGCGGTGCGGGATTTGCGATGATGGTCGCCGTGCCGACGGTCGGCTGCGCTACACCCGCGCCTCCCTGGTAGAGCGTCGCGCGGTATCCCCCGCTTTGTGTGTAGGTATGCGTGACACTGTAATTGAGCCAGCCGCCCGTTGTGGCGGGCAGATTGACGTTGCTTCCCGTGCCGTCACCGAAGTCGAGCGTCGAGGCGCAGCCGCCCGTGCAGAAACCCGCATCATTGCTGTTGACGATACCGGAGAACGTCACAGTGAGCGGTACCGTGCCTGATGACGGGCTTGCATGAAATGACTCGGCCGGAATATTCGAAGTGAAGACCGGAGGCGGCGCGCCCGTGACCACGACCGTCGCCGATTCGGAGTTCCCCGCTGCCGAGAGCGTCACCTTGTAGGTGCCGCCGTAGCGGTACACGTGCGGATAGGTTTGGTTGAACGGGGCGCACATACCTGCGGCAATGGGGATTTGTTGGGGAGCCGTACCGTCGCCGAAGTCGAGCGTGTAGACGGCCGCCGCGCAGGAATTGGGAGTGTTGACCGTAGCCGTCACATTGACGGTAAGCGGAGCGGCGCCTTGGATAGGAGATGCGGAAATGAACCCGCCGACTGTTGCCTGCGGTGTAGTGCCTCCCCCCGTCGCGCACTGAAGCGCAATCGCCGCAGCGGTGCGCGGCCCCGCGATGCCATAGCCCGGACCCGACGATATGACGCCGAACTTCACCTGCCAGCGCTGAACTGCCCGTTCCGTAAGCGGTCCGAAGTAACCGCTTAATACCGCTTCGGGGTAAATGGATGGGTCGCGCGCGAGGAAGGTCTGCAAACGCAGCACGTCGTTACCCGAGATGCCGCGGGAGAGACTCCTGGTGAGATTCGGACACGCGCCTGTGGCTGCAACCTGGTTGCCGCTATATTGCGCCTGAAGCGCCTGTACCTGCTGGAGCAGCATCGCCGCTTGAGCTTGTAATTCAGCCGTCGTGGCCGCGCTTGCCGCAAGCGGCGTGAGGAGTAACAAACCTACTAAAGCAGCCCTGAGGGAGTTATGCATATGCATACAATTGTCGCACGCCCCCAGAAGCCCGCAACTGAGGAATGCACAGCCGTGTTCATCTTTGCGGCTTCTTGGTGTTGTGCCGCCGGCATTCTATAATCGCTCTGTCCCCGCCCTTAGCTCAATTGGTTAGAGCACCGAGCTTATACCTCGGCGGTTCTTGGTTCGAGTCCAAGAGGGCGGACAAAAGACTGAAAATCTGCACTGCTGCAGATTTTCTGCTTTTGTCCGAGGCGGAGCGATGTCGCTTCAGCAGAAGCGACCGCGAGCCGTGGTCAGGACAAATTTTTTGTGACGACAAAAAATTATGTCTTGACGACTTGTCCGAGCCGGTACGCGACGGCGTAAACTTTATCCGTGACGACCTGTTTAGTGCCGCGCGTCCGCTACCTTTTTGCGCACTTCCGCTTCCCCGCGGGCTACGTCCTGGCGGAAGACATCAAGTTTTTGTTTGTTCTCTGCAACTTTCTTTTTCGCCTCCTCTACTTTTTTCTTTGCGTTCTCGAGGGCAAGCTGCGCCGTCTGATAATCCCGCTCACTGTGGCGCACCTGCTCGGCGTACCATTCCGCCTGGCGTTTCAACTGCGCAAGCTGCATTGGGTCCATGCCCTAAGTATACCTCCGCGAATGCTACCGTATCACTCTTGCGACGGCGATGGGGGCACGCTTGTCGAACATGTCGGGAATGACACAGTTCGCGGTCGGCTTTTTGACGAGGGCGGCTATCGCCTTTGCCGCTTTGACCTTCATCTCATCGGTGATTTTTGTAACGCGGTGGTCAAGCGCTCCGCGGAAAATACCCGGGAACGCGAGAGAATTATTTATCTGATTCGGGAAATCCGAGCGGCCTGTGCCTATCACCATCGCCCCCCCACGCTTTGCCTCGTCGGGCATTATCTCGGGTGTCGGATTCGCCATCGC
>JBBUDH010000016.1:0-3081 GCA_038057405.1 Patescibacteria group bacterium
CTTATTAAAATGCTTAACGAAGTCTACTCCCAAGAATGCGGAGAGTAAATGAATTACTTTCCCTGCAAGCTAGCAGCTGCTTGAAAAATTACTTTTTCAAGCCAAGTTTCTTCACCAAAGTACCGTACGCGCGCTTGTTGTTGGCCTCCAAGTACTTCAAATGCTTGCGGCGGTCGGCGACGAGGCCCAAAAGGCCGCGGCGGCTGTGCGTATCCTTGCGATTCTTATCCAAATGAACCGAAAGTTCCTCGATTCGACGGGTCAAAACGGCCACCTGCACCTCCGGAGAGCCCGTATCGGTGTCGTGGCGGCGCGCTTTGCCTATTTCGTTCTGCTTTTTACGCTTCGTAAGCATTTGAGAATGGTATCACATTCTCTTCATTTACGCAAGCTCCCTATTTGTCTAAAAGCTAGGCTATTAGCCACAAATAGGAGTCCTTTAGGGGGCTAAGAGGCCCCTGAAGACCGAAATATGGCTCTGTTGAAGTCTTTATTGAGCAGCTGGGGTGGAGGTCGCAGGAACCACTTTTATCAATTGAACGCCGAAAATAAGGGTAGAATTCGCCGGAATGACGACTTTGCCCGTTGTCGGGTCTTTTACGTCTTCTCCACCGTAGCCGAGAGTCGGGGGTACGGCGAGCAGGCGTTCCCCGCCCTCTTTCATACCCCGTACACCTATCTGGAAGCCCGCGATGAGTTTTGGAGAGCCGAGTACGAAGGTAAGCGGCTGATTGCCGTGCGCTGCGGAGCTATCGAAGACGGTGCCGTCGGTGAATCGGCCTTCATAGAGGACGGAAACGGTGTCCCCCGGCTTTGCTTCCAAGCCCGTACCGACTTTCACGTCTTGACCCTGGACAGTAGTGGCCTGTTCGGTGTTCGTTGCGGCCGCTTGATCTTGCGCAGGCGCCGAGCCGGGAGCTATGGATGTATAGATAAAGTAACCTCCGACGGCAAGTACAATGATGATTGCGAGCGCTACAAGCGCTGATTTAGTATTCATATACAGAGAAGAGTAACAATCCAACCAAATTGTGCAAGGTGTGCACAGGATACCCGAAGCGTATACTGGAATTATGGAACCATTGGCTTCGAGAATACGACCGAAAACACTCGACGGGTTTGTCGGCCAGGAGCATCTGACGGGTGCCCGTTCGACAGGCTCAGGGCAAGCGGGGCCGCTACGGGTCGCTATCGGAAAAAAGGAATTATTCTCGTTCATTTTGTGGGGCCCGCCCGGTTCCGGCAAGACGACGCTCGCGCGTATTTATGCGAATGCAGTCGGAGCGGATTTCTACGAAGTTTCCGCAGTCGAAGCAGGTAAGGACGACATAAAGAAAATTCTTGGTCAGAGTTCTGCTACAAGCTACCAGCTGCAAGCTACAAGCTTAACAAGACCAAAGGTCTTGTTTGTAGACGAGATACATCGTTTCAATAAAGCACAGCAGGATTTCCTTCTCCCATTCGTCGAACGCGGCGATATCACACTCATCGGCGCGACCACGGAGAATCCTTCGTTCAAGATTATCTCCCCGCTTCTCTCGCGGTGCCGTGTCTTTGTACTCAACGAACACAACGAAAAAGAAATGGAGAGGATACTGAAGCGCACAAAATTAAAGATACCGAAAGACGCACGCGACTGGCTCATACAGATGGCAAGCGGCGACGCACGGCAAGCGATTACCACACTTGAGACCGCGCAAGCGCTCTACGGCAAAGTTACACTCGATACGCTCAAAGAAGCGATACAGTCCAAACATCTGCGGTACGACAAAAAGGGCGAGGAGCACTACAACACCATCTCCGCATTTATAAAAAGCATGCGCGCGTCGCAGCCCGACGCCGCGCTCTACTATCTCGCGCGCATGGTGGACGCGGGCGAAGACCCCAAATTCATCGCACGGCGCATGGTGGTCTTCGCAAGCGAGGATATCGGGCTCGCGGTACCGACCGCGCTCGTCGTCGCCAATGCGGTATTCGATGCGGTGAATAAAATCGGCTATCCGGAAGCGACGATAAATCTCGCGCACGGCGTCGCCTACCTGGCACAGTGCAAAAAAGACCGCCGCTCATACGACGCCGTGTTCGCGGCGCTCGACGATGTAAAAAAATTCGGCAATCTCCCTATCCCGCTGCACATCCGCAATGCGCCGACCAAACTAATGAAAGATTTGAAGTACGGAAAAGGGTACGAGCAGTACGACAAAGAATCCTACCTGCCGGATAAACTAAAAAAGAGAAAGTATTTGAAAGGCGATACATAAAAAGGGCGGCCACGGCGGCCGCCCTTCCTTGTATCGCCGAGCGAACTAGCGCTCGGATTCTTCATCGTGTTTGTGACCGTGAACCTCACTGGAACCCTTCGGGGTTTTTGGAGAGCTTCGATACTTCTCCAAGTCATTGAGCGCCGCCGTAGGATTGTCGCTGAGATCGGTATCTGCCGGGGTTTGAGACGCCTGCAACTGGGCAGGTGTCAAATCGCTTTCGCCGGGTTGAAGTGTGTGTGGGTAGCGTTTAGTCCTCATTTGCTCGCTTCTCTTTCCTTTTGGGTCGCCAAGAGTTTCACTCATACAATATCAAAGACAATAGTATCACTCGTGGTCTTTTTTCTCAACTGCCGCCCGAAACCTCAATCCATCAAAGGCTTTTTTACGTCCACGTTGGTCGTCTGGTAGACCCAGTTTATCCAGTTTGAATAAAAGACCTGACCGTTGGCGCCCCAGTTTTTGAGAGGAGTTTTCATCTCGTTGCCTTTCGGAAAATAATTGTCGGGCCTGTTGATGGCGATGCCCGCCTTTTTGTCGCGGAAATACTCTTGCGCGATGTCACTCCGGTCGTATTCGGGGTGCCCTTGCACGTATATCTCACGCCCTTTGCGTCCCACGATGAGATGCGGCCCGACCTCTTTGTTCTCGATAAGTATCTCAAAATCCTTTTTGCCTTTGAGGTCTTTGCGTTCCACCCCACGCCAACGCGAGTGCGGAATGAGCACTTCGTCGTCCATGCCCGCGATGAAGGGCGATTCGACCTCGTGATGTACTTGGTGGAGGAAGATGCCGAACTTTTTCTTTTTGTACGTGTGCG
>JBBUDH010000017.1:0-2470 GCA_038057405.1 Patescibacteria group bacterium
TGAAGAAAGCGGTCGTCACAGGCGGTGCGGGCTTCATCGGAAGTAATCTCTCACAGGCACTTGTAGATGCGGGATGGGAGACGCACATAATCGACGTCGACCCGTCGTTTAGAAGGGATACGTTGCCGAAGGAGGCAACACTCCATGTCGTCGACGTGCGTGCGACCGATACGATACAACCCATTATGGAAGGAGCCGATGTGGTATTCCACACCGCTGCCGTGCCGCGGGTTCCGTACTCGCTTGAACATCCCGTAGAAACGACCGACCAAAATGTAACAGGTACCGTATCGGCGCTCACGGCCGCGGCGCGCGCAAAAGTCCGCCGCTTTATCTATTCGGCATCCGGCTCCGCATACGGCGAACAAGAAACCCTCCCACTCGTTGAGACGATGGTCGCGAATCCCGTCAACCCGTACGGATTGCAAAAGTACGTCGGGGAACTTTTCGCAAAGTTATGGTCCGAGACGTACGGCATCGAGACCGTCAGTCTCCGTTACTTCAATGTCTACGGACCTGGGATGGATCCGAACGGCACCTACGCGCTCGCGATAGGAAAATTTGCCCTCGCCTGTAAGAATAACGAGCCCATTACGATATTTGGCGACGGCACGGTCACCAGAGACTTCACGCACGTTTCGGATGTTGTTCGCGCGAATATGCTTGCAATCGAGAGCTCGAATGTCGGCAAGGGAGAAGTAATCAACATCGGTGCCGGCCGCAATGTCTCCATCAAGGCGCTTGCCGACATGTTCGGCGGTGAGATTGTCTACGCGGCACCGCGCATTGAGGCGCATGACTCACTTTCCGACAACCGGAAGGCAAAAGAGCTGCTCGGCTGGGAGCCCCGCGTGCGTCTGGAAGATGGTATTATGGCGCTTAAGGAAGAGATGAACATAACATAAACAGGACATGATTATTGACGGCAGAGCAATAGCAGAAGACATGTACGAGGCGCTCACAAAGCGCCGCGCTCTTTTTGAGCGGGGCATCAAGCTCGGTATCGTCGTCGCAGCGCCTTCGCCTGTCATCGAGTCGTTCGTACGCATCAAGACGCGCGCGGCCGCAAAACTAAATATTGAAATGGTACGTGTCGATTTGCCCAAAGATGCGGACACCGCGGCTGCGATTGAGGTGGTGAAGCGGTTGGCGCAGGAAACAGATTCAGTCATTGTCCAACTACCGCTGCCGAAGACGCTCGATACAAATGCGATTCTCGGGGCCATCCCGCCCGAAAAGGATGTCGATGCGCTCAATCCCTCCATTCCCGAAGACAAACACCCCGTCTTTGCGCCCGTCGCACTTGCGGTCATCGAGCTCCTGAAGCGCGCCGGCGTGCAGATAGAAGGCAAGAAAGCTGTCGTCGTCGGCGCAGGCCGCCTCGTCGGCGCTCCGAGCGCCGTTCTTCTGAGGCGCCTCGGCGCACGCGTCTCAATGTTTACCCTCAAAGAAGGCTCCGTCCTAGACCTCAAAGATGCCGATATCATTGTCTGCGGTGCGGGTAATCCCGGATTCATCAAGGCGGAACACATCAAAGAAGGCGTCGCGATGATTGATGCGGGCGCTTCCGAATCCAAAGGTAGGGTAGTCGGCGACGCCGACCCCGCATGCGCGGAAAAGGCCTCGGTCATCAGTCCCGTCCCTGGCGGCGTCGGCCCCGTCGCGGTCGCGATGATATTCAGGAATCTCTTCGACCTGCTCGAAAAGGCCCGAAGCTAAGTCACGTTGCACCGTCGCAATCTGCGGGTATACTGCTCGCCATGTGGCAGAAACGCGCAATCGCGCTCGTAATACTGATTGTGGGTACCGGCATCGGCTGGTACGTCTACAGCAGCCAGGCAGACGCCTCACGGCCATTTAAGCTCGGCCTCGACCTCTCGGGCGGCACGCAGCTTGTGTACCGCGCCAAGCTCGACGCCATCAAAGGTAGCGATGTAGCCGATTCTATGGCGTCACTGCGCGACACCATCGAGCGCCGGGTCAACCTCTTCGGTGTCTCCGAGCCTATCGTCCAGACGGAACATGCGGGTACGCTCGCGGGGACTTCCGAAGAGCGTCTACTCGTCGAGCTCCCGGGGGTTACCGATACCCAGAAGGCGATAGAGCTCATCGGACAAACACCCGTCTTGGAGTTCCGTATGCTGAAAGCGGGAGCAGAAACGACCGCGACCGCGTCTTCGACCGTAAACGAGCTTTTTGAGCCTGCAGCAATCACCGGTAAAGATTTAAAGAGCGCGGAACTACAATTTCAAGGGGGAGCGGGACAATTGAACGAGCCAGTCGTCGTACTGCATTTCAATGCCGAGGGCGCGCGGATTTTTGCGGACTTGACCAAAAATAACGTCGGCCGCACCTTCGGCATGTTCCTCGACGGCGTTGCGATTTCCACACCCGTCATCCGCGAAGCGATTCCCGACGGCACCGCGGTCATTTCGGGCAGCTTCACTCCCGCCGAGGCAAAGGAGCTCGC
>JBBUDH010000018.1:0-10400 GCA_038057405.1 Patescibacteria group bacterium
AGCATCGAGTAGAGCGTCGTCGATTTTCCCGAGCCCGTAGGACCGGATATGAGCACGAGTCCATGCGGTGCGTTCACGGCCTTGCGCATCAAATCGAGATTGCGGGGCGTGAGACCGATCTGGTCGAGCGGGATGAATCCCTGCTCACGGTCAAGAATACGGATGACGACCTTCTCACCGTTGTACGAAGGAAATGTCGAGACACGGAAGTCTATCTGTCGCGTATCAATGGATGCGGAGAAACGGCCGTCCTGCGGTTTGCGCATTTCGTCGAGACGCATCGATGCCAAGACCTTGATGCGCGCCACGAGCGCGCGGTGTGTGCTCAAGGGCAGAATCACACTCGTGTGGAGCTCGCCGTCGACACGGTAGCGCACGCGCACGCCCGATCGTTGCGGCTCGATGTGTACGTCGGACGCCTTACCGTCGACCGCATACCGCAGGATGGTGGAAACAATTTTTATGGTCGGGGCGTCTTCTTGCAGCTTCGGCATGCCGGGCGCGCCTTTGCCGATAGAAGGGTCTTCGAGGTCGAGCGATGAGCTCTCGCGTTCCGCGACTTTTGCCTTCTCCTGTTTGTGTTCGGTCTCGAGGTCCGAGACGGCGCGTTCCACCTCGCCGCCGAGACCGCGGTACATCGCCAATACCTTATCGAAATCCTCGCGTGCTACCCGGAATATCTTAAAGGGCATCCCGCTCGTGCGCGCGATGAAATTGAGCGCGTCGATGGCGTCCATGTTGTCCGGATCGACCATGCCGACCTCAAGCACGCCTTCGGCAACGCCCAGCGGAACGAGCGCATAGTGAGCCGCCGATTCTTCGGGAATGTATTTGAGGACCTCGTATGGGACCTTCGAATCGCCGAGTGTACGGACGGGCACATCACCCCCGCCTTGGGCAGTGCTCGCGGATGCCGGTACTGTTCCCTCTCCGGGCATATGCTAGATTTTCTTAGCGAGTGATAACGAGCTTAGAGAATCTGCACCCGCCCAAATTTCCTGAAATGTGTGCGCTGAAATACCGCAAGAAGAAGGTAGGCCTTCTGTTCCGAGCGAGGCCGTACTCAATGCCCGGAAATTTAGGCGGGTAAGTAATCTGTAATTCACCTTGTTCATAACAGCTTACTTAGCGGTTCGCGGGGGTGAAGTTGGTTTGTGTGCTTGTACCCGTAGTCGTGCGGGCGGAAAGCGGTGCAAAAGGATTCGGGCGGCCGACCGGCTCCTCGATGATATCCGTCGAAATGTCTTTCAGCCGCGTGAACGCGGGCGCCGAGAAGATGGTGCCGTCGAGCTTGACCGCGCGCAGCGTGAGCAGTGTCGGGACGATCCCCTGGTCGACCTGTGCGCCTTCGCTACCGGGCGAAGGGACGAGGTCCCCTTCCGGTGCGGCCGGGGACAGGCCGTACCAGATGAGACCCGCCAGGGCGAGCCCGGAGAGGATAAGGATGAGTTTGTGTTGAAGAAGTGCCTGCATATTATTTGAGCCAGTACGTCCGCAGTGTCATATTGAAGGTGTACAGCGGCTCCGCCCGCGTAGCCGCCTGATTCCTCGGGCCCGTAGGGAACGCATTGGTCGCGCTCGCGACCGCAGCACCGCTTCCCGAAGGATTTATCGTGAGCGAGACGAGATCCACGATGCGGAGGCTCGACTCGAGGTTCGTGAGGAATTCGATGAAATCAGGATAGGAAGCGATGGTGCTGAAGGTGAGCGTAAGAGAGTCGTACTTCTGATTTGATGCCCCGATGGCACCGAGCGCCGTTTGGCTTTTTGCGGTCTGTTTTTGTGCGCTCGAAACATCGACGTTTTGGAGTGCGAGGCCGCCGTCCTCCGCAAGATTATCGAGGTCGAGAATGAGCCGCACGTTGTCCACGTGGTCGGGCAGTAATTTTTGCAGCTTATCGAGATCACCTGGGTCGAATGTATTGAAACGCGAGAGGAGCGTCTGCCGGAGCTTTTGCAGCTCCGCCGTCTTGTCGAGCGCCGCATCATTTTGCGCGATGCTCGATCGAAGCGAGAGCGAGCTGTCGTACGAGGGTTTCGTGTACCAGAAGAACATTATTCCCGAAAGGACGACGGCGACGATTGCAATAATGAGTTTCATACGGTTAGTTTGCCGGTGTCTCCGAGGCACCTCCTCCCGCGTCTTGCCGGAGCGAATCGAACGGCGATGTACCCGCGGGCACACTCGTGTCTGTGCCTCCCGCTGCAGCTGCGGACCCCGCGAAATTTATGGCCGAAGGATTCACGACCGCGGTCAGATTGAAGTGAACGCCGTCCGGTTGGCGGGCGATATTCGAGAAAATCGGGTTTGTGACGACGCCGTTCTTACTGAAGAGGTCGGCCTGGAGCGCGATGGAGTTGACGCTTTCCGCGACTCCCGCTATTTTCACCGTCAGGTTCTGGTTCTCGGCCACCTGAAAATCAAGCGACTGGAATGCGACGGTTTGCAGTGTTGCTGCCTCAAGAGCCTTGAAAAAGAGCGAGGGTGCTATGTGCGCGGAAAGCACGCGGTCGGCGGCATGCATACGGTCGTCGAGACGGGTGAGCTGTTGGATAAGCGCCGGCTGGAACCCCGCTTTTGCACGCTCGAGTTGTTCGAGCTTTGCGGTGTTCTCCGTGACCAGGTATTGCCCGTAGAGGAATACTCCGATGGCAAGCGCCGCCGATGCGACGAAAATGACGATTGCAACGAGTAACAAAAGGTCGTTGAGTCCCCCCCCGCCGCCGCGCAGCCTAGGCGCTGCGACCGACGTGTCGTGCGGTATGAATGAAGATGGTATGCCGGTATCAACCATACCCGGTTAGTAGAATGTGCCTTTGCGGCAGGCGGCACGCCGTCCTGCCGCGGCTTGGTACATATGCTCCCGACTGGAGCACTTTGGGAGATTTTTGTTGTTTGTTTTCATAGGTTGTTTGAGCCGAAGGCACATTTCACTACCGGGCATAGATTAACTGCTCTTGAGCTTTCGCAATGCAACCCCGACCGCAACCACAAAACCGGGACCTATTTCGCGTAGCACAGCTTCGAGAAATGCCGGCGCTTCAGTGTGGGAAAAGGGATTTGCAATCTCGACTTCCACCGACAAATTGCTGTGCGCCACATCCTTAAGACCCGGAAGTGACGCCCCGCCGCCGGCGAGGACTACGCGCGACACATTTTTATTGTATCGCTGCCCGTAGCTCAATAGTACCCGATTCACTTCCGAAAACACACGAGAGAGTGTTGATAACAAAGCGGTCTTTATCTTGTCGTTCTCATCGGGACTGTACGCATTGGAATCAATGAGCCCGCGTTCGCGTTTGATGCGCTCCGCTTTCTCGAATTCCCATCCGAGCGAGCGTGCGAGATTCTCCGTCATGTGCTGCCCGCCCGCTGATACGAGGTGCGAGGAGCGCACGATGCCGCGTTCTATGACGTATATCTTCGTCGTGGCGGCTCCGAGATCCACTACCAAAACCGGCGCGATTCCATGCGTCACGGCCGAGCGGATAGCGCTGAATATCTCTATCTCGTAGAAATTTATTTTGAGCGCGGCGGTCTGCGCCACCGTCTGATAATTCTTGAGGACGTCGTTGTGTATGGCGACGAGAAGGACTTCGTCTCCCGCGGTCTGCGGCGATTTTTTGGTCTCGAGCCGGTCGAAGGCGCTGTCCTCGCCTTCTTCGTGTGGGATGACGAACCAATCGAGCGTGACTTCGGAGACCGGTATGGGGATGTACTTGCGCGCTTCGATGGGAATCATCCGCTTCAATTGTTCGGGTGCTATGTGCGGCATGTCGATGACCGACACGAGACTCGATGAGAACGGTATCGAGAGTCCGCCGACGCGGGCCGTCACGTTGGCCTCGCGCATGAGGTCCGTGAGCGCCTCCGCCGTCTTCTCGGGTGTGAGCTTGACCGCTTTGCCTATCGGCTGTTGCGCATAGGGACCGAGTGCTATCTCTCCGTAGGTTTCAAGGATGGCGGCGCCGCGCGAGGTGCGAAGCTGCACGACCTTGGCGCTCGATGCACCGATATCAATGCCGAGCACGCTCACGTCGGCCGCTTTTCCGAACCCCTTGAGAAAACCTCCGATAGAGAACGCCATTCAAAAATTATATCACGCCCCTGAGGCCATTTTGTCTATCTTGGCGGCCAAAATGAAATCATTTTCGGACAATCCTTTGATGGCGTGCGTGGTGAGCTCCACCTCCACTCTTCCCCATCCGACCGAGAGATCGGGATGATGTCCTTCCGCCTCGGCAATCGGGGTAATCTTCTGCGCAAACTCCATCGCTTCCACGAAATTCTTGAACGTAAACTTCTTTGATATCTTTTTGAAATCTTTGGCCAGTGTCCATCCCTTGAGGTGCGTCAAAAGCGCCGTCGCCTCCATCGGGGTCATCGGCTGCGCGCCCCCTTCGCACGCGACACACCGTTTCTGCGTCAAATCCATGAGAAAATCATAGCATGCGACATCTGCTTGCCGTACTAGAAGTGATATTCGATACGATACTTCCCTTGCGCGCACGCTCGGCGCGGACAAAAGCGCGCACCGCGGACGAAATACCCCTTTGTCCCACCGTCCATGAGTTGCTTCAAGCGCGCATCACCACGCTGATGGACTACCGGCAAAACGAGGTGCAAGACCTTATACGCTCGCTCAAATACGACGGCTCGCGGCATGCCGCGCAGCTTGCGGCGCAGTTGCTTGCCGGCTACCTGCGGGAGGAAATTTCCTCACACCGCTCTTTCTCGCAGCGCAAAGTCCTCATCGTGCCGGTGCCGCTTCACTCCGCACGAGCGCGCGAGCGCGGATTCAATCAGATAGAGCTGGTGCTGCAGAGCTTGCCCCAAGAATTCCGCGACGGCACACTCTCGACACTGATGCCGGGTGCTTTGGTCCGCATTCGTGCCACCGAACCGCAAACCCGTCTCCACCGCTCTGTGCGATTGAGCAACGTCGCAGGCGCATTTGCGGTATTTGAGCCCGACTTTGTGAATAAGAAGCACGTATTTCTTATCGACGACGTCACTACCACAGGTGCGACGCTCGTAAACGCCGCCACCCCGCTCCGCCGCGCGGGCGCGGAAGTCACCCTCCTCGCGCTCGCCCGTGCGTAGCGCATGTTTGAAAACGTTTAACCGGAACGAGGGGCGGGCCTCCCTGCGGTCTTCGCAGCCGCGACGGCGGCGAGACCGAGCGCTGCATCAGTAGATGCAGATAGCGACCGCAGGGAGGATTGCCCTGAAGTGCAGGTCTTCAAACATGCTCTGGCCGTGCGGCGTATTAATCTCATGCTACACTTTCTCGGTGAATTCAGGCCATAAAATTTTTATACTTGTCGGACACTCGAATCTTGCGGGGTTTACCGGTGAACTCGCCGCTGCCTATGAGAGCGCCGCGCGTGCGGCGGGCCATGAAGTGAAGCGGCTCAACATCGGCGAGCTGAAATTCGATCCCATTCTGCACAAGGGATACAGCGAGATACAACCGCTTGAGCCCGACCTCCAAAAGGTGCAGGAATATGTCCGCTGGGCCGACCACTTCGTCGTCCTCTATCCGAATTGGTGGATAAGCATGCCGGCGATTCTCAAGGGCCTCTTCGACCGCATCTGGCTTCCCGGCTTCGCGTTCCATTTTGACAAAGAAACTCACTCGGTGATTGAACTGCTCGAAGGAAAAACGGCGCGCGTCATCATCGTCGACGGCTCGCACAGCCCGTTCATGACACGCCTGAAGTACGGCGACTACACCAACGAAATAGCGCGCGGCATCCTCGGATTTGCCGGTATGAAAGTGCACGTGACGACGATGGGCCCGTGCGAACACGCCGATACGGCGAAACACGACGAATGGGTCGCTGAGGTGCGCGAATTCGCTACGAAGGGTATTTAAACAAACAACTCCCCCACCCAGTCGGCGCTGACTTCCGTCGTGCCGTCGGTCCTGAATACGAGATACCGCGAGCCGAGCGCCTTTGCGACTGCGGCGTGTTCTTCGATATCGGATAGAAAGAGCGCCGACGTGGCACAGTCCGCATCCCATGCACAGCGCGCAACCGCCGCGACGCCGAGCACGCTATCTATCGGCGCCCGCGAGAGCGGATGCACGATGTGATGCCAGCCGCCCCACCGCCGCCGGAGCGTGTCGGATACCGCGATTCCCTCATTTTTGAGCAGCACCATCCCCGCAGCCGTGTCGGCTCTGCCCGGATATTCGAGCGCGACGCGCCACGGCTCGCCGCCGCGCTTTGAGGTGCCGTACATATCTCCCCCGCCGTCTACCAAATAGTGCGCATATCCGTGACTCGCAAGCATTTCCGCGATGCGGTCGATGCAATATCCCTTGCCCATTCCGCCGAGGTCGAAGACGACGGGTCCGTCGATTTGAAGCACTTGGCCGCGTATCTCCCACTTCGGCAAGACGAAGTCGGCGGCGTCCTCGCGCGGCACCATGCTATACGCGGCGTCGTAGCCGGCGCGCTCAAGCAATCCTCCCACCGCAGGGTCGTAGAGTCCGTGCGTGAGCGCGCGCAATTCGTCGGCGCGTGAGAGAAGCAGTGCGAGTTCTTCCGACACCTGGTACTCGCCCGCGGAGGCCGCACGAAATGCGCAGGCTTCGGAATCTTCAAGAAAGCGCGAGAAGCGCTCGTTGAAGACCCGCATGTATTCAAGAATGTCCGACTGTACTTCCGCGCGGATTTCTTCGCCGTCAGCGAGAATGCACCACTCCGTGCCGATGCCGGTAAAAGTAAATTCTTCGCTTTGACTCTGCATCCTGTTGAGACGTCTGCTTACAGTTGAGCTTTGAGAGCAGGGAGCGATGCGTTGAATGCGGCTGTGGTGAGGGAGGATTTACCAATTTTGTCTACCGCACTCAGCTCGCTCAATTTCTTGCCCTTGATGACGAGCAGCAACCCGTCCGAGAATTTTGTAAGATTGTCGGTCACCGTATCACCCTTCAAAGCATCGGTGGATTTTACGGAAATGACTCTCCCTCCCGTATCGAGTCCGATGGTGAAGCGTACTTTGTCGGTGCCGCTAGGCGCTTCGTAGGTGGCGATGGTGCTTACCTCGCGCGTGGCGACATTCTCCGAGCCGTCCGCGGCGCGCGCGCCATCAGTGCGCGCCGAAAGCAGCGCGGGCAAGAAGCGGTACGAAAGCAGAATTAACGCGACGACGGCGATTGCGGCGATGATAATGTTGCGCCTGTTCTTGAGAATATTCATGAAAGAATGATACCGCCTGTGCGCTGGAAGTAAACTCGGTTGTCCACCTTTGCCTTACCGGCCCGCGCGTACTCGCGCGGGCACGAACACTCTCATGTCGACAGAAGTCGACATTCGATCCCGATGGGCGCCTCTCGGCGTGTTCGGTTATCCCCTCCCTGTTTGGCCTGTTTCCCGAATTGCTGCTAGATTTGGCCTATGTGGTATGAACTCCTCATAATCATGCACATCATCGGCACCGTCCTGGGCGTCGGCTCGGCGACCTTTGCCGAGATTCACTACACGCGCTTCAATAGCGACGACATCATCACCGACGACGAGAAAAAGACGCTCGCGCTTACCTACACGGTGATGCGGACGGGCCTTTTCCTCCTGGTCGTCTCGGGATTCGGGCTTTTGCTCTACCTCCGCCTCACCGAATACACCGACCTTCTCACGAGCGCGACCTTCTTGGCCAAGATGACCGTCATCGGCGTCCTTGTGGGAAACGCGCTTCTCTTGCAGGCGCGCATCATGCCGTTTGCGGTCGGCGCTGCGCTATCCCTCACCTCGTGGTATACGGCGCTCGTGCTGGGCTCGCTGCGGGATGTCGACGCCTCCTACATTGAAATACTTATCTACTACGCGGGCGCCGTCGTCGTGGTCGGCGGTGCGCTGCGGCTCATCCGCGCCCACTTCCACGGACCAAAAAACGTATGACACCTTTCCTCGCCACCATGCTCGTCATCCACGTCATCGGCGGCGTCATTGCTATCGGCATCCACAACGTGACCCTGATGCATCTCCTCAAGAAATCGCCCAACTATGTATTCCTCTCGCGCATCGCATGGGCGGCGGTCGCGCTCTTCTTCCTCTCCTGGGCGACGTCGGCCTACTACTACGTGACGTACTACGGCACGGCGGTCAAGCCGCGCATCCTCGCAGGCGCGCTACCTGCGGGGCATATCTTTTTCATGGAAACGAAGGAACACATTTTCCTCGTACTCCCCTTCCTCGCGCTCTCGATAGCGTTGTGTATATCGTATTTGCGGACGAATCCCGATGATGCGCTGCGCAAGAGCACCGCATTCCTCACCCTCATCGCACTCGGCATCGGCGCCGCGACCGCAGGCGCGGGCATTATTGTCTCAGGCTCCGTATGACCACCTCACTTTCATCATGGGTACGCTCTGTCGCCATCGCCGCAATGGTGACGGCCGTCATGCTTGCGGTCATCATCGTTGCCGCGGAAGAAATCCCCGCGCTCAAGGATTGGCTGAAGGCGACCTTCACACATCACTGGCTCGGTAAGGGCGCGCTCGCCATCGCCGTCTTCGTCGTCGTCACCATCGCGGCGCGCTTGCAGGGCAAGACCGACCCCTCGCGGCTCGCGAGCGTCATTTTCGCCGAAGCAATCGTCGCCG
The DNA here is from genome assembly GCA_038057405.1 of Patescibacteria group bacterium. Taxonomy (GTDB): domain Bacteria; phylum Patescibacteriota; class Minisyncoccia; order Phycocordibacterales; family UBA2100; genus UBA10103. The sequence goes on from JBBUDH010000018.1 coordinate 8,616, forward strand.
CCCTCTCGGTATTTGCAATAGCGGGATATTTCCTCCTTCACTTATTGAAGTTGGTATAGGAGGAGTTTGAAAACCTCCGCTTCTGGAGCGCGCCTCTTTGGGGTCGCTATCTGGCACTGCTGTGCCAGCGCTCGGTCTCGCCGCCGACGCGGCTGCGAAGACCCCAAAGAGGCGCGCTCCCTCGCTATGGTCTGATGTTTTCAAACACTCACAACCCTCGGCCTCGCCATATATTTCTCTATATCTGAAAGCGTGCCCCCTACCTTTTTCCCTGGATTGAATATATTTTCGGGGTCGAAGATGCGCTTCGTCTCGGCGAAAAGTCCGAGCACTTCGGGGCTGTACATGAGATTGAGATAGGGTGTGCGGATGATGCCGTCGTTGTGCTCGCCTGTGATAGAGCCCTTGTATTTGGCGACGAGCTGATAGACCAGCGGCGTGAGCTCCAGTATCGCTTTGCGGTGCGCGGGATTGGCGAGGTCCACCAGCGGGATGATGTGGAAATTCGCGTCGCCGATGTGCCCCGCTATCGTATGCATGAGGTCGAAGCGCGCGAGGAGCGCGTTTAATTCGGGGATGAATTGCGGATAATCATCAGGGTGCACGACGATGTCGTCGATGAAGGGCGCTGCGTGGAGGCCGTGTACGTGCTTGCGCAGAAGGGCGAAACTCTCGCGGCGTATCTTCCAAAATTTCTTCTCCATCATGCCGAGTGCGAATTGCGTGCGGACATTGAGATCCGTGAGCGATGCCTGCGCCGTGCGCGCCTTGATATGCGCCTCGTTGTCCGTGTCTTCGGCAAATTCTGCGAGCAAGACGAGCTGTGGAATGCGGTGCGTGAGGAGCGCCCAGAGTTCGGGGATAAGTGCCAGGCCAAGTGTGAGTGTCTGCCGGAAACTCAAATGATGGAGGAAGTCGTACCCGTAGCGGGCGGCGAGCTTGAAGGTGTGGTTGTCGTAGGATTCAAATGATTCGGGGTCGAATGCGCGCACGCGCCGCACTATCTCAGGCAGCTTTGTGAGATCGGTAAGGAAGACGACGAGCATCGCGTGATGCGGCTTGGTCTTGAGGAGCGACACCTTCGCCTTGGTGATGAGCCCAAGCGTGCCCTGCGAGCCGACGATGAGCTTCGAGAGGTCGAAGGTGCCCCGCTTTTCATCCACAACGTCCCACAACGGGTAGCCTGCCGAATTCTTGGTGACCTTCGGGCGGGCGGCTTCGATGAGCGCGCGATTTTTCGTGAGCAGGTCGTCCATGCGGCGATACACTTCCCCTTCGAAGGTTTGCGCGGATTTCTTTGCGGCGAGCTCATCTGCGGTAAGCGGGCGGAATTTCACCTTTGAACCGTCGGCCAAGACCACATCGACTTCCTGCACATAGCGGTCCATTTTGCCGTAGCGGAGCGTAAGCTCGCCGCCCGCATTGTCGGCTATCATGCCGCCGAGCGCGCACATTTCGCGCGAGGCGGGGTACGGGGGCAGAATCGCGCCGGTCTTTGCCAGCGTTTCCGCTTCGAAATCGCGGTAGTAGATTCCCGGTTCGGCAACGGCAAAATCCTGGCCTACCTCCCGCATCGCATTCATGTATTTCGTAAATGAAACGACTATCGAGTCGGTAAGCGGCCCTCCCGACATATCGGTGCCCGCTGCGCGGGCGGTGAGTGAAATCTTCTCCCCTCTTTTTTTCGCCTCCGCGGCGAAGCGCACAAGCGCCGCCACATCATCCGCATCTTTCGGGGAGACGACAAGGCTCGGCTTCCGCTCGAAGATGCTCGTGTCGCGGCTG
>JBBUDH010000019.1:0-17590 GCA_038057405.1 Patescibacteria group bacterium
CCCGCGAAGGCCAAAACAATGGAAAGCACCCAGTAGCGCATGACGACCTTGTGCCCCGGCCAGCCGATGGCCTCAAAGTGGTGATGCAGAGGCGCGATACGCAGGAGCTTACGCCCGAAGAATTTTTTGGAAAGAATTTGTGCGATATCGGAAAGTACGGTGACGACCAAGAGTCCGCCGATGAGCGGCAGTACGGCAATACCCACTCCGCCGCCGAGGTCGTCGGTCATGAATGCGACAGTCCCGATAGCCAAGGTCAATCCCATCGTGCCCGTGTCGCTCATGTAGAAGCGCGCGGGAGGGATGTTGAACCACAAAAATGCGAGCAGTCCGCCCATCACGCAGGCGGTGAAGGCGGCGAGGTCTATCTGGTCCTGCGCGAAAGCGATGATGGTGTACGAGGCGAATATCGAGGCGAATACTCCTCCCGAAAGTCCGTCGATGCCGTCTATCACGCCTGATGCATAGAGCGCGAGCGATACGAGAATAAAGAGCGGGATAATCAGCCATCCGAGCTCAAGCGGTGCCCAATACGGGATGTTGACGGCGGTCATCCCGAGCTTGTCGAAGAACCACCATCCGATGAATGCCGAGAGCGCGATGACGATAAGAATGCGGTAGCGCAAACGCAGTCCCTCGGCGTTTTCCCGGATGACCATGAGGTCGTCCACGAAGCCGACGAGCGCGCCGATTACGAGCGTCGCAAACGGGAGCCATGTCTGATTACGGCTCAAAAAATTGAGACTCTCGAATGTCGGGAGAAAATTCGCCAGAGCCGCGATTCCCAAAATAGTAAGTACGACGCTCCCCCACACCACGATGCCGCCCATGCGCGGCGCGCGAACTTCATGGTGACTGTGGAGTCGATTAAATTCGTGCGCGGTTTCGCCGTCGAACGCAAGTTTGCCGGGACGTTTCTTCCACGCTTTGTACTTATATAAATAGTGTGTAAGTACCGGGGTGAGGGCCATTCCCGCGATAAACGCGATTGCTGCGGGTAGGAGTATCCGGACGAGTGGCGGCAACATACCCAGTTAGTAGAATGTGCCTTTGCGGCAGGCGGCATGCCGTCCTGCCGCGGCTTCGTACATGTTCTCTCGACTAGAGTGCTTTTGAGATTGTTCGTTGTTTGTTTTCATACGTTGTTTGAGCCGAAGGCACATTTCACTACTGGGCATATTTGGCTATTGTAACCCGCATTTAGAGTCCCGCGCCCATAGCCGCGACGGTCGCTTCGACGAGCGCCTTCATATCACTAAAGCGGCCGCTATACGTGGAGTGCAAGACCACGGCGACGACGGGGTGTGCGGGGCCGGCTTCGAAGACGACGGCGAGATTGCCTCCCGCGAGCGCCGTGGAGCCTGTTTTACCCATGATAAGGCCGGGTATCGCTGGGAGCGCTTCGTCTGTGTTGACTGCGGTCACGGTTTCCCCCGTGGCTGCGCGTACCTCGATAGAGTCGCGGGACGTCTTCTCAAAAAGGGCGGGGGCATGCACCGCGGCATAGCTGAACAAGGCGGCGACATCGCGCGCCGAGCCGTATGCTCCCGCCTGCGTCGCGCTCTGGTCGAGACCGTGGGTGTTACGGAACACCAGGTGGCCGAGCCCGAGATGCTGCGCGATATCATTCATACGCCACAGAGCTGCGGCACCTTGCGTCGCGGAGGGGTATTTCTTGCGGAGGCCGTCTTCAGCCGCTTGCGACAGGACGGCGGCACCCTCATTGGACGACGCCACCAGGGTGAAATCGATGAGGTCGCCCGCTTTGAAACTGAGCCCCGTCGGGAGCCGCTTCTCGGTGCCGTCGAATACTTCGTGCGGAGGTATCGTGATGTAGGAATCGGAACCAAGCACCTCCGATACCGCGAGCACGAGCGGGACTTTGACGAGAGACGCGAGCGGCAGTTGGGTCTCGGCATTCTTGGAATAGAGTACCCGTTTCGTGGTGAGGTCATAGACATATGCGCCTTCGGCTTTGAGAGAAATTCCCGCAAAAGGATCGACAACGGCAACCGCAGAAGCTGTTTGCGTATCGGCTGCCGCAATCTCGCCGCCCGAAGAGAGGTAGGCGAGGGTTATGCCCGCACTCGCAAAGAAGATGAGGACGAGCGTCGCGACACCTGAAAGATGTTGCAGCGAAAAATGAGGCGCTCCCGCGTGTTCAGGTAATAGTACAAGCGGAGGAACGGGCGTCGGCGTCGCAGGTGTCGAGGCGAGAGGTTCATCGGTCATCATACCCATACACCAACTTTGCCATAGTTCCAGCCGGAAGACACTCGAGATTCGTTCGCAGACCGTTTACTGCAATTACAGCAGGCGTACAGAGGATTAATGTTCACAAGAGGCAATGGCAAAGTTGGTGTCTGGGTCATAGGTGTGTATCGGAGGGCGCATCGGCGGGGCGTGATTCGAAGGCTTTGAGTTCAGCCGTTATTTCCTCGCGGTTCGGGAGCTCTCCGGAATCGCGTACACCGAGGTGCGCCAAAAGCTCCACGGTCGGGCGGTAGAGATACTCGCGACCGTCTTCTGGATTACCCGTGCGCTCCAGCAGTCCGCGCGTGAGGAGATTGCGTATCGTCCAGCTCGTATTCACCCCGCGAATGTAATCTATCTGCGCACGCGTCGAAGGGCCGCGGTAGAGTACGATAGCCAAGACTTCGAGACCCGCATCCCCTATTTCGCCCGCGAGCTCGCGTTCGTAGGCCTTTTGGACGGCGGCGGAGGTTTCCTTGCCTACGGCGAGCGAGACTTCGGTCTCGGTCTGTATGAGTGCGAGGCCAGTGCCCTCAATCCGGGCAGATAGCGCCGTGAGTGCGACTTTCAGTTCCGGCTCCTTCACACCGAGCAGCGAGCCGAGCTTTTTGAGCGTGAGCGTGCCTCCCTCGCTAAATAAGAAAGCTTGCGCGCGTGCCGAGAGTTCGTTCACATCCATATCAGGTACCGTACCGCGGGGCTACCGCATTTTCCAATTCAATAGTGATGTCCTCGAAGAGACGCTCCTGGGTGACGCTCGCGCTGCCTGAGCGGACCAATTCGAGCATCGCGAGAAAGTAGACTATCGTATCATTTCTGTCCCGCGATTTGGTGAGCTCGCGGAAACTTGTGCGTATGGCAGTGACAAGGCGCGCGCGGACGCTCTGTATGACATCTTCGAGCGCCAGTATCGGTGCGACGGCCGCTTGCACCATTGCCTCGGGCTTCGGCAAGATGCTGACGAGGCGCGCCGCGGCGGCTGCGATGGTTGAGAGTGCCGCGTCGGCGGGGCTGAAGACCGTGGGGCGCAGCGGAGCGCGATGCGCGAGAAGCAGCGGGTGCGTGCCCCAGTGTGCACGCAGGAGCTTCGCCGTTTTACGTATGAGGGCATAGCGCGCAAGGCGGCGTTCGAGCTCTTCCACCGATTCGCGTTCGTCGCTCGATAGCTCAAGTGTGGGCAGAAGTGCGCGGGATTTAATGAGCAAGAGGGTCGAAGCCACAAGAATGAATTGTGCGGTCTCGCCGAGCGGTAGCTCGGGCAGCTTCTCGACGTACGCGAGATATGCATCGGTCACCTCCGCGAGCGAGATGTCGGAGATAGACATCTTCCGCTCCTCTATCATATTGAGGAGCGTCTCAAGCGGCCCTTGGTACACCTCCGTGCTCAATGAGAAACGTCCGCTCATTTTGTTTTCTTAGTTATCTGAATACCAAGTTCGGCGAGTTGTGCTGCGGTAAGCTCCTTCGGAGCTTTCATGACGGAAGTCTGGCCGCCGCGCGTCATCGGGAATGCCTGGACCTCGCGCAGGTGTGATTCGCCCGTGAGATTCATGACAAGCCGCTCGACGCCGAGCGCGATACCTCCGTGCGGCGGCACGCCGAATCCGAATGCGGTGAGCATGTGGCCGATGCGCTCCTGTATCTCCTGCTCGCTGTACCCCATCACCTCGTATGCGGCCTTCAGAATTTCAGGCTTGTGCGCGCGGATACTGCCGCCGCCCGCCTCGTAGCCGTTGCAGACCAAGTCGTATTGCGTCGTCAATATTTCGGCGACGTCCTTCTTCGCGAGCAGTTGCTCCACGTGTTCGGGCACAGGCATGGAGAACGGATTGTGCGTGAATGTCCAACCGCCTTCGGCTGTTTTTTCGAAGAACGGAAATTTATGCACCCAGGCATAGGCCATCACGCCCTTCGCTTTGTCTTCTTCCGTGCGTAAATCGAATTTGTCGGCGCCGAATTTCTCCATCGCTTCGGCGTAGGTAAATCGCGGGAACGGCTTCTCCTTGATAGTGAAGCCCATCGCTTCGACTGCGGTCGTCACCATTTGCTCGACGGTTTGCATCACGTCTTCCTGTGTGACGAACGACATCTCGATATCTATCTGTGTGTGTTCAAATCCGCGGTCGGCGCGCAGGTCTTCGTCGCGCACGGCGCGCGCGAGCTGGAAATAGCGCTCGAAGCCGCCGACCATCAGCAGCTGCTTGTATTGTTGGGGCGATTGCGGGAGGGCGTAGAATTTGCCCGGGTGAAGCCGCGACGGTACGACGAAATCACGCGACCCCTCGGGAGTGGACTCGGTGAGAAGCGGAGTTTCTATTTCGGTAAACTTCTCCGCAAAAAGGTATTCGCGGCAGCGTCGCACGAGCTCACTGCGCAAGCGGATATTGCGCTGCATGCGCTCGCTGCGGAGGTCGAGGTATCTATGCGTCAGTCTGGTTTCCTCCCCGATGCCCGCCGTATCTTCATTTACCTCAAAAGGCAGCACCGCCGCAGAGCTCAAGACTTCAATTTCCTGTATAAGAAGCTCAATACCGCCGTTTTGCTTCCCCGCTTGCGCATTTTTGCCGGGGCGTGCCTGCACGGTGGCTGTGATAGCGACGACGGATTCCCGCGCGGTATTTTTGGCGGTTTCCATTGCGGCGTGGCCTGGCGTGACGAGTCCCTGCACGGTGCCTGTCATATCCCTGAAATCAAAAAAGACCATCTTGCCCTGGTCGCGGCGCACGGACACCCAGCCCTTTATGAGAACGGTCTCTCCGATGTGTGTCTCCAAGTCTTTGATGAATGTTCTGTCCATATTAAATAGTTACGCCGACTTTCTGCCGGACATCAATCATTTTTTTCTCCGCTTGCTCGCGGGCGCGCTGCGCGCCATCTTTCAAAATCGCTTTCACATCGGCGTCGGTGATACTTGCGCGTTTCTCGCGCATCGGCCCCACCACCGCCTCGATGTCTTCGACGAGCGCATCTTTGAGGGCTTTGTATTTTCCCTTATTCGTTTCGTACAACGGCGCAAGCTCTTTTTCGCTCTTGAAAAGCCGATGTATGTTGTACACGTTGGTCGGAACATCCCCCGCAGAATCTGTCACGATACTCATCACCGCTTTTTGTATCTCCTCTTTTGAACCGAAGAGCGGAATGGTATTGCCGTAGCTCTTGCTCATCTTCTTGCCGTCGGTACCAGGGACAACGGCCACCGTGTCGAGGACTTTTTCCTGCGGCTCTTTGAAAGTCTCTCCGCCTGCCCGGCCAGGGTATGCCGCGTTGAACTTTGCGGCCGCCTCGCGCGCGTACTCCACATGTTGCCGCTGGTCTGCGCCGACGGGGACGATATCCGTATCGTAGAGCAAAATATCCGCGGCCATGAGCATCGGGTAGGTGAAGAGCCCCGCGTTGGCTTCGAGGCCTTTTGCGACTTTGTCTTTGTACGCGTGCGCCTGCATGAGGAACGGCACGGTGACGAGGCAATCAAAAATCCATGCAAGCTCGGTGTGCTGCGACACCGAGGACTGTTGGAAGACGATGGTTTTCTTGGGGTCCACCCCTACCGCAACGTAATCGCGCACGACGTCGGAAATATTCTTGCGCAATCCTTCGGTATCCTTCAGCGTCGTAAGAGCGTGGTAGTCGGCTATCATCACCAAGCCATCGGCATCCTTGAGCAATTCAACGGTCTGTTTGAGGGCACCCAAGTAGTTGCCGATGTGGAGCGTCCCTGAAGGCTGTAGACCAGTAAATAGCCGTTGCATCGGCCTATAATATCAGAAAAAAGTGCCAGTTCTAAGCGCTGTGTTTACGGTCGCAGTGAAAGCAATCTTTTTGCCGCTTCCTGTATTTCGGCAAGGGATGGTACCAAAGCGAAGCGCACATACCCCTCGCCCGGATTGATGCCGCCTTCACAGGTATCGGAAATCAGGCTGCCGGGCGTCACCACGATGCCGATGGCTGGGTCCAGCAACTTTTCCGCGAACGCGACATCGCTGCCGGGCACTTTTTGCCACAGATAAAACGTGGCGGCTGATTGTACGGGTTCCAATCCTATTTCTTGGAGCGCTTTCTCAAGTATGTTCCGCTTCTCGCGGTACAGCCGGCGCATGCCTTCCACGTGCGCATCGTCGGCAAGTGCGACGATGGCTGCATCCTGAATCATGTTTGGCACGCCCGAGTCGATGTTGGTTTTGAGCCGCTTGAAGATTTTCATCAGATTTTCGTCGCCGCACACGAAGCCGACGCGGTAGCCCGTCATGTTGTTGCGTTTGGACAAAGAATAGAACGCGATGATCCCCTCGCGATCCACTTCAAGAATGGACGCCGGTTTCTCATCGAAGTAGATATCGATATAACAGCCTTCATCCGCCGCGATGATGATGTCGTTGCGGTGCGCCCAATCAATCAGGCCCTTGTAGTACTCTTTGGTCGCGATGGCTCCTGTGGGCGAGTTCGGATAGTTAAGCCATATAATCTTCGCGCGCTTTGCAATAGCTTCCGGAATTGCGGCGTAATCGACGAGAAATCCGTTTTTTGCAAGGAGTGGAACGAAGTATGGAACGCCTTCAGCGAAAATCGTACCCGTTTTCATCGGCGGATATCCGGGTGAGGGACAAATGACTATATCGCCCGGTTCAATAAACGCCTCCGGAAAATTAAATATGGATTCCTTGGAACCTCCGCTCGAAGAAATCTCACGTTCGGGATCCAGTGTCACGCCGAATCTGCGAAGCATGTAGTCCGCCGCGGCCGTGCGGAAGGTCTTACTCCCGATATAGCTGGGATATCCGCTGTGCGCATGCTCCTTTGCCGACGGCGTCATGCGCTCGATGACGAAACCGGGAGCCGGCTCCGTCGGGTCGCCCACCCCGAAATCAATAGGCGTGACGCCGAGGTCGCGGAGCGCCTGCACTTTCTTATCGATTTCCGCGAACGCGTATGGCGGCAAAGACCCAAGCTTCCGTGACGGTTGTATGTTCATAGGTGCGGAGTGCTTATGTCCGGCCTGTAGTCAATCCGTATGTGATAAGCATCTGATCGAGCACGTCCCGCGAGTCCGCCGTCGGCATGCACATCGGGAGGCGGTAGACAGGTTCGCAGAGCCCCATGCGCGAAGCACAGTATTTTACGGGAAGCGGGTTGGATTCGATGAAAAGTTTTTTGAACATCTCCGACAAATGCGCGCCCACCTTCTCCGCTTCGTCCCACGCGCCACTCGCCGCGTGGCGCACCAAAGCCGACACCTCTTTCGGCGCGATATTGGATGCAACCGAGATAACACCGTCGCCGCCCGCGCGCATGAGCTCGAGGGTCATCCCGTCGTCCCCGCTTAAGACGGTGAAATCAGCGGGGCGGCGGGCGAGGACCTCTTTCATCTGGTCGATATCCCCGCTTGCCTCCTTCACGCCCACTATCATCGGATGCTGCGCTATTTCCATAAGAGTGTCGGTCTCAATATTGATGCCGGTGCGGCCCTTGATGTTGTACACGATGACAGGAAGGCCGATATCGGCAACGGCGGCATAGTGTTGCTTCAGGCCGTCGGGCGTCGGTTTGTTGTAGTACGGCGTGACGACGAGACATGCGTCGGCTCCCGCTTTCTTTGCCGCTCGGTATACAGTATCGCCTCATGCGTGTTGTTGCTGCCGGTTCCCGCCATGACGGGAACGCGACCCGCCGATTCTTCCACGGTGATTTCTATTATTCTGCGGTCCTCATCGGCGGTCGTCGTCGGGGACTCCCCTGTCGTACCCACGGGAACGATGCCTGTAATACCCCCCTCGATCTGCATTCGTACGAGCTTGCGCAGAGCCGCCTCGTCGAGCGAACCGTCCTTCTTGAAGGGCGTAATGAGAGCCGTCCATGCGCCTGCGTACTTTTTTGGATTCATACGTTCTTTTTGGACTCTGAAGCCGATAACATATCCGACATGTAATCATCCATGCCGTAAAAACCTTTCTTGGGAAGAAGCCATTCCGCCGCCTTCGTGGCACCGAGTGCGTATCCGTCGCGATTCCGCGCCTCGTGAGTAATGATAATTCTATCGGCCGCGGAATCAAAACCGATGGTGTGCCCGAAATTAACGGAACCCCCGCGCACGGATGAGAAATGGATTTCCGAGTCTTCACGCTTTCTGTCCAGTTTGTCTTCCACGACAGAGCGCTTGCGCACAATGGCAGCCAAAAGAATTTTCTCGAGCGTTTTTGCGGTGCCCGAAGGGCTGTCCGCCTTGCCTGTGTGATGTATCTCCTGCCCCCAGACGTCGTACTCTTCGGCGGCATTCACGAGTCGCGCCGCTTCCGCAACGACACGGAGGTACATCTGCACGCCGATAGAAAAATTCGATGACCATAAAAAACCGATCCGCTTCTCCGCGGATTCCGCTTCAATTAATTTGCGCACTTCATCCGTGCGGTCGTACCATCCCGTCGTGCCGACAACGAGCGGAATACCCGCCTCCATGCATGCATGCACTGTAGTATTGAGCGCCGAAGGGTTCGAAAAATCAATGGCAATATCCGCACCTGTGAGCGCTCTCGCGCTCACCTCGGCTGCAGTAGCTTCCGGAGCACTGCGGTCGATGATGACGGGAGTCGCGTGCCCTCGGGCGCGCGCCGCAGCCGCAAGCGCGTGACCCATTTCCCCGTAACCGATAAGTGCGATATTCATACCGTATTCAAACGCCCGGTGAGCGTGATGAGTAGTAAGTATAACGCAATCCTGTCGTTCCCGCATCACTCGACCAGCGTTGCAAAATAATCGTCGATGGTCTCCGCGCGGCGTATCATTTTGAATGAACGGTCGGGCTTGAGCCCTACTCCGCCAGAGGCTACGGAAGGGCGAAGGAGAAATTCCGCCGGCCGGAGCTTTCCGTTGTAGTTGAACCCCATCGCATGACCGTGCGCTCCCGCATCGTGGATGACGACGATATCATCGGGCTCCAGATGCGGCAGTTTCCGCCCTATGGCGAATTTGTCGTTGTTTTCGCAGAGTGAGCCCACGACGTCGTAGGTCTCATCCGCGGGTGCATTCTCCTTACCGAGAACGGTGATGTGATGGTAGGCGCCGTACATGCCCGGTCGCATGAGGTCTGCCATTGTCGCATCAAGACCGGCATAGGTACGGTAGGTCTTTTTGATATGCCGGACACGGGATATCAGATACCCATGCGGTCCTGTGATGTAACGCCCGCACTCCATGGCGAGTTTGAGCGGCGCGAATCGGTATGACTCGTAGAGCTCTTTCACGCCTGCGGCGAGCGTTTCGATGTCCACCTCCTTGTCTTCCGGCTTGTACGGAATACCGATTCCACCTCCCAGATTCACGAGCTCAACGGTAATACCAATCTTCTCGCGCACTTCCCGCACGATATCGAACAGCATGCGTGCGGTTTCCACGAAGTATTCGACGTGCCGCTCATTGGAAACGACCATCGTGTGCAATCCGAAGCGCTTCACCCCTTTTGACTTTGAGAGCGCGTACGCGTCGAAGAGCTGTTCGCGTGTCATGCCGAATTTCGCTTCTTCGGGCTTGCCGATGATGTCGTTGCCTTCACGTTTCGCTCCCGGATTGTATCTGAATGACAAGAGCGGAGGCAGGCCGACGTGTTTTTCCAGATACGCAATGTGCTCGAATGCGTCGAGGTTGATGACGGCTCCGAGCGATTTCGCTTTTGCGAATTCCTCCGCGGGCGTGTCGTTGGAGGTGAAAACTATTTCCTCACCTGAAAGGCCGATCCGCTCCGCGAGAAGAAGTTCGGGAAGAGAGCTGCAATCGGCCCCGCAGCCTTCATCCTTGAGGACGGACATGATGTGCGGGTTGGGCAGAGCCTTGACTGCGAAGTGCTCCTTAAATCCGGGCGACCACGAAAAGGCCCGTATAAGACGTCTTGCAGCATCCCGTATCCCCTTCTCGTCGTAGATATAGAGCGGCGTCGGGTGGTCACGGAGCAATTTCTCGACCTGCTCTTTGGTGAAGGGAATATTTTTTACCATAGTGAGTATTATAGCCCAACCTTGTACGGAGGTTGCATTCCGCGCCACGGACGTGCTTATATGTCCGAGACCAACAACATTGGAGAAGGTCGATGACTGAAAGATTGTTCCTTGAACCGACAATCCGACTGGACGTTCCTCCGCTCGCGACCTTCGTCGCAAGCGATAAGTTCCGTCCCGGCGAAACTGTCGATCTAATACAGGTCGTCTGGATCGGAGTGCACTTTCGCGAGCATGTACTTCACGCTCGCGAGGGTCCGGCTCCGGCATCCACGCTACTCGAACGCGTCCTCGGCATTGAGGCGCGGGATAAGCCGCTGAAGTCGCACCATGTCGACCGGCGCGGCATAGTGGAGGAACTCGGCGGCCGGAATAATCTTCCGGTTACCCTGGGCCAATACTGGTGGCGTCTGACGCGGGCTGAGCATACGCGTTGGTATGCGGGATACGTACTGGTCGACGGCGTCCTCTACGGCGTGCATGCCGGGTGGACACAGGGAGGGCTTCACGTGGAGTCCGGGCCCTTCGGCCGTTCGTATCCGTGGGCTAAGGAGACCGCTTTCCTTCTCCCACCATAGGTGCCCTGTACCCTCCACCCCAACCCATACACCATGGCGAGGGGTGGAGGACCTCTGCTTGCGTACCGAATATGAGGAGTTCATACTGAATCGGGGGAAATGCTCTCTTGAGCATCTGCACCCCCGTAGGGAGAAAGTCATGCTTATGACCGAACCTACCGCCGCGAAAGCGACGGACGACGGCCCGAAACCGAAATCGGCGCCGGCGCAAATGGTCTACGGGTGCATCCCGCACCCATGCAACGGAAATGAGTTCGTGTGCGAAATAGTGCCCACGAGCTGCCATAACTGCGGAGGAACGCATATCCAGTTCCTACGCTTCCTCTAGGCTAAATACCGGGAGTACACAATGGCATACGTACGAAGAGAGGCCGACAAGATCACCATCTTGCCGCCTCAAGATGCCGACACGGCGGAGTACCTGCGTGAGGTACACCGTGAACTCGACGGCATCATTGCGAGCGGCAAGCTCGGAACGATGCCTCGGATCGACCTCGAAAGCGGCATGCGTGGAGGGTACTTCACCAACTCCAACCAAGCCGTGACCGAGCTGCTCACTGAACTCGTCGACGCATCGCGTTTGACGAATTCCAAAAAACCCCTCGTCGCACAGTAAGCGGGCGAGGCAAACATCTAAAGGCTCTGTGCCTCGCCCCGCGCTTGTATAGCCGGGGCATTTTTTTTGACGAGCCGGTGTATGCGTAGTATTGTGCGGCGCATGAAAGGCGTAAAAGTCCTCAAGTTCGGCGGCACTTCCATGGGTTCAGCTCGTGCGATAAAAAAAGTCATCGCTATTATCAGGAAACCCCGGCAGGACGCACGAATCGCGGCGGTCATCGTCTCGGCCATGTCCGGCGTTACCAATGAGCTTATCAAGTGCGCACAGCTGGCAAGCAAAAAAGATTCCGGGTACAAAAAGATTCTTAAGGATCTTGAGCGCAAGCACATCGCGGCTGTGGGCGAACTTATCGGTGCCAAGCACCGTGCGAAAACGCTGACCTGCGTCGACGGGTTGTTCCGTCAGCTTGAGAGCGTTGTAACGGGCGCATACCGATTGCAGGAGCTTTCACCGGCCGGGATGGCCTGCGTCGTGAGTTTCGGGGAGCGGCTTTCGGGGCACATTCTTGTGGGTGCGCTCACGGATCGTCAGGTCCGATGCGAATACTTGAACGCACGGCACATCATCACGACCGACGAACAGCATGAATCTGCAGCCGTCGATTTTGTCCGCACCGACAAGAACATCCGCTCGCATTTCAGGAAGCACACCTCCTTGCAGGTGGTTACGGGCTTTATCGGTGCGACTCCCGACGGAAGAACTACAACGCTCGGTCGCGGTGGAAGCGATTACAGCGCAGCTATCGTAGGTGCTGCGCTTGGCGCAAAAGCAATTGAGATATGGACAGACGTATCCGGCATTATGACGGCCGATCCGCGTCTTGTACCCAAAGCCAAGGTTGTACCCGAACTTTCGTTTGAAGAGGCGGGCGAGCTCGCGTATTTCGGGGCAAAAGTCCTCCACCCGAAGACGATTCTGCCTGCGATGCGTAAGCGTATTCCCGTGAAAGTGCTGAACACGTTTATGCCTGAAGATAGGGGTACGACCATCGTTCCGAATTTTGCCCAGCGCCGCAAAAAAAGCCACACCGTCGATGCGCTCACGTTCAAAAGTCCGGTTATTGCGGTACATATCAATTCCCCCAAGTTTTTTGACGGAAACGGCTTCATTGCCCGTATATTCGAGGTCTTCAATGCGTGCCGGACGAGTATCGATGTGGTTACGACATCAGTAACGAGCGTATCAGTCACTATCGATGACGAGAAAAACCTGCCGAAAATTATTACCTACCTGCAGGAACTCGGTGACGTATCAATAGAACGCGGCAAGGCCATTATTTGTGCGGTCGGTGGTGCGGTGAATGCTGCGGGAGTCGCGGGCCGGATGTTTACCGTGCTCGGACAACATAAAATCGCGGTGGAGATGATATCGCAGGCATCTTCGGGTGTGAGTATGACCTTCGTTGTCGGTACCCGCGACGCCGAGAAGGCTCTTAAGGTCCTTCACAAGGAGTATATTGAGGGGTAAAGAGCGCTCCGGCCCACGGGTAGACTCTCTGTGTACACCCGTGCTAGCATCCACCTCATATGCGCCTGTCACGGCAGGAATTTGACGCCCGGATGGCTGAAAACAAGCTCACGCTCACGTTTATCGGTATGTCGGGAATCGGCAAGACCCACCGGGCCCGGCAGTTCATACCGCTCGGTTTCCGGCACCTTAGCTGTGACGACGTGATTGCGTCGCGCGTTTCGGGCACCGCATCATTAAAAAACGTCACTGATGTGGGTGTGTGGATGGGGCAGCCGAACAGAGAGGGGTACCGGAATCGGGAGCAACAGTACCTGAAACTGGAAGATATGGCGGTCAAGGAGATCCTCGATGCCGCTGACGGCAATTCAGTTATCGATACCACCGGAAGCGTCGTATATGTATCGAAGGACACGCAACGCCGGCTCAAAAAAGATTCGCTCGTCATATATTTCGAAGCGAGCCCCGAGGTACACGAACGCATGCTCGAAGTGTATCTTGATGACCCAAAACCCGTGGTATGGGATGGTGTATTTCACACCGCAAAAGGTGAGAACGAACAAACAGCATTCAAACGATGCTACCCGCTGCTCTTGAAGTTCAGAGCAAAAAAATACAAGGAGCTCGCAGACATAACGGTGCCGTATGAGGTAATGCGCGATAGCTGGTGGGACGGTGAACGTTTGTTCGAGGTTATCAGAGAGCAGTTGGAAAACGCCCGACCGCCCAAAAATTCGCGGGTGCGGAATTCTTTGACCTCCATGCGCGGCAAGGTGCTCAAATTTGGAGGAACCTCGATGGGTTCGCCCGATGCAATCCGGAAAGTCATGGATATCGTACGGCGTCCGCAGAAGGATGCAAAGATCACTGCCGTAGTCGTTTCCGCCATGAGCGGTGTCACCGACGAACTCATCTCGGTCACGCAAAGTGCCGCGGCAAAGGATGATTCGTACCGAAAAGGCCTCGCCGGTCTAGGCAAGCGGCATCACACCGCCCTGAATGCTCTCGTAAAAGGTCGTGGAAAGAAAATCGCACAGAACGATGTTCAAAATATCCTTACGTCCCTTAATGACCTTGTACATGGTGTGCGGTTAGTCGGAGAAATCTCTCCCCGTGTTCTTGATTCTATTTTAAGCCACGGCGAACGTCTTTCTGCGTCAATTTTGACCCATGCGCTTAAGGAGCGCACTGTAGCGTCGGAGTTTCTTGATGCGTCAAAAGTGGTCGTTACGGACGGTAATTTCGGCGAAGCGGCCGTTGATTTTCAGGCGACCAACAAGCACGTCCGTGCACATTTTACAAAGACCCGGAAACTCCAGGTCGTCACGGGATTTATCGGTGCGACGGTCGAGGGCATCATCACGACACTTGGCCGTGGCGGGAGTGATTACACGGCGTCCATCATAGGAGCGGCGCTCGGCGCGTCATCGATTGAAATTTGGACGGATGTCTCGGGAGTCCTCACTGCCGATCCGCGGAAGGTCAAGAATCCCCTACCCATCACGACCATGACGTATGAAGAGGCTTCTGAAATGTCGTACTTTGGCGCTAAGGTAATTCACCCGCCGACAATGTTACCCGCACGGAAAAAAGGAATTCCCATTTTGATCAAGAACACTTTTGATCCGGACGCGCCAGGCACGACTATCGGGAGAATACCTGCAGATCCTCATGTAGGACTTCAAGATGCACCGCTTGCGAAAGGTATCTCCTCAATCAGCAGTATCTCGATGTTGCGCGTGGAAGGCAGCGGCATAATCGGCGTGCACGGTTCTGCGGGCAGAATATTCGGAGCTCTCACTCGCGCGAAGGTCAACGTAATCCTCATTACGCAGGCTTCGTCGGAGTATTCCATCTCGATTGCCGTCGCACCGAAGGATGCCGAAGCGGGCCGGCGGGCAATTGATGCGGAATTTGCCTTTGAGCATCAAACGTACCTTGTCGACCCTGTCGTTATTGAACACAACCTCTCGATCCTTGCAGTTGTAGGAGAGCGCATGCGGCGCAGAAGCGGCGTTGCCGCCCGCTTTTTCGGAGCTTTGGGAAAAGGCCGCATCAACATTGTCGCCGTCGCACAGGGCTCATCCGAACTCAACGTTTCTGTTGTCATAAGCAAGAGCGATGAAGTACGGGCGCTCCAAGCGGTTCATGAGGAGTTTTTTGAACCGCACAAGAAACACATCAACATCTTCCTGGTCGGCGTAGGCCTCATTGGCGCTACACTTCTCAAGCAAATACTGTCCGAGATCCCCCGACTGGAAAACGGTCGAGGATACGTGGTCCGCGTAGTCGCGATTGCAAACCATAAAAATGTACTTCTTGATGCGCGCGGCGTCGATCTAAAGCATTGGCATACAGCACTTGCGGAATCGAAACAAAAAATGGACATCAGTCAGCTTATTGAGGAAATGAAAAATATGAATCTGCCGGGCAGTGTTTTCGTAGATTGCACAGCGAGCGCGGAAATAGCGAGCCGCTACATTGATGTGCTTGCGGCGGGAATTTCAATCGTCACGCCGAACAAAAAAGCAAATTCGGGGACACTTGCATACTATCAAGAGCTCAAACGTACTGCGGCCGCGTATAACGCAAAGTTTTTGTATGAGACAAACGTGGGCGCAGGATTACCCGTCATCGGGACGCTCAACGACCTACTGCAAAGCGGGGACCACATCCGCAAAATCGAAGGGATTCTCTCAGGTACCCTCAGCTACATTTTCAATACGTTCAACGGAGACGCGAAATTCAGTCAGACGGTGAAAGAGGCAAAAGATCGCGGGTATACAGAGCCTGATCCGCGGGATGATCTATCGGGAACGGACGTCGCACGTAAGGTCCTCATTTTAGCGCGTGAAATTGGCCTGCCTCTTGAATTTAAAGACATCAAACTGGAAAGTTTGCTCAGCCGTCGCGCGGCTGAAGCGCCTACTGTCGAGGCATTTTTGGAGCAACTCAAGAAAGAAGATGCGACGTTCGAGAAAAAGAAAATCGAGGCAGCGCGCAAGGGCAACCGCCTCCGCTATATCGCGACACTCGAAAAAGGGCGTGCGGAAGTCTCCTTACGGTCAGTGGGAAGTACGCACCCGTTCCATCAGCTCTCCGGAAGTGATAACATGATTGCGTTCACGACTGACCGGTACAGTGATACACCGCTTGTCGTCCGTGGACCCGGAGCGGGTGCCGAAGTCACTGCCGCCGGAGTTTTCGCAGACATTTTACGAACATCACAGTAATACATGCAAAAGAAAATCCCCGTCGGTATATTAGGTGCGACCGGTATGGTCGGTCAGCAGTATATCCGCCTGCTCGCGGATCATCCGTGGTTCCGTGTCGCCTATGTGGCGGCATCGCCCCAATCGGCGGGAAAGAAATACAAAGACGCACTCAAGAGCGGATGGATAGTGGGCGGTGATATTCCGGCCGAGGTCGCCCGGCTTACGATGCACGATGTCGCCGACGTGGAGGCCGCGGCCAAAGAATGTGTCTTCGTGTTCTCCGCTTTCGAAATGCCCGATAAAGACATGATACGGAAATCGGAGGAGGCATACGCCGCCGCCGGTATGCCGGTATTTTCAAACGCCTCCGCGCATCGCCATACCCCCGATGTCCCCATGCTTATTCCCGAAATAAACGCACACCATCTCGATATCATCCCCTTACAGCAAAAGGCGCGCGGCTGGAAAAAAGGATTCATCGTCGTGAAGCCGAATTGCAGTATCCAGAGCTATATCGCCCCCGTTCACGCATTGTTGCAAAAAGGCTACGATATCAAGCGCATACTCGTGACCACGATGCAGGCTGTTTCGGGCGCGGGGTACCCCGGTGTATCGAGTTGGGATATTATCGACAATATCATTCCCTATATCGGCGGAGAGGAAGAGAAGACGCAATTCGAGCCGAACAAAATACTTGGCAGTATCAAGAACGGGAAGTTCACGGAACGCACGGGCATTGAAATTTCCGCAACGTGTACGCGTGTGCCCGTATCCGACGGGCATACGGCGGTAGTCTCGCTCGAATTCGGTGAGAAAAAGCCGCGTCGCGACACCATCCTCAATATCTGGAGCTCATTCCGCGGCGAACCTCAAAAGCTTGACCTGCCTTCCGCACCCAAGCAGGCGATACATTATCGCGCGGAGGACAACCGGCCGCAGCCCAAACGCGACCGC
Organism: Patescibacteria group bacterium; assembly: GCA_038057405.1. Taxonomy (GTDB): domain Bacteria; phylum Patescibacteriota; class Minisyncoccia; order Phycocordibacterales; family UBA2100; genus UBA10103. The sequence continues at coordinate 17,069 of JBBUDH010000019.1, forward strand.
GATACGGACAAAGGGATGGCAGTCACGGTAGGCCGCTTACGCGAATGTCCGGTGCTTGATTACCGCTTCGTCGCGCTTTCGCACAATACCGTCCGTGGCGCTGCGGGCGGCGGGATTTTGAACGCCGAACTGGCGTTCAAAAAGGGATATTTCAGTATATAGCCTCGTGGAGCATTACAAGGCGGGCAGTTCGACGACGAATCTTGCTCCTCTGCCCTCGCCTTCGGATTCCGCCCAGATTTTGCCGCCGTGCATATCCACTACCTGCTTCGCAATGAAGAGGCCGTAGCCCGTGGAGTGTACGTTTATCTTGATGGAGTCCTTACCGTGCCCGCCCTCGGTAAAGAGATTTTTCTTGTCTTCGGGCGTGATGCCGACGCCGTTGTCTTTGACCGAGAAGTGTATCTTGCCGTCGCCGTCCGAGAGGTGTACCTCTATGTGTCCCGCGGGCGTGTACTTAATGGCATTGTCGACAAGATTGCGTATCACGTGCTGCCGGAGCTTTTCTTCGTCGCCCGTGAG
>JBBUDH010000020.1:0-6672 GCA_038057405.1 Patescibacteria group bacterium
TTTGTTGCTAATGCTTTACTCATAGTTTGTTTTTTCTTTTTCACCAGGATTCTAATCAAGGTCTGACCTTGAGAATTCTTAAGGTCGGACCTTACAGAATCCTAGCCATACACTCCATCCTTTCGACGAGGAGTCGTGTACGTATGTGTGTGCCTTCTGCTAAATAATACTAAATGACTGATAACTGAAGACAACTAATAATTTGGGCTCATGCTGCCAACCGGCAGATTGATGCCCCGAACTTTGCTAGCCCTTCCACCACCCTTTTCCTAATGGAGAAGCGCGGGGTCAGGATTAGCAGCGAGGAATGAATGGGTCCTGCGGACATGCGGACATGACGGGACGAATCTGGAATTCAGAAGTGCTTCATGTTAATGAAGCGGGCTACGTTTGTATAGCCGGTTTGTTGCTCTATGCAAATGTCAACGAACTACACAGAGAGCACCCGCTCTCGTGCGTACACACGACATCCCAAATAGAGAGGTCGTTGCACAATTATATACTAGGGACCTCGCAGCACGTAAATGCGGCACTCCCCCATTTGTGGATAACTTGTGAGCTACAAAAAGCCTTCGCCAAGCGGCGGATTGGGTTTTCTGTGAGCCTTCGGTTATCGCCGACAACAATACCCTAGTGCACTTGGGGAGTCAAACTGTATAGACGCCGCATATTCAACAATCTTTCACAATCGTTCACTACCGATTCATCATGAAAATGATACTGGGCGTTTCCGCCTCAATAATAAGGATATAAGCCACGGAATGGCTACGCAATGACGGAATAGCGGCTCCAACGCTTGAGCCCCTCCTTTTTGACCCGGCCTGCGACTATGAGATCCACCAAATGCCGTTGGATCATCTTTTCGCTATATTCCGGCAAATTGGCCGCGATGTCCCGGATGCCGAGCTCCCCACCCGACCGCAGTACGGCAAGGACAGCTTCCTCACGGACATGAATCCCTTTCTTAAGCGACGGCGTATCGGACGTCTGCACTATGTCCTTTATATCAGCTTTGTCCTTTAGCGCATGCGTGTCCTTTATGTGTCCTTCCCGGATGTCCGTGATGCTTTCGTGCGACAGAGCGTACATGTCCGAGAGCGGCGAGCCCTGTGATGAGCTTAGGAAGCTACCTAGCTCATCGAGGCCGGCGATCATCGTGTTGGCGTTCTGTATTGAAAGAAAGCTCCCGACGGCAAGCACCCGTACGAGTGATATCTGATTGCGGATAGAAACACGGCACGCGACGACGTTCTCTGACTCGGTCCTCATTTCATTCCTGAGAGCGAGTACATCCTCTAGAAGGCGCAGAGCGCCCGACCGGATAGAGACCCTAATAGGCTCATCGGCGGGGATATGATTCGTCACGAGGAAAAGGGCCGCCACCAAGCGTTCGGCACGCCGGTATGCCCTGTCTGCGGATTGATTGGTCCCAAAAGGGTTCGTCCGGACCGTTTGTTTATCAAAAAAGCGGACCAAGGGGTTCGACTTCTGTATATCCGTTTTGCCGTCCATTATATGTCCGTAGTATGTACTTTATGCATTAAGTACACCAGGACGTCTTTGAGTATATAAAGGACGTCCATAATACGCAATCCCCTCACTCACCAATGGCCGAAACGTGTTTGAAGTGTTTAACCGGAGCAAGGGGCGGGCTTCTCCGCGGTCTTCGCAGCCGCGTCGTCTGCCGACCCCGGACGCGAGACCGAGCGCGCGGACCGCAGGCACGGGAGTGCCGAAGGTGCCGATGGCAGCAGCCATCGGCTAGCGACCCCAAAGAGGCGCGCTTCAGAAGCGGCGGTTTTCAAACATGCTCCAAACGGCGAGTGACGGGGTGATATGATGTCACCATGAAAGCAAAGCAGAAACGCGGTAAAGATAAAGGAAAGAACGACGATAAGGAAACGGAGGACATTGCAAGTTATGTGAGCACAGAGGCGGTGAGGGGTGTCTTCGCGATTTTCTGTATCGCCACCGCGGGATTCCTCATCCTGGCACAGCTCGGCGGCGGCGGCGCCATCGGCGCCACCTTGTACGAATGGCTCTCGTGGCTCCTCGGAGTCGGATACCTTCTCCTTCCCCTCTCGCTTGTGCTACTCGCTATTCTTATTTTCCGTTCCTTTGAACGTAATTTCGGTTGGGTGCAATTCGTCGCAATGACCGTATTTTTGCTCGCAGGGCTCGGCCTCATTAATCTCGCCTTCGCAGGACAGGGCGGCATCCTCGGCATCAGCATATCGGATCTCATCGTCTCGGGCGTTGATACGACTGCGACCGTCATCTTCCTCATTGCCTTCATCATCGCGTCACTCATCGTGGCATTCGACATCCACCTCGGCGTCCTTGCGGCGGGTATCATGAGCTGGTTCCGCCGCCCCGTCCCGGATGAGATCGAGACTGACATCGCGAACGTTCCCGTTACCGGACTTAGGGATGAGCCTGCGCCCGCTGATGAGCCGGGGAGTGAACCCGCCGTAGAACCTGCGCAAAAAGAATCTAATGCGCTCACCAAACTGTTCCGTGGGGGCGACGCGGCGCCCGAAGGATTCCCCATCATCGCGGCGACCGGAAGCGCCTACACTCCCCCGCCGGTTTCTATCCTCGCGCGCAACAAAGGCAAGCCCGAGGTCGGCGACGTGAAGGCAAACATGAACATCATTAAACGCACCTTGCAGAACTTCGGTATCCAAGTGGAAATGGATGAAGCGTCTATCGGGCCTACCGTCACGCGTTATTCGATGAAGCCCGCTGAGGGCGTCCGCCTCTCGAAAATAATCGCTCTGCAGAGTAACCTTGAGCTCGCACTTGCGGCATCGCCCGTGCGTATCGAAGCTCCCATTCCGGGCAAATCGCTCGTCGGCATCGAGGTCCCCAATATCGCGCGTACAACACTTGGCCTCGCACCGCTTGTCTCGGACGACGCGTACGTCCAGTCCGATAAGCCGCTCTTGATAGCACTTGGCCGCTCCATCACGGGAGCGCCGCATTTTGCCGACCTCGCGCGCATGCCACACCTCCTCGTCGCCGGCACGACCGGCGCCGGAAAATCCGTTGCTATCCACGACTTTATCGTCTCGCTGCTCTACCGTTGCGGACCGGAGCGCTTGCGCTTCATCATGGTAGATCCGAAACGCGTCGAGCTTACCGTCTACAACAACATTCCCCACCTGCTCACCCCCGTCATTACCGATGCCAAGAAAGCGATACTCGCCCTCAAGTGGCTCGCCAAAGAAATGGAACGCAGGTACAACATTCTCGAAGCTGAAGCCGTCCGCGACATCGCTTCGTACCATACCAACGTGGTCGCCCCGTCCGTCGCGAAAGCGGCGGGTGGCAAACCGCAAAGAGGCAAGAACGGCGAGCCCGTCGAGGCGATGCCCTACATCGTCCTCATTATCGACGAGTTGGCTGATATCATGTCCACCTATCCGCGCGAGCTTGAGAGCGGGATCGTGCGCTTGGCACAAATGAGCCGCGCAGTCGGTATCCATCTGCTCCTCTCGACGCAGCGGCCGAGCGTGAAGGTCATCACCGGCCTCATCAAGGCCAACATCCCCGCCCGCGTCGCGATGCAGGTCGCTTCGCAAATTGACTCACGTACCATTCTCGATACCGGCGGCGCCGAGAAGCTCTTGGGCGCGGGCGACATGCTCTTTCTTTCGGGAGAAATGTCCAAGCCGCGTCGCATCCAAGCGCCGTTCATTTCAGAAGGTGAGGTCAAACAGGTAGTTGCGCATATTTTGAAAACGAGCGAAGGCACGCTTCCGAATGAAATAGACTTTTCCGACGCGCGCATGGGCCAGGGCCCCGACCCGATATTCTCATCCTCAATCGAGGACGAGAGCGAGGACGATGAGCTCTACGCGGACGCGAAGCGCACGGTGATAGAAGCAGGCAAGGCCTCTACCTCATATCTCCAACGCAAGCTTGGCGTCGGCTACGCGCGCGCCGCCCGACTGATGGATATCCTGGAGGAACGAGGCGTCATCGGCCCTGCGGACGGCGCGAAGCCGCGCGATATCATCGGCGAGGGCAACGCGGACGACCTCGCGAAGGAGCCTGAGGAAGACGTGGAAGAAACCGAGCGATAGTATGTTGCCGTACCGGGACAGCAGGCTTACGTACATTGCGCTCGGTATCTTTTTTCTTATCGTCATCGGCTATGCCTACTATGAAGCGCGGGGATTACTCTTCGGGCCGTCGATTACCGTGAGCTCAGCCATCACAGAAGTACGCGAACCCTTTATTGTGATACGCGGGCATGCCGACCGCATCTCGTCGCTTTCAATGAACGGCAAAACAATTCCCGTCACCGAAAACGGCGCCTTTGAGGAGCCCTACCTTCTCTCCGCCGGCTATAACCGCATCGTTCTCGATGCGGTCGACAAATACGGCCGTTCACGCAGGCAAGCGATTGAAATCGTCTACACTGCCCCCGCGACCTCCGAGGCCCCGACTTCACTGACAGCAACGACAACTCCCGCGTCCTCCACACCTGCGGTGGCAGAGTAATTTGCCTCTTGTATACTGCTTTTTGTATCCACTACTTACTACTAACTACGTACTACGAACTATCCCTATGGCCGGATTCAAGAAGAAAGAAAAAGCACCAGCAAAGACGACGGGCACCGGAAGCGACGCGGATATCGAGCGCGCCATCTCACAGATCAAGACCAAGTTCGGCGACGAATCCATCATGATGCTCGGCGCCCAGCCGAAGGTGGATGTAAACGCCATCCCGACGGGCTCTATCGGCGTCGATTGGGCGCTCGGCATCGGCGGATTACCGCGGGGACGCATCATCGAGATATTCGGGCCTGAATCATCGGGCAAGACCACCCTTTCGCTGCACGCCATCGCCGAAGCGCAAAAGAAAGGCGGCGTCTGCGCATTCATCGATGCGGAACACGCGCTCGACCCCGAATACGCAAAGAAGCTCGGCGTAAAAATCGAAGAGCTGCTCGTTTCCCAACCCGACACAGGCGAGCAGGCGCTCGAAATCGTTGAATCGCTCGTCCGCAGCGGCAAGATAGATGTCATCGTCATCGACTCGGTCGCCGCGCTCACGCCCAAAGATGAAATAGAGGGCGACATGGGAGCGCAGCACGTGGGCAAACAGGCGCGGCTCATGTCGCAGGCGCTGCGCAAGCTCACCGCAATCGTCTCGAAGACGAAGACCGTCATCATTTTCATCAACCAGATACGCATGCAGATAGGAGTAATGTTCGGCAATCCCGAGACGACCCCGGGCGGCAAGGCGCTCAAATTTTACACATCGGTGCGTATCGACATCCGCCGCATCGCCCAGATAAAGAAGGGCGATGAAACCGTCGGCGGCCGTCACCGCGTGAAAATCGTCAAGAATAAAGTCGCCGCTCCCTTCCGCCAGACCGAATTCGATATGCTCTATGGCGAAGGTATCTCGCGTGAGGGCGAGGCGCTCGCGCTCGGAGAAAAGTTCGGCTTCGTGCAAAAGTCATCGGGGGGTTCATACACGATTGGTGAAACGAAGCTCGGCCGCGGCTACGACGCCGCCCGCACCTTCTTGCGCGAGAACAAGCCGATTCTTAATCAACTGCTGAAGGACATCAAGAAGGCGTTGAGTGATGGTGGCGTTCAGGCAAAGAGTTCGAGCACGAGCGAAGATTAGCAAAACTACTTTGTCTCTTCTCGGCGTTGCCAGTATTGCTGGTCAACACGGCCAGCTTTGAGGTCTTCCCAAAACGTGTTGTTCATCAAGCCGTCAGATTCCTTTTCGTACCAATTTTTTAAATACCCGGCTTTCCGATTCAATATGGAGTCCTTCTGCAATTTATCGGAATACTGAGAGCCCGGCCTAAGTATTACTTCCGCTACCGTCGCGATATCCTCACCGGGTGACGTCATGCTGTGCGCACGAATGAACCCCTCTGCTGCTTCTTCGTCCCCCACCCCCTTCGCAAAGAAACTTAGATACTCGACACCAGGGTGCAATGCTTTCCACTCGCTGTCGGGAATGTCGCGACAGACCAGATGCGCGATTTCATGATGTAGCGTCTTTTTCGACGGCACGTCCCCGAGCAGTGCAAAGTGTGCGTCGAGAAGCGGTATAACGTTCGTCACGATCAACTTCTTTGCGTAATCGACCGTTCCCGAAGCCGAATCCACCATTCCCGACGGACTTACCATTTCTAAATCTTTCACTATGCGTATTTCTCGCACGTACTTTCGTACTAATGGCGACGGATATTGCGAGAGCACGCCCTCCACACTTTCGAGCGCTTTAAAACGAATGTAGAGCGAAGCCACCTCCTTCGTGAATAGTTCACTACGCTGGACTTTGTCTTCCAAAGGGAATTCCCCTGGAGTAATGCTAACCGTCACTCCATAACGGTCTTTGATATCCTTTTTTCCGAGTTCGATGCGTTGTTGTAACTCCTCCGCATTCCATTTATTCTGACCCCATTCCCACGCAAGCGGCCCCAACACCGCAGATAGCATCGGGGGTGTTGCCACCGCCATAGCGACGTCGCTTGCTTTGCGAAGAAATTCTCTTCTCGACATTTCTTTTCGCCGCGGCTCAAGCTTACCGTCCTCCATCACTAAACGATACCATGCCCCTTTACAGGAAGGTGGACAAACGCGCATTTTTGAATAGAATGCTCCAATCATGTTGGCATACAACGATATCAAGCC
>JBBUDH010000021.1:0-2762 GCA_038057405.1 Patescibacteria group bacterium
TGGTAGAGCAACTCTTTTGTAAAGAGAAGGTCCCCAGTTCAAATCTGGGAGGCGGCTCAAACGATATATAAAAGTGACAGCGCGGATGTAAAGTCCGCGCTGTGTCGCTTTCTTGGGTTCACAGGACTCGTACCCCAAACTCGTCGTCAAAAACAGGCTCGTATCTGAGGTGGTAGTCGCTGTTGGTGTAGGCAGAGCTATCAGCTGCCATGACGAGGTGGATAAGCTGCATCCGCCCCACGTCGAAGGCGCCTTCCATCGTGTTGAGGTAGTACCTCATCATGCGGAAGAACGTTCCATTCATAGGTCCGTACTTAGGCTCAAGTGCAGGCCAGTGTGTAACGAGGTTGTAGAACCACGCCTTGAGCGTCAGCGAGTAGTGACGCCCAATGTTGTGAAGGTGCAAAGGCTCAAGCAAGTCTCCTTTCACGCTCCACGTAGCCCTCGCGATGTGCTCGATTGCTGGCGCGAAACCTCCGGGGAAGATGTACTTCTCGAACCACGGGTCGGCAAGCCATCGTGCCTGCTGCGAGACTATAGTGTGCAGCATAATCAGGCTCTTTTCATCCTTACACCGGTCCCGCGCCATCTCGAGCCATTTCGGATAGTTCTTTTTCCCCACGTGTTCGAACATACCAATCGAAACGACGTGATCGAACTTCCCATCAATATCTCGCCAATCTCTGAGCTCGATTCTGACAGGCAGGCCTCGCACACGCTCGCGCGCGAGCTTGACCTGTTCTTCCGAGTTAGCGATTCCGACACCGAAGATGCCGTAGTTCTCGGCGGCGAATTTGAGGAAGCCTCCCCATCCGCAACCGATATCGAGTATTCGCTGCCCAGGCTCGAGTTTGACCCTGCGGCAAACGAGGTCATGCTTGGCATCTTGCGCCTGCTCCAGGGTCTTTACGCCTGGCCGCCAGTATCCGCACGAGTAAGTCATCGTCGGTCCTAGCATGGCGCGGAAGAGGTCGTTGCCCGCGTTGTAATGTCTTTGGGCAACGTCCAATGCCCTCGACCTTCTCTGCATGTTCGTAAGTTGTGCACGCAGAAAGTAGAGGGCGGTTCCTGCCGTTCTGACCTCTTTGTCGATGTTGCTCTTGAGGACGAGATAGGTCGCGTAAGGAAGATTCTTCACATCCCAATCGCCCCGCATGAATGATTCGCCGATGCCGAGCCGCCCTCGGGCGAAGACTTCTCGATAGAATCGCTTGTCGTAAACCTGTATGTCGGTCGATTTCGATCCATTGACGGTTATCCCTGCTTGCGCAAGGAGGTCCGTCACCTTTGACTGCATAGTCATGACGTATTCTCCAAACGCGGCAAAGAGCCGCCTGTTGACGTTAAGATCATGGTGGCTTTGGCCCTAAAAGCACAAAACCCCATTGAAAGGTAACCTTGTTGCTATGTCAGTGTCAACGATTTACTTCTTGGTCGATGTTGTTGAAGTGAGGGGTTTTTGCATGCTGCCGATGGATTGAAAATTGTAATACACCTTGCCGTTATCGGCGGGAGCGGGCACAATACGCCCTAAGAACGCGATATATGGAGCCCACAGACACATACTGGTATTTACACATCGGTCGCGCGAGCGACCTCACGGGTCGCGACCGCGTATACTACCGGCTTTTTGAAATGCTGCCGGGCGTGCTTTCCATCGCCACCCTCCTGCTCTTCGTCGTACTCTCTTTCAAACTGCCCGTGTGGGCGGCTTACCTTACGATAGTCTTCGCCATCTACTGGCTTCTGAAGACCGTCTACCTCTCGGCACATTTACGGCACAATTTTAAACGCGTCCGGCACAATTTGAGCGTTGATTGGAATGAACGGCTCAAAAACCTCCGGCATCAGGAAATCACCCATCTCGTCATTTTTCCCTTCTACACGGAAGGCTATGAAGTCGTTGCGGAAAGTGTGCAAGGCCTCCTCGATTCAAAGTACGACCACAAGCGCATTGCGGTCGTTATCGCCGCGGAGGAACGCGCGGGCAAGGCGCAGCGTGCGGTCGCGGACCGCATCGCGGCCGATTTCTCGCCTCAATTCGGCGCATTTATTGTGACCGAACACCCCGCAGGAATCCCCGGAGAACTGGCGGGCAAAGGTTCCAATATCTCATATGCCGCCGAGGAAGCGCGCAAGAGGATACTCGATGCCGGGCACATTCCGTACGAGAAGGTTATCGTTTCGGCCTTTGATATAGACACGGTCGTCTACCCGCAATATTTCAGCTGCCTCACGTGGCATTTCCTCACGTCCGAACGCCCCGAGCGCACCTCGTTTCAGCCCATTCCGCTGTATAACAACAACATCTGGGACGCACCCATGCTCTCGCGCGTTATCGCGTATTCGAGCTCATTCTGGCAGATGATCCAACAAGAACGCCCCGAGCGCCTCGCCACCTTTTCTTCGCATGCCGTGCCTTTTAAGCCGCTGCGCGAGGTGGGGTATTGGCAAAGAAATGTCGTCTCGGAAGACTCGCGTATCTTCTGGAATCTTTTTGTCCGCTACGACGGCGACTACGACGTGGTGCCGATGGCGTACCCCGTCTCTATGGACGCCAACGTCGCATCGAATTTCTGGGGCACCGCGAAAAATATTTATCTCCAGCACCGCCGCTGGACCTACGGAGCGGAAAACATCCCGTACATTCTTTTTGCATTCCTGAAAAATCCGCGTATTCCGTTCGGAAAGAAAATGCGCGCAGCATTTGTGCAGATAGAAGGATTCTGGTCGCTCACGACGAACCCCCTCGTCCTTTTTGC
>JBBUDH010000022.1:0-23993 GCA_038057405.1 Patescibacteria group bacterium
CGCGCACCTGTTATCCACTCGCGCACCCGTAATGCGGATGGTATAACGTTAGTCGTGAAGAACCCACTCGAACGTTTTTTTGGCAGGTCGGAGAACGGTACCATCACCGACCTTTTGCAGCGGCAAGCCGAAATCGGCGCCGCATGCGCCGAGACGCTTCATAAAAGCGCGGGTGGTGCGCTTCCCGATATCGTCGCCTTCGAGCGCGAGGGCGATATGACCGAAGCACGCGTTCACGAAATCCTCGACAGTGCGTTTATTCTCCGTTTCGACAAGTCCGACGTCACGAATCTCGCGAGCACGCTCGATAACACGCTCGACGGCATGCGCCATGTCGCGACGCACATTGATACCTACAAGCCATACCTCGCACACTTACGCCCCGAAGCTAATGAGCTTTTTGAAACTATCGAGACTATGAGTGCGACGGTGCTGCAGCTCACCAAGCTCTTAAAGGAACGCCGCCTCGAGCTCGCGCGCGTCAAGGAGTACACGCGCGTCCTCTCGAAATCCGAAGCGGCAGCGGATGCCATCCTTCATAAAGCGGAAAAAGCGCTCGTGAGCGACAAGAAAATCACCGCTGAGCCGCTCGCCTTCATCGCACACGACAACCTGTTCCGCATGCTCGAAGACGTGACCGACACGGCCAATCACTGTGGGACGCTCATTCTCTCCATCGCGAGAAAAGAAGCATGACCGCGCTTATTCTCCTTTGCGTTGCCCTGTTTTTGGTGCTCGCGGCGGAGTTCATCAACGGCTGGACCGACGCCCCCAACGCTATCGCGACGGTGGTCTCCACGAGCACGTTGCCGCTCAGTATTGCGGTACCGATGGCCGTCGTCCTCAACATCGCGGGTGCTATGTCGGGCACAGCGGTCGCCGCAACGATAGGCAAAGGCATCGTCACGACGGATTCCGTCACGGTACCTGCGATTGCGGCGGCGATGGTCGCTATCATTGCTTGGGGCGCTTTTGCGGCACACCGGGGCCTCCCCATCAGCAAATCGCACGCGCTCATTGCGGGTCTCGCCGGAGCGGCCGTCGCCGGCGGCGGATTCGGAGCACTCCTGTGGGCGGGGTGGACGAAAATCCTTATCGGCATGCTTCTCTCCGTCATCGCGGGCTTCGGTCTCGCATTTCTCCTGAGCAAGCTCGTGATGATGTTCGCGGCATCGGCATCCCCGCGACGCGCCAAGACGGGCTTTGACGCCGCGCACATATTCACGGCCGGCACCATGGCATTCGCGCACGGCATGAATGACGGACAAAAATTCATCGGTATATTTACGCTCGTTTTGGTTCTTGGGGCGCAAATTCCCGCATTTCATATCCAGTGGTGGGTCATCGTGCTCTGCGGGCTCACGATGGGGCTCGGCACATCGCTCGGCGGCTGGCGTATCATCGCCACCATCGGCAAACGCATGGTCAACATTAAATCGTGGCAGGGGTTCGTCGCGACGAGTGCGGCGTCTTCGACCATCATCACGGCATCAATCTTCGGCATCCCGCTTTCCACGACACATACCATCACCTCGGCCATCGCGGGTGCCAGCTCGTCGCGGCGGATGGGCGACGTGCGGTGGGGAGTCCTCGGCACTGTCGTGAAGGGTTGGTTTATGACCTTCCCCATCTGCGGTCTTATCGCATTCTTCGCCGCCTACATCGCAAATTTTCTTTTCTGAATCGTTTCAGGCGCGACGCACAAGCTCAAGAAATAAATCGTTGCGCTCGTACTCATTCTTAAACATTCCGAACGATGCGAATGCGGGACTGAACAACACAGTTCCCTTTTTCGTTTTTTCTAAGGCGGAAGTTACGGCCGCCTGAAGTTCGTGTGCTTCCTCGTATGCGATTCCGGCCTTTTGCAGGATCCCTGCTAGGCGCGCGGAACCTTTGTAATTCTCGTGGCCGAGCAGAATAACGTGTGACACTCTTTTTTTTATCTCCGAAACAAGTTCCTCAAGTGCCAGACCTTTCTCGGAGCCGCCGGCGATGAGCGTGATATTTTCCCCAAGCGCTCGTAGGGCGGCGATGGTCGCCTCGGGTGTCGTCGCGTTGTTGTCGTTGTAGATTTTCACGCCGTTTATTTCACGGACGAACTGTAGACGGCCTTCGACGCTCTCGAACGATTCGATCCCCGCTTTAATTTCTTCATCCGAGAGACCGGGCGCTTGAAGCGCTGCTGCCGCGAAAGATGCGTTCTCCCGGTTATGTTCCCCGACAATTTTCAATTTCCAGTCCGAGGGTATCTTCTCGGGAACGATGGGGTCGAGCGGGGGTCGCGCCGCGCGGACTTTGTCGATAAGCGAACTGCCGACGATTAGCACGTCATCAAGCTTTTGATATCTGAAAATATTCGCTTTGTCCGCGAAATACTCATCCATGTCTTTGTAATAATTCTGGTGGTCGGGCATGAGGTTCGTAAAAACGCTTATATTCGGGCTTATTTTGAGGTCGCCGAATCCTTGCAACTGCCATGAATCGAGCTCTAGAACAGCGATATCCCCCTTCTTAATTTCAGGCAACATCGCGAGCGTTGAAATGCCACGAATATTGCCGCCCAAAAAAGCGCGCGCGTCCGCCGAAGCCTTGGCGAAGGTGGAAATTAGAACATGATAAATCATGTGCGCTACGGTTGACTTGCCGCGCGTGCCCGTCACGCCGATTATTTTTGCGCCCATTTCCATCGCATACTTCGCGAAAAGTGCGGTGGACATAGCTACGGGGACACCCGCCGCACGCGCGGCGGCAATATCCGGCGAGTCGAGCCGTACTCCCGCGGATTTGATGATGAGATCGCATGTCTCAAAATCTTCCTTCTGATGTCCTCCGAGGCGGAACGTCACATTGGGGTATTTTTTCAGCTTCGCGACGGATTCCGCAAGATCCGCGCCGGACTTTTTATCTGTCACCAAAATCTCCGCCCCGCATTTCGCCAGAAACTCCACGTCGCCGACCCCGCGGCCGAGAAGTCCGAGACCGAGCACGGTAATCCGCTTTCCTTTGAAAAATTCTTCGTACGGCTTCATAGACACTCAATGGTATACCGCGCCGCGGGAAAAAGCTCACGTACGCGCGTGCGGAACGGTGCGGAATCTTTTGATATCTTAAAGTGCAACGAACCACTACCGGCACAGTCAAAACGTTTGGTCGCTTCGTCCGCGACAAAGCCCGCAGGATTGATGCATTCTACTTCCCCCAGAATATTTCGGGCTTCCGCTTGGATGGTTGAAAGAGCGAGTGGGTAGTGTGTGCAGCCGAGGAGCAGATACTCGTACTTTTGATTTCGCTTTGTCTGCAAGGCCTCGCGCACAATCTCTGCGACCTCACCGGTTGGCGCGCCAAACTCTATGGCACCGGCGAGTCCGGGAATGGCGAGCGAATCGAGTTTGACCACGCCGGCCAAGGCATTTTCATAAATACGGGAGTTGACCGTCGCGGGCGTTGCGATAAGGAGCACGCGGGCATTTTGGTGTGCTCGTATACCCGCTGCCGTCGGCTTCGTCATCTCGATGACCGGCGTCGCACCGGCGGCACCCGCGAGAACCGACGCCGCGACACTGTTGCACGCACTCACGATTTCCGTCGCCCCCATTTCCTTCAGGATTGCTATCCCTTTCTTCGTGAGTTCCACGAGCTCCAGCGCGCTTCGCGTGCCATACGGCGCATGCGCGATATCACCGAAATACGCAATATCGGCCTCCGGGGCGCGTACGCGCAGGGCGGACAAAACGGAGAGACCGCCCGATCCCGAATCAAAAAGCCCAATCATATGCTTGGTATTCCTTCCCGATGAAAAAAGCAGGACCGGTGATTTTTTCTTCCATAGAGCCACTATATCATTAGCGGCCTTGCGCTTTCGAGAAAGACGTTCTGCGCTGCGCTATCCACTTGCGCGTAATCTCACGCAGAATACAATGCGCATCCACGGTTGATTGTCCCGAGCGACTAAAAGGAGTCGAGGGAATCCGCAGTTAGAAAAAGCGGATAGGAAGTGGAGTGTGATTCTCCTACTGTGCCGCAACGGTAATGCTCGCAAGAGACAAGTCCGGCCATCATCATCCGTCGTCCCGAGCAGGAACCCATGCACGCCTCACACGGCGCATGTCTAAAAATCTCTGCTTCGGGCAGGGATTTTTGCGTTTTGTATGTCCAAAAAATATTTCTACATATCACTGACCATCGTCATCGCGATAGCGATGGGTTCTTATATTCTTATTCGCGCGAATAAGAATATACCGCCCGCCGAATTGTTGAGCTCGACCACCGTCACAACCATCGCAACGACAACCGCGGCGAACGTTGCAGAACAGGCGCAAGTGCCCGCACAGCAACAACAAGTCGCAACGAGTACCGCGACAACCGCGCCGGAAACGGCCCCGGCGCCAAACATTACGCTCTCGGTCGCCGGAAGTTCATACACAGCATTTGCGCCATCCGGCTCGACTGTTATCGACGCGATGAAGATTCTAGCCTCCACGACCGGCTTTTCTTTTAGCGGGAAGGATTATCCCTCGCTCGGATTCTTTGTGGATTCGATAAACGGAAAGACGGCCGAAAGCGGCTACAGCTGGATACTGTATGTGAACGGAAAACTATCGGGTACGGGAGCATCTCAAACGACACTCAGCGCGGGCGATACCGTCGAGTGGAGGTATGAGGTTAATTATTAGCTACTAATTATTAATTGTTAGTTCAAAAATATATGAAAATCCGTCTTGTCTTTGCCATCCTCTTTGTTTCAATAGTAGTTCCATTCGCAGCGTTCGCGGATGAACCCACCATAACGGGAGCCGTCGATATCACTGCCGAAGCCACGAGTTCCGCGGGTGCTTACGTGACATTCGCCGTGACGGCAACCGACACGGACGCAGCCCCTTTAACACCTGCGTGTTCACCCCTTTCCGACAGCCTTTTCGCACTCGGCTCGACGACGACCGTCACCTGTACCACAACGAGCGCCGTAGATGCCGCGAGCAGCACGACCGCGACCTTCGACGTCGGCGTCTTTGACACAACTCCCCCCACTTTTACGACCCCCTCACACTACGTAATCGCCTCCTCGACGCTCTCGGTAGTCCCCTCTTCTGCATACCCGACTGTCAGCGATGTCGTGGATGGTACGATTACTCCCACTTACACGTTGCAGCAGACGGACCCGCATACGGTACACGTCGACTGGAGTGCCACTGACCAGGCGGGCAATACCGGCACCTTCGGCTCCGACATCACGACCATTGACCCCGCGAGTGTGACCGTATCGGACGACTGCACAGTGACTGATTCGAATGGAGACAGCCACACATTCGCGCAGACGGGTACCTTCCTCGGGATTTGCGCGCTCCAAGCGGCGAAAGATGTGGGGGCTATCAGCGATTTCGTTCTCGTGAACGACCCCGGCTTGGGTCTCTACGTGCAGAGTGTGAACGGAACGAGTGCGGGCGCGACCGAATATTGGGCTATCTGGCAAAACGAAGGATATACCGCCTGCGGTCTCGGATGTCTGCCTGTCGCGCAAGGCGATACGCTTTCGCTCGTGCTCACCGATTGGATGGCGAGTACCGAGAGCACCGGTGTCGCGTTCAGCATTGATGCGCTCACGGCGACGTCGAGTGTGCCTGCCCCTTCGAATTCCGGCGGTGGAGGCGGAGGCGGAACCGTGCATTTCAATCTCAACGTACCGTCGGCACTTGCGTACCTTGTATCGCAACAAAATGCCGACGGCTCGTTCGCCTCGTCTCTGTACTCCGATTGGGCAGCGCTCGCATTTGCCGCATCCCTGGCCGGGCAGGCCGACCCGGGTGCTGCTAAAACAATGTTGTCCGATTACCTTAGAGGCTCCACGCCCGCACTTTCGGCCGTGACCGATTACGAACGGCACGCGATGGCGCTCATGTCCCTCGGCATCAATCCCTACAACGGAACATTAAAGGATTACATAACCCCTATCGTGAACGCATTCGACGGCACACAAATCGGAGACGCCCATCTTGACAACGACGATATCTTCGCGATTTTTCCGCTCATGAGCGCCGGGTATTCTCCGAGTGACCCGATGATGAAAAGCATCGTTGCGTATATACTCACAGCGCAACGGCCGGACGGTTCTTGGGACGGAAGTCCCGACATGACTGCTGCGGCAGTACAGGCTATCGGACCGTTCTTCTCGGTTCCCGGATACGGAGCGGCGATGGGCCGCGCGATGGGGTATCTCGCAGGGGCACAGCAAGCAAGCGGCGGTTGGGGCGGCATAGACTCCACGAGTTGGGTGCAGACGATGATGAACGCCGCGAAAGAGCTCGACCCGGCACACGCGCCCACGTTCACAAGTTCCGGAGGCCGCTTCCCGATGGACGAGATAGCAGGAGCCCAACAACAAGACGGTGCCGTGCGCCCCGCTACTGATTCCGTAGACAACCGTGTCTGGAGCACAAGCTATGCGGTCGTGGCGGCGTCGGGGAAAAGCTGGCTGACCTTGCTGCAACCGTTCTCCCGGCCGTCGTCCGTCGGGATTACGGCCTCTGGAGGAGGTGTATTGGAAACGACTGCGACATCAACGGCTTCAACGAGCTCACCGCAAGCCGCCGCCACAACACCGCCCACCGCGACATCAACACCGGAAGTTGTCTCGACCTCGACGCCGACGGTGATTGGAACTGTGCTAGGCACCACTACCGCAACGACAACGCTGAAAAAAGCGCAGCCGAAGGTGTCGAAGCTGAAAAAGATAACGGTTCCTCAAACCGCAACAACTTCTTCAAGCACGCCGCCCGCGAGCACAAGCCAGACCGCGGCGGCGGCGAGTGCACCGAAGAGCGGATTCCTGAGCGGCCTGTGGCGCTCTATCGCTTCTTTTTTCGGGCGCTTCTTTTAGGCATTTCCCAAAAAAGCGGACGGTACATATCGTCTTTCGGCTCGATAATGAGTTCTCTGCGGTTTACCTTCGCGGAAAACTCAACAGGCGCGTCTTCTATCACGCAGAGCGGCTTCTGCTCGTCCCCCTCGCCCATCACGAGTACCGCTGCGGTCGCAAGAGAATCTGCGATGTCCGTCTGCGTGAACTTCAGCTTTCTGCCGAAAATATCCTTCTTGCCGCGGTAATCGCGCAGCCCTTTGAATCCCGCATAGCCGAGTGCGACGCCGACGACGCCCGCGCGCAGCGGCATGACGCGGCTATCCGTGATGATGACGCCAAGCTTCGTTATTTTGTTTTTTTGCTTGTCCTTCGAAGCCTTGGTGTAGTGGGACAAAAGACTAGAACGGATTTTATCCGCGGCGGCAAAAGAGTCCTGCGGGAGGAGAATGATATTGCCCTTCGCGTTGGATTCATCGATACCGGCATTCCACATCAAGAGCCCGTCTTTGAGGGTGAGCTTGCCGTACTTTGCCTGCATCTGCCATTCGGATTCGGCCCGGATAAGAGCGTCCTTTGCACGCGCGCCCGCTGCCCGCACGACGGCACCTTCGGCAAGGGCGACGATTTTTGAGGTCACCACAAGCACCGAGCCGTCTTTTAAGTTCGGTATATACTGCGTAATAAATGCGGCAAGGTCTTCGCTTTCTTTAAAAATGCGGGTCTTAATTGTGTGGACATGCATACGGCCCGATGACAATAGCATGCACTCGGAAAGGAAAGAAGTCTTGATGCTTACCCCCTGCTAAGCACCTCGAGTTCGCTCTTATCGAGAGAAAATTGTTCGAGGTAATGTTTGGTGAGCGCCTCGTTCCTTTCCTTCTTGCCGACCCCTCTTAAGACATCCTGCCACTCCTTCGCACTGGAATAGAGTTCGTCAATTCTCACGCGGGTGATATCTCTTCGGCGCGCGATGTTAAGTTCCTCCGGTAAAAACTCACCGGATAAAAAAGAGGTGTTAATTTTCAATGCGCTTGATACTGGGCGTAGGTCTTCCGTGTTGATGTGAAATGAGTAGACCATATCCTCAGGGGAGAGTTCGTTCAGAATATGCGCGAACCCGGGCGCGAAGCGGAGTGATTCGGAATGTCCATTATCAATTTCCTGCCCCCCGGTGGGAAAAATCCAGATTAATCCTCCTGCGGAGAGGATGGAACGGATTGAAGATATCATTTCTTTCGCTTCAGACAGGGAATCTTTTGCCGCAGGTATGAACATTTGCTGGAGCGAGCTTCCTTCAACCCGTTTATACAAACCTTGATTTACAACCAACTTGGCGTCGTCCCTCGTAAGTGCCTGGGATAGGAGCGGAGCATCAAGCAGGCTTGGATGATTCGAAATCATTATGCCCCGCGCCGTATTAAGACGTTCGCGCCACAATGGAAAGCGCTCGTCCTTTTTCTTCACAAAATCCGTCTCAATGTTGAGCCTTTCGAGATACTCATGCGTATATTCATAGGCTCCCTGTGGCCCTTTCTCATCAAATCTTTTTATCAAATCTCCGGCAACGATTGAACGAACGGCCCCACGGAGAGGGTCGAGCCTCTTCAAAGACTGCATATTGTCCATACAACAAGGTTATCATGGCCTTATCGGACTTTTTGTGGGGTCCGGAGACCCCAGGTCTCGAGGCGTAAGGGAATGTGGACTTACGGCTATGCCGATGCTTTACCGCGCAAAAGCTTGAGTCCGAGGTACGAGAGTGGGGTGTAGAGGAAGCCCATCGCCACCTTGAAGAGCCACCAGGTGATGATGATGCGGATGAGCACGGGTGTGGGATACACGCCTGCAAATGCGATAACCATAAAGAGCACCGAGTCGAGAAGCTGCGACCAGATATTTGAGATCAGCGAGCGGAGCCAAAACATCTTTTCACCGATCTTTTGTTTGACGAAGAAAAATGTCGCCACGTCCTGGAATTCCGATACTGCAAATGCAACGAGGCTCGCGATGGCGATGCGCATCGAAACACCGAAGATCTGTTCGTAGCCCGCCTTTGCCCAGAGGCCTGCGGGGTCCCACGGGAGCAGCATTGAGATCGTGGAATACAGCAAGAAGAGTGCAGTCGCAAAGAATCCGCAACGGACAAAAAAGCGTGCCATCTTTCTTCCATAGACTTCGCCAATCACGTCGGTCGTGAGAAATACAAATGGGATTGAAAATACCGCCACAGAGACGTGGAGGCCGAGGAGAAAGGGTGCGATCTTGAGACCGAGCGTGTTGGCAGCGAAGAGCGACGCCAGATAAAGCGTAAGCGCGAGCAGTATTTTCTTCGTATCTTTTTCGGCGAGTGTCGGCATACCCGGTTAGTAGAATGTGCCTTTGCGGCAGACGGCATGCCGTTCTGCCGCGGCGAGAATTGTAAGCGTTTCCTCGGCTGATGTTTCCAACATGTGTATATTGATTTTTATTTTTAGTGCCCGCCTAAGGCACATTTCACTACCGGGCATGGAAGGCAGCATTGTACGGGATGACTTTCATGAAAGCAACCGCTTCGGATACACCCCGTAGTAGAGTTTGCCTTTGCGCCAGGCGGCATGCCGTCCTGGCGCGACGAGTGATGATGGCCGACCCCTGCAAGGCAAATCACGTTCTCCCTCCACCTAGTCTTTTGAAGGCCCGTCAAAGGCAAACCTCACTGACGGGGTACAATAGCGATATGCGCTGTATCGCCATCGCCGCCGTGACTATAGACGGAAAAATCGCCCTTGATGCGGGACACTTCAGCGATTGGACGTCGCCTGAAGACAAGGATTTTCTCCACGAAATGCTCGACAAGTCGGATGTGATAGTCGTGGGCAATAATACGTATAAAACAGCCATCGGCCCCCTCTCAAAAAGAAATTGCATCGTGTTTACGGCATCGGTCGCGACGAGCGAGCGCAAGAGCGACACGCTCGCCTACTGCAACCCCGCATCGTCGGATTGCATCCCACTCATGCGGAAATACGAAAAGGTTGCCGTCCTTGGCGGCACGCAGACATACACCTGGTTCCTCGAAAATGACCTGCTCGACGAGCTGTATCTCACTATCGAGCCGATAGTCTTCGGCCGCGGCCTCAATCTCTTTGAGAGCACGGAAGACGTGCTCGCGAAATTCCATCTCGAATCAACGAAGCCTCTGAACGAAAAAGGCAGCGTGCTGCTGCATTATCTAAAGCAGTAGACCGGGTAGTTCGCGAATACTGCCCAAGACCTTGTCGGCTATAGAAAAGTCGTGACCCTTTGTCATTTCGTCGGGAATTGCAAAGCATGTGAGTCCGGCGGCCTTTGCCGCCTGTGTTCCATTCCCGGAATCTTCGAGCACCAGACACTTCTCTGTTGGCTTCTGCGACAATGAGAGAGCTTTCAAATACGGGTCTGGGTATGGCTTGTGGTGCTCCGTATCTTCGTAGGTAACAACAAAGTCAAAAAAATCCCGCAAACCGGTTTTCCGCATAACGATATCAATACTTTTTCGATTGCTTCCGGTAACAATCGCGAGCAAAAGTCTTCCGTGGAGCTTTCGCAACGTTTCCGGCACGCCATCTATCGCGGCCGCCTCCGCTTCAAGATATTCCCAGTATTGTTTATGGCGCACTTCTCGCAGTTCTGCTATGCGTTCTTCCGCGATTCCGTTCTCACGAAGAAGTTCCGATACGCTTCTCCCTTTGCCTAGATGTTCGTGGATATACCATTCGCGGGTAAGGTTGACATTTACGCTTGCAAATACTTCCTTCGTACCTTTAAAGTCAAGCGGCTCGGTATTAACCAAAAGCCCGTCCATGTCAAAAAAGATAGCCTCGAATTTGCTCATGTGAGTATCTGCAACACTGCTCGAACCTATTTTACGCTGAATTGCTGACGCATCCAACCATTCGCGCGCTCCACGCGCGTGGTGGCTTTGTACCGGATTGTGTAATTCGACCCTGTGCTTACTCTCTCGGACGTGCGAGTACGCGCGGGCTCTCCCACCCAATGCGCGCACGAGCAGTCCATCCCTCGCCGTTTTTGTCGTTACCCTTTCCCTCGTCAATACGCCGAGGCTATTACATCAGCCAACACCTCGATAAACCTAGGGGTAGCGTTGGCGGATTGAGTGCGGTAAAACTCCAGACCTAATTGCCTCGCCTTAGTTTTAGCCTCGATATCCAAATCGTATAAAATTTCCAGATTATCAGTGACAAAACCGATGGGAACAACTAAAACCTTGGCAAAACCAGAGTCCCGTATGGATACAAGGCTTTCTACTATATCCGGACCAAGCCACGGGTCGTTTGTACGGCCCGCGCTTTGGAAAGAAAATTGCCAGTGAGGCAAGCGTAAACTATCAACAACCAATTGGCTGGTTTCTAGCAGTTCGCGTTTGTAAGAATCATCTGCGGAAGTGATTTTTTCAGGCAGACTGTGAGCAGTAAAAACGACCATTATTTTTGATACATCCTGGCTTTCAAACTGAATTAGAGCCTCTTTAATGCGCTCGACGACGGAGGTGATGAATATCCGGTTTGCGCCCCACCGCTCGATGAATGTGACGTCTGGGTCGAATCCCATCTCCGTGCAAGCTGATTCAAAACGCTGTATATAACCACCGGTACTCATTGCGGAAAAATGGGGCGCGAGCACAAGCGCGATAACGCGCGTGCAGGCGTCGGCCTTCATGCACTCGACTGCCTCTTTGATAAAAGGATGCCAATGCTTCATGCCGACGTACGTTTTTAAACCCGTTGCCCGGGCCAATTTCTTTGCCTGTTCGCGCGTTATTTCGAGGAGTGGAGTGTTACCTCCTATGGCCATGTAGCGTGACTGCAATTCACGGACGAGCTCAGGCGAAGGGCGTTTGCCCCTCCGAATGTCTACATAATACTCCTCGACTTCGTCGAGGCTCTGCGGCGTCCCGTACGCCATCAAGAGAACGACCGGTTTTGTATTCATAACGAGGTTTTTCATAGGATTAGTTGTTTGCGGGGAGATTTAGGAAAATGCAGCGTGTCATACAGCACGAACACATCAGGCGTTATCCGATAGACGCCATAGCTTGCGCTTCCGGATTCTAATTCGCACCGCATTTTCGATATTCGCTCAGGATCTACTCCATACCGCTGCGCATTGCACGAAAGAGCGCGTCGTATTTCGTCTGGATCTTTGAGTTCGTTCGCCACACCTGAAAATTGCAGTCCTCTCACTGGCTTGCCAATTATGTGCGGCTGCGCAACTGCGCCCGCCACAGTAGGATTTTCAGCAATCTCTTTCGAGTGGCGCGTATTGTGCTCTGAGAACCAGAATAAGTTGAGCTTATCGTCAAACGCAAAACACACCGAGCAAACCCACGGACGCGCATCCACACAGGTTGCAAACTGCATAACGATGGCGTTCTCGAGATACTCTCGTATCAACCCCTGTATGTCCATAGGTCGATTGTATCAAACGCAAGGAATTCTTGACAGCGGCGGACAACTAGATGATAGTTGGTTGTCATGCGTTGCGTAAGAAAGAAAAATGTATTTTATGTGCCAATAAACGGAACAACAAAAAAGTTTCCGATCATTACAATGCCGAAGGCATTCGTCGAATGGAATCTCGGCCAGCGTTTGGGATTTCTTGAACACATGATAGGTCCTGCCGCAGGCGCTCCGAAGCGGAAATCGTTTGGCTTTGGCGCGCATTTGCCCGTGTATGTCACGAACAATAGGCCCACATCTCTGTTTCCCGCAAATGCGGCAGTAAAAGGTTCTGGATTTGTTGCAAAAGAAAAATATATCGATTATTACATAGAGAAGTTTCGTTGTATCATAGACGATACAAACCTGCGAGGAGAACCGTCCGAGACCGCTATAGCGGAGGCAAGAAAGATTCGCATGGAGACAATCATAGAATTTTATAGTAACCCCCAAAAGATTGATTTTCGGTGTATGGCAGGCTTGGAGATATGGCCGGGGGTCACTAGCAAGAACTTCAAGGCCGACCCGCGCGTTTCCGTTCATTTCCTCGGAATGCCCGGCCATCAAAAGCCGGCACGGTACCACCAGTGGCAAATAGATTGCATATGGGAGGAAATAAAGAGTGACGATCCGCGTTTTGTATTTGGCCGGACGCTGCGAGAGTTAACGCTCGGTAAGATAGGTCGCTCGTTCGTGCCCGGGCACATTCCCGTCGAGAACACGCCGATACAGGGGAAGTACCCATCGGGATGGATTTTGTGGGCCATTCAGGCGCGCGACAAGGGCTTGAATATGGCGGGCGTGTAGTTTTGTCCGCTCTCACTTGGAGTGAACGTACTCTACTAGTCTCCTGACGACCGCATGGTCCACTTCAGGCAACATGCCGTGCCCGAGATTGAAGATGTACCCTTTTTTCGAGTTTACTTCGTCAAGCATGCCATCGACGGTGCTCTTAAGCGTCGTCCACGGGGCGAGCAGCATCGCTGGGTCGAGATTCCCCTGGATGGACTTGCGCCCGATGCGCCGCTTCGCTTCGCTCAGGCTTACGCGCCAGTCGACTCCTATCACTTCGCAATCGACATTCGCAAAATCGTCGAGTATTCCGGCAGTGTGTGTCCCGAAATGCAGTCGAGGCACACCTGTCTTTTTGAGTGCCGTAAAAATACGCTGCACGTGTGGCAGCACATACGTGCGGTACTCTTCAGGCGACAGGCATCCGACCCAGCTGTCAAACAGTTGTACTGCCTGTGCTCCGGCGCTTATTTGCATCTCGAGGTATTTGATAATACCGACTGAAAGCGCGGACATCAGTTTTTTCCAACTCTCCGGATGCTCGGTCATGAAGCGTCTCGTTTTTATCCAGGAGCGACTCGATTTTCCTTCAATAAGGTAGCTCGCAAGTGTAAACGGTGCGCCCGAAAATCCAATGAGCGGGACAGAAAGCTTCGAACGCAGTATCCGTATCGTTTCATTGAGATATTCCACGCGCTCAGCGTCGAACGGCTCCAATTGAGAAACTTTCTCCGCCCTATCTATGGGCGCATCGATAACAGGACCGATTCCGTCAACCATACGCACTTCAATACCCATCGCAATCGGGAGGAGCATGATGTCAGCAAAAAGTATTGCTGCATCCACGCCGAGTAACTCGATCGGCTCCATGCTCACCTGCGCGGCAAGCTCAGGAGATTGTACCAGTTTGAGCAGACTGTGTTTCGCGCGTAGCTTGCGATACCCGGGAAGCGAACGGCCCGCTTGTCGCATAAACCATACCGGTATGCGCGACACCCGCTCGCCTCGGCAGGCTGAAAGAAAAATATCATTCATAACAAATAAGAGTATATGTCACGCTTGAGGGCACTACTAATACACTGGTTCGGTCAGCGAGCGCCTGTTATCGTAATGTGTTTGAATCCCGCCTCTCGTGCGGCGCGTTTCGTCGTGGGACCTATGCACTGCACCGAAATCGTCCGCACCACGTGCTTTTTTTTACTTTGTAACTGTCTCATCAGCCCGCGCACCCCTGACGGGCTTCTGAATATGAGCCTCGTGTACGAACCTGCAAGAAGTGCACGCTTCTCAGCTCGCGACAGAGGCCGAACTGTGGTGATATACAGCGGCACCACGGTCACGCGCGCACCTCGTTTGCGCAATATTCGTATTGCGTCTGGCGGTGCAATGGCTGATCGCGGAAAAAGAATGCGCAATCCCTTCACGTTGGGGATATCGTTGACCATGTCGCGCGCGGTGAAGCGTTTGGGAACAATATGTACAGGAAATCCTTCGGCGCGCAAGACCGCGGCGGTCTCAGGGCCGACGGCAGCAACATGTGATTTTTGGGACAGCGAGAGACGCCGCCTGCGCATATCCTTCGCGAAAAATACAACGGCGTGCTTGCTGGTAAAAAGTATCCAATCGTATCGCTCGATGTGAGCAAGAGCCTGTGAGGAAGCACGCGAGAGCGGCAGACGAGTCACTCGTCCCTGTATTGTAAGAGTGTTAGACATCATCTCAGTATTCTAGAAGTTTTTTCGCGAGCATATCTCCCAGATGTTTGCTTTTTTCCCACGGGGCGTAGGCCTCTTCCCGCACGATATGCATGTTGACATCTCCACGCATACCGATAAGACGACATTCGTCGTCATTTCGAGATGCATATGCACCCGTTGGAGATTTACATCCACCGCCCAACTTTCGTGAGAAAGAGCGCTCAATGTGGGCACTATGAGTCGCATCGGGATCGTGTATTGCCGTGAGAAGTGTATCCAAATCTGCACGATTCCCTTTTACTTGGACGGCGAGTATGCCTTGCCCAGGGGCGGGCGTCATTTCGTGGGGTTCAAAGTAACGGGTGATGCGATTCTCAAGTCCTAAGCGCTTGAGCCCCGCGGCGGCAAGAATGATCGCGTGATAGTTTTCTTTTTCCAGTTTTTCCAATCGAGTAAGCACACTACCTCGCAGGCTCTGCATGTTCACGTCCGGTCGGAGAGCGCGCATTTGAATTTGCCTGCGTACACTGTCGGTGCCGATAACAGCTCCTTGTGGAAGTTCTTCGAGCGATTCACCATGCTTCGTTATGAGCACATCACGCGCGTCTTCACGCGGAAGATAGGCACCTATGTGGAGCCCTTCAGGCATGTCTTCTGCCATGTCTTTCAGGCTATGTACTGCAAGATCGATTGCCCCACTCAAAAGTGCGTTCTCTATTTCTTTCGTAAACCATCCTTTGCCGATTGTGTCGAGCGGGACAGGTCGCTGGTTCACGTCACCATGCGTCGTGATCGTTGTTATACGAATTAGCATCTTCGGCTCGATTGCTAGCAGGGCGCTCCGCACGATGCCTGCCTGCGTACACGCAAGTTCACTCCCTCGCGTGCCGATGACAAGTGCTGTTTTCATGTCGATTAGAACCCGTCTTTCGCTATATCCATTGCGAAGTAGGTGAGGATGAGATCCGCACCAGCGCGCTTGATTGCTCCGAGAGTTTCCCGCACAGCTCGCTTTTCGTCAATAGCTCCCGCTTGCGCTGCAAACTTTATCATCGCATATTCCCCGCTCACTTGATATGCTGCGACGGGAAGGAGAGAGGCCGCGCGCACTTTCGTTATGATGTCGAGATATGGTAATGCAGGTTTGACCATCAAAATGTCTGCACCTTCAGTCTCGTCTGAGAGGGACTCTCGTATGGCTTCGCGCGCGTTCAGGGGGTTTATTTGGTATGTCGCGCGATTGCCTTTCAACTCGCAGCCTGCTGCAGAGCGGAATGGACCGTACATGCACGACGCGAATTTGCTTGAATAGGCCATGATCGGAACATCCATAAAACCCGACCTATCAAGCGCTTGCCTAACCGCAAGAACTTGACCATCCATCATTGCAGAAGGCGCAATCACGTCTGCTCCGGCCTCCGCCGCATTGACGGCTTGTTTTCCAAGATTCTTCAGAGTTCGATTGTTGTCGACAAAGCCTTTCACGACAACGCCGCAGTGACCGTGATTAGTGTATTCACAGAAGCAGGTGTCTGCAATCACAATCATCTCGGGAACGGCCCCTTTTGCAGCGCGAATCATACGTGCAAGAAGCCCTCTGGGATTCCATGTATCGCTTCCCGTTGCGTCTTTGTGATGAGAGACGCCAAAGAGCATGATCGCGCGGATACCGGCAGCGGCGATACGTTCAATTTCCGCAGGAAGTTTCTTCTCCGGAATCCGTCGCATGCCGGGCATGCTCTCAATCGGAATATAATCTTCGATGTCTTCCTCAACGAAAATCGGATATATGAGATTGTTTAGTGTGATATGTGTTTCCTCAAGCATACTTCTGAGAGCGAGGGTCCCGCGCAATCTGCGAAGTCGAGCAATCGGAAACATTGAGTGATATGGTAGCATCGCAGGGTGTAGCTGACTAGAGCGCGACGCTTACCTTGAAAGGAAGTGCGCGCTGATGTCCGAAAAGAGGTCGGTGCAAGAGCGCATCCTAGTCTTGTGCCGCGGGGGAGACTTGAACTCCCAACCTCTTGCGAGGACTAGCTCCTGAAGCTAGCGTGTTTGCCAATTTCACCACCGCGGCGTTAGCGCTTCGCCACTATACCAAATTCCCGTCTTTCTTCGGATAGCCGGTGATGAGAGTGTTGTCGCCAAACGTTGTGCGCTTTACGCGGGTGAGACGAAGTGCCTGGCGGATTGAAGATGCTCCTCTTCCCTCAACCGCGCTTTTCGCACTCTCGCCGCCGATGAGGAGTGGCGCGTGAAATGCGTACACCTTGTCGACGCAGCGAGCGTCGAGGAAACTTCCCAGTACGCTTCCCCCGCCTTCTACCAGCACGCTGATTATTTCCCGCTTGTATAGTTCGCGCATGAGGGCTCGCACATCGATGCCGTTTTCCATTTCGACGAGCTCGATACCCTTTTTGACGAGCATCCGTTTTTTCACGGCGCTCGCACGCCGGGTCGTGACGACGAGGACATTGCCGTCGCGCAAGACGCGCGCGCCCTGCGGGATGCGCAGCCTGGAATCGAGAATAATCCGCAGCGGATCCTTTTTCCCCTTCTCTCTCACGCCCAGATGCGGGTCGTCCGCAAGAACCGTGCCCACGCCGACCAAAACCGCTTGCGACTCTCCGCGTAAACGCCGCGCGTACGCACGGGCTTTTTCTCCGGTAATCCATTTCGAATCGCCCGTCTTCGTCGCAATCTTCCCGTCGAGGCTCGCGGCGAATTTTATCGTGACGAACGGCCGTTTTTGTTCGTGGAATGCGAAAAACGCCTCATTCAGACGCCGTGCTTCGGATGCGAGCGCGCCTACCGTGACGCGCACGCCGTGCCTCCGAAGGCGCCGTATCCCCTCTCCGTGCACTTTCGGATTCGGATCCGATGTCGCGCAGACGACATGCCGTATGCCTGCTTTCAAAAGAGCGTCCGCGCACGGCGGTGTTTTCCCGTGGTGCGAACACGGCTCAAGATTGACGTAGAGAGTACTCCCCCGAAGATTGTCTCCTCCTGCTCGCAGTGCCTCGATTTCCGCATGCGGGGCACCCGAGCGCGTGTGATACCCGCGTGCGACCACGACTCCGCCTTTCACCGCGACCGCGCCCACGAGCGGGTTTGGGCTCGTACATCCCTTTCCTTTCCGCGCCAAACGAAATGCTTCGCGCATCATCACTTCGTCCTGCGATGCGCTTTGCGGACGCATGTCAGATTGCGGGTATGGCGTGCCCGAACTTGTTCCGTTTTGTTTCCAGGTATGCGCGATTGTGAGCGTTCGGCGCAACGGTAAGCTGCCGGAGTTCGGCTATCTCGATGCCGTGAGAGGTCAGTTGTTTTATTTTATCGGGGTTATTCGTCAACAGAAGTATCTTCCCGATGCCGAGGTCACGGAGGATTGCCGCCGCGATACCGTAGTCGCGCGCGTCGGCCGGCCTGCCGAGGGCCTCGTTCGCCTCCACCGTATCCAATCCGCCGTCTTGCAGCGCATACGCCCGTATTTTGTCCGAAAGGCCGATACCTCTTCCCTCTTGCGCAAGATAGAGGATGACTCCCGACCCCCGCTTTGCTATGAGCTCCATGCTTTTGCGCAGCTGCTCGCCGCAGTCGCACCGCAGAGAAAGAAACGTATCGCCGGTGACGCATTGTGAATGCACGCGAACCATCGTCGGAGTCTCCTCCGGCCGGCCGAGAAAAAGAGCCGCGTGCTCCCTGTCGTCCGAAGCCGAGCGATAGACGGTAATACCGAAAACGCCGTACGGCGTCGGAAGCGTCGAGGAAGCGGTACGCGTGACCTGCCCGTCGTTACTCATAGCCTTTTTTGCGCACCGCCCGGACGACGCCGACCATCGCGAGAGCGGATAGGGCGGCTTCGACGCCCCTGTTCTCTTTTTTCCTGGTCGCACGCTCTTTCGCGTCCTTAATATCGTACACGGCGAGCACTTCATAGATGACGGGTATCTGATATTCGAGCGAGACATTCATACATCCGCGTATGCATTCATCCGCCACCTGCTGGAAGTGGTATGTCTTTCCCTTGTGAATTGCCCCGAACGCGACGATGGCGTCATATTTCTTTTTCTCGGCGAGGAGCAGCGCTGCGAGCGGTATTTCGAGCGAACCCGGTACCCGTACGAGTGTGATGCGATCGCGTCCGACGCCGTGCTGCACGAGCGTTTCGACGCAGCGTTTCTCCAGATTGTCGGTCACGAATTTCTGAAAATCGCTTCCGACAATCGCGATGCGGATATCTTTTTTATTTTTCATGGTGCTGCGCAAAAAGCGGTCTGCTAAATTTGTGAACGTACTTCGCCACGACATCCGTCTCGACATTGACCGCATCACCGACCGCCGCGGACGCGAGCGTCGTGCAACTCTTCGTATGCGGGATAACCCCGACACTGAATCCGTCGTCGTTCACCTCGATGAGCGTCAGGGAAATACCATCAATTGCCACGGAACCCTTTTCAACCATGTACTTTCGGAGTGCGTCGGGTGCGGAAAATGAGATTACGCGGCTGTTGCCGCTACGCCGTATACATTTAATAATCGCCGTTCCGTCCACGTGCCCCTGCACGATATGGCCGCCGAAATGACCGCCGGCTTTCAGCGGCAGTTCAAGGTTGACCGGGCTGCCGGGCTTCAGGCCCCCGAGCGTCGTCCGGCGCAGAGTCTCGGGCATGACATCGGCCAAGAAGGTCGCCCGCGGAGCAATCCCGCTGACGGTCAAACAAACACCGTTGACCGCGATGCTTTCCCCCAAAGCGAGCTCCCCTACGAGTCCTGCCGCGGCCTCAATGTACAGACGACCTGCGCTCTTCTTTTTGAACACGCCTTGGTGGTGAATGATTCCGGTAAACATATAAATACAAAACCCCGGTTCTTCGGGGTTGCAGTGCACGCACCCAAAAGGGATGCGCCTTTCCTTCTTTTATCCCGACTTTACGGTCGGCTCCGGGATCTCACCGGATCGTGTCTTGTAAGACTCGCGGGCTCGCCTTTGCAGGATTACCGCCGATTAGGATTTCCACGCCCTCCATAGCTTTAGCGAAGGACGGGTCACCTGACCCCGAAGGAGGCAGTCATTCTATCACGCTGTCATCCGTGGAACCACCAGCGTTGCGGGGTCTTTGCCGTCCCAGCGTATCTGCCCATGCACTACCATGTTGGTTATCTTCGGCTGCCATTCATGCTCGGCTTTGTTCACCGCTTTCGCTATTTCTTCGACGGTCATCCCCTGCTTGAGAGATACCCGCTTCTCGAAAAATGCGGGCCCGCGGTCGTGTTCTTCCGTCACGAAGTGCATCGTGAATCCCGACTCGGTTATCTCACCCTCATCAAGCGCTTTTTTCACCGCCTCGTGAATATGGTTGCCGTACATCCCCTTGCCGCCGAATCGGCCGTTATCGAATGAGAGAAGGGCGGGGTGAATGTTGAAAGTCTTCGCCGGGTCGAGCCCGCTTACATGCCGGAGCCAGCCGGAAAGCGCCACCCACTCCGCTCCCGCATCGGCGACGATTTTCGCGTAGTTCTCCGCATCGTACGGTTCGGGGAAATGTATGAATGGAATGCCCAACTGCATCGCGCGTTCGTGGACACCGCCGCGCTCGTGATTGGAAACGACCGCCACGATGTCGGCATCAAGCTCTTTTGAGCGCGCGAGATTCTCAAATCCGGAGCCCCCGCCCGACCTCTTTCCTGAAGCAAAAACAATGATTTTCGGACGCATAGACGCATTAGTATACCCTGCCTCGCCCATGTACCAACTTTGGCATTTTCTGTTTTGCCGCGAACTGCCCCCCCCCAGTCCAACATCAGCACAAAACTATGCCAAAGTTTGGTGACGGGGTATTATGGCTTCCATGAAGTTCGGCACTCCCCTCAAATCCTCAGCCGTCAAAATACTGTTCCTCGGAAGCGGCGAGCTCGGCAAAGAGGTCGTGATAGAAGCGATGCGGCTCGGCTGCGAGGTCGTCGCCTGCGACAGATACGAGAACGCACCCGCGATGCAAGTGGCCCACCGGAGCTACGTATTCAACATGCGCGACGGCGCAATCATCAGAAAAGTAGTACAGAAAGAGAAGCCCGATTTCATCGTCCCGGAAATAGAAGCCATCGCGACGGACGAGCTCGTGAAGCTCGAAAAAGAGGGTTGGAGAGTAATTCCGACCGCACGCGCGGTGCGGCTCACGATGGACAGGCAAGGCATCCGCCAGCTTGCCGCAGAGAAGCTAAAACTGCCTACCTCGCCGTACCGTTTCGCAGGAAGCCTCGAAGAACTCAAGGCGGGAGCGGCGGCGGTCGGATTCCCTTGCTTCATCAAACCGACGATGTCGTCTTCGGGACATGGCCAATCCATGGCTAAAAAACCGCAAGATTTGGCGAGAGCATGGAAATTCGCGATGGAGGATGCCCGCGGCAAGACGAGCAAAGTGATAGTGGAGGGCAAAATTAATTTTGATTACGAAATCACGCTTCTTACGGTGCGACATGCCGCGGGCATCTCATTTTGCGCGCCGGTCGGGCACATCCAGATAGACGGCGATTACCGCGAATCGTGGCAACCGCACCCCATGACAAAAACCGCGCTCAAAAAAGCGCAGGCAATTGCGAAGAAAGTCGTGGGTGAACTCTGCGGGAAAAACGGAAGAGGGATTTTCGGCGTCGAACTTTTTGTGAAAGGCAACAAGGTATGGTTCTCCGAGCTCTCCCCGCGTCCGCACGACACGGGCATGGTGACGATGGTCTCGCAGACAATGAGCGAGATGGAGCTCCATGTGCGCGCAATCCTCGACCTTCCTATTCCTTCAATCCCCTGCCGCGCAGGCGCGTCCTATGCAATTCTCGCCCGTGGCAACATGAAGAACCCAACTTATGAAGGCGTCGCCGAAGCGCTCAAAATCCCAGGCACCCACATCCGCATTTTCGGTAAACCCGAAGTCATAGGTCACCGCCGCATGGCGGTAGCGCTCGCCACCGGCAAAACCGTAGCCGAAGCACGAAAAAAGGCGGCGCTGGCCGCCAAGAAGGTCCGGGTTGTTGAGGGTTAGCTCTACTCCACCGCCTCGATGGAGGCGCCGAGTTTGGTGAGGCGCTCGGAGAGGTTGGCGTAGCCGCGGTTTATCGGATAGACGTTGCGGAGCATGCTTTCGCCTTCCGCCGCTAGCATGCCGATGAGGATGAGCGTCGCGGGGCGCAGCGCGGGCGGGGCTTCCACATCCGCTCCGTGCAGTTTTGTGGGCCCTTCGATGACGACGCGATGCGGGTCGAGCAGTTCCATTTTGGCGCCGAGCTTGGTCATTTCCATATAGTGCTTCGCGCGACCGTCGTAGACCCAGTCGTGAATGAGCGTCTTCCCCTTCGCTTGTGTGGCAACTGGGACGAAGAACGGCAGGTTGTCGATGTTGATGCCCGGGTACGGGCGCGGGGCTATCTTCTCGGGCGCCGCGATGAGCTCGGATGGTTTGATAGTGATGTCGCGTAGCGACGTGTGACCATTTTCTGATGCGTAGGATTCGCCGCGCGTGTATTTCAATCCCATTTGCGAGAGCGTATAGAGCTCGAGCTCGAGGAAGTCCATCGGGCAGCGCTCGATGACGAGCTCGGAGCCCGTCGTCGCGGCAAGTGCGATGAAAAACATGCTTTCTATCGGGTCTTCGCTCGGATGTCCGTGGATAGGAGAATCAATATCTTTGAGCCCGTGGACAACGAGAGTTGATGTGCCGATGCCCTCGATTTTTACCCCGCAGTGCCGCAAGAATATGCAAAGGTCCTGGACCATGTAGTTCGCGCTCGCGAATTTAATGGTCGTGGTGCCAGGAATTTTCGCCGCCGCCATGAGCACATTCTCTACTCCCGTGTCGGATGCCTCGTACATGATTATTTCGGCAGGATGCTTGCCGTTGGACTCGACGTGATACGTGTGTGTCTCTTCGTTGCCCGAAATCGTGATACCGAGCTTGGCGAGCGCGTCGATATGCGCGCCGAGCGTACGTTTCCCCAGATCGCACCCTTTCGGTGCGGGCAAATCAAACGAGCCGAGCAGGTGCGCCAAGGGGGCGATGAAAAGCGCAATCGAGCGTGTGCGCTGCGCGGACTCGACATTGATATTCGAAAGGTCTATTTTTGCCGGCGGCACAATGCGCATGTCACCATCCTCGGCCCACACGATTTTCACCCCGATACTTTCCATCACCTCGATGAGGCGTTTGACCTCCTCGATGCGCGGCATGCGCTTCAGCACGGTCTCGCCGCGATTCAGGAGCGATGCGCACAAAAGCGCGACGGCGGCGTTCTTGGAGATGTTGGTTTGTACCGTTCCTGAAAGCTTTTTACCGCCGATGACTTTGTAATTCATAGTATCCGTAATCTTCTCATATCTTTAAGGCGACAAGCGGCGATACGCCCGCGTCAAAATTCGACTCATTATACGTGAGCGCGCTCGCACGCAGTTGTGTAGCGACCACCACGCCAACGTACCGCCAATGCCAAGGCTCGTATTTGAAGCCTGTGACGGTCTGTTTGGCGTCGGGATAGCTCATGATGAAGCCGTATTCGTGGGCGTGCTGCCCGAGCCATAGTCCGCCCGCGCTCGTCGCAAAGCCCGCGTCGGTGCCCGCGAACCCTATCGATGCGTCGGTCAAATCGACGGTGCTTCCCAACTGGTGTTCAGACAGGCCCGGCTTTGCAATCTCACGGGTCGCTTCGTCACCTTCCGTTTGTACCCAGAAGTCATAGAGATATTTCTGTATCTCCGGTTTGCGATACCCCGAGTTCACCATAAAGAAGACGCCGTCGCGCTCTGCATCGGCAAACATTTGTACGAGATGCGGTGCGATGTCCGTGCGCAGACAGATAACTCCCGATGTGCGTACCGCGCCCGCAATGTTTTCAAGCGAAGGAGGTACGTAATCGGACGGCAGCGGAGACTCCACCGATACTTTTTTCATAAGAAATTCCGGGTATATGGCCGGCGATTTCGGACAAAGCAGGCCAAGGAAAATATCGTTCAACATCTTCTGTGTAGCGGCATCGATTATCCCCGTCTGCGGTATGCCGTATTCGCCCTGAAACCTCACGACCGCGCGCGCCGTCATATCGCCGAAGCGACCCGTCACCTTCCTCTCGGGATAGATACCGGGATCTTGGGCGAGCATCCCTTGAAGCAGCGCGACTTCT
>JBBUDH010000023.1:0-1619 GCA_038057405.1 Patescibacteria group bacterium
AAGTCGACGACCAAAAAGGCGACGTCATCCTCCTCGGCAACCCTGCATGCCTGCTGTATGACCTCGTGCGACGCCGCGCGGGCGGTGTCGATGACGTACTCGAAAGCAAACGGGTACCGCGCGTCGGAAGCCACCTCAAGCGCAAGCGCTTTGGCGTCCGGCCCCGAGGCGATAAGGACGCCCTTGAGCCGGCGGCGGCTGCGCAAATGCGGATACAGGCCGATGCGCCAGAAGAAAATGAGGACGAAGGAGACGACGAGGTAGAGGACTAGGATCGTCTTCGGTGCGAGCCCGAACGCAGGAATAGAAAAGAAGAAAAGCGCGGCCAAGCCGATATTGACCATTTGCGTGTAGAGAATAGTCGCGGCCAGCCGGCTGCGGAAAAGCCGTGTATGCCGCCCGTAGAGCCCTGCAAGGAAAAAGACGGCGACCCACGCCGCGAAGAGAAAGCTAAATGGCAGCAAGTGAGTCCTGAAGAGCTCGGAGGAAGGTGTCTCCAGATAGCGGAGCGCAAGCGTCGCCCACAGGGAAACCCCGAATATGATGACGTCGCCGATGAGCAAGACGACGTATTCCCGCTTGGGGACTAACGACATATCGGGTATTATTACATAAAATATGGCTCAAAACAACCCTTCCAAAAGGACCAAGGTTTTGTTCCTCATCACAAAAGCGACGTGGGGCGGGGCGCAACGTTACGTCTACGACCTTGCGACGCACTTACCGGAACAAGAGTTCGAGCCTGTAATGGCGTTCGGCCAGTCGGGAAAACTAGCAAAGATGCTTTCCGCTACAAATATCAAGACACATGCACTTCCCTCTCTCGGTCGCGATGTCGCAGTCATATCCGACATCAAAAGTTTCTTCGAGATATGGAGGTGTATCCGTAGCGAGCGCCCCGATGTCGTACATCTCAACAGCTCCAAAGCCGCCGCGCTGGGTGCAATCGCCGCGCGTCTCGCCGGCGTGCAGAGGATAATTTTCACGGTCCACGGCTGGCCGTTCAATGAAAAGCGGGGTGAGTTTGCGCGCGTGACGATATTTCTCGTCAGTTGGCTCACCGCGTTTTTGAGTCACGTCGTTGTCGTTGTTTCGAAGTCCGATGAAGTGCAGGGGCGTCGGATGCGGTGGATCGCGGAAAAAATCCGGTATATCCCCATCGGTATCGAACCTGCCGCATATCTCTCTCCCGATGAGGCACGCGCTGCGCTCCGCCTTGAAAGTGGAACTGCGCCGCGAATCGTCACTATCGCGGAATTAACTCCCAACAAGGGGCTACGCCACGGGATTGAGGCGATTTCAATTCTCAAGTCGGAGAATGTGGACGTCGAATATTTCATCGTGGGCGCGGGCGAGCAACGCGCCGAATTAGAAGATTTTGCCGCAGAAATGGAGGTGGAGGACCGCGTACATTTTCTCGGCTTCATTGAAGACGCGGCGCGGTATTTGCGCGCATTCGATATCTTCCTCCTGCCTTCCATCAAAGAAGGCATGCCGTATGTGCTCCCCGAAGCGGCGGCGGCGGGACTGCCCATCATAACGACGACCGTCGTTAATCCCGCGTTCGTAGAAAGTTACCTGCGCACCAAAGCCGTGTCCCCCGCCGACCCCGAAGCGCT
>JBBUDH010000024.1:0-6179 GCA_038057405.1 Patescibacteria group bacterium
TCTGCCTCAAATATCGACTTCTGAGGTGTCACCGATGTATCTCATCTTCTCCATAAAACGGGCCGCGTAACAATTGACGGGACGCGGCATGATTTCGCTAAATCACATGATAATATTCTCTGACAATGGTACTTATAGACACACTCTTCATCATCGCGGTCATTATTTTCTCGGTCATCATCCATGAAGTGATGCACGGCGTCGCCGCCGATTCGCTCGGCGACCCGACGGCCCGCTACGCGGGGCGGCTTACGCTCAATCCTATACCGCACCTCGATATGTTCGGCTCTATCATCTTGCCCATCCTCTGCGCGCTCGCTCCGGGCGGCTTTCTCTTCGGTTGGGCGAAGCCCGTCCCGTACAATCCCTACAACCTCTTCCGCGCACCGCGCTGGGGGGAGGCGATAGTCGCGGCCGCAGGGCCCGCCTCGAATCTCGCGCTCGCGCTCCTCGGCGGTCTCCTCATACGCCTGCAGCTTTTCCCCGACATCGCGGGCGTACTTATGTATATCGTCGCTATCAATATATCGCTCATGGTGCTCAATCTTATCCCCGTACCGCCGCTCGACGGCTCCAAGATTCTTTCGAGCATTCTTCCCAAGAGCCTCGGCTATGATGCCCTGCGCGACAGGATGGAGCAGAATCCTTTTCTCGGCTTCGGCATCGTACTTCTTATCATCATCGTATTCGGTAGCGCGTTCGGTAATCTCGTCTTCGGTATTGCACGCGCGATCTCGGGCCTCTAATTTGAGGTAAGACGGCGCCTGTCCACTTCTGTCCCTCGACAGTGTGCGACGCCGTGTCATTCTGTAGGCATTACTACTAGAGGGATATTTCTCTATGCTTAAAAAGATAGCGTTCGCAGGTGTAGGCATCGCATTACTCGCTTCTCCTCTCCTCGCCTCGGCCGACACCGCGAGCGAACTACAAGCAAGAATCAGCACCCTTCTCGCGCAACTCACGCAGCTACAAGCGCAACTCGCGAATCTTCAGTCTGCGGATCAATCGCCTCGTCCCCAATCTCCCGACCAATCCCCGGCCCCAGTACGGCCCATTGACCGCATCTGCCCGCAAATCGTGCGCAACCTCGAACAGGGAATCGAGGGCAATGACGTAAAAGAAGTGCAAGCCTACCTCGGCGTCACACAGACGGGCTATTTCGGCCCACAGACTGCCCGCGCAGTCACCGCATTCCAAGCGGACGAAGGACTCACCCAAGTCGGCATCGTAGGGCCCCAGACCCGTGCCGCATTCGCCCGCCGCTGCGGGTGGGGCAACAATCAGACCTTCACCGCCTCACCGACTTCCGGTGCCGCTCCACTAACCGTCACGTTTGCAGCTGCGAATCTGGATGCAAGCGGGTTGTATACGATAGATTTTGATGACGAGAGCAGTCTGACCCTAAGCTCTTATTGCGCACAAGACGAAGGTCCGTGTCCACAAGGACCGAATTATGCGCAGAAGTCGCACACGTATACAAGAAATGGTACGTATGTCGCGAAACTCATGTATCAGCAAACATTCTACTGCCCGTCGGGCGCGATGTGCCCGGCAATGATGCCGATGCCGAAAACGATTGGCACCGTGACGATTACCGTCGACGGCAATACCGCCGGCGGTCCCAAGCTCGCTCCGCAATCTGATACTGCGGGCACCGTCGGGGCGCCGCTATCGATTATCGGTACGGGGTTCACGCCCGGCAATACCAACAACGTCTTCTTCGGTAACCCGTCCGTTCCGGGCGGCCCTACTCTTGCCGCAGCAAACTTGGCGCCTACGAATGTCGGGGAGAAGTTCCAAGGCCTCTTCTTCACCGTTCCGGCCTACATCGCCGTAGGTACGTACCCTGTGAGCGTCTCAAATGCAAACGGTTCGAGCGGCACCAACGACACAAACGGCAATCCGGTCACGTACAGAGTTAGGCCATCCGCAACCATATCGTCAATATCTCCCTCACCCGCACCTGTCGGCTCGACCATAACGATAAGCGGAAAGGGATTTGACCAACAACTCGTAAACGTTGACATCTTATCTACGACCGGCCAAGAGATGCAGGTAACGGGGGCAACGCCAACGTACAACGGTACGCAAGTATCGATTACTCTCGCTGCCGATAGAGTCCCGGCGGGACAGTACTTGGTGAGCGTGCGCAACGTAGGAGCGGGGACTCCTTTCGGAGGAGTCGCCTCGCGCGCGGTGCCCCTTACGGTCACGAGCGATTCGCAGGGACGAGGGATTACCGTCACCTCGCCCAATAGCGGCGAGCGGTGGGACTTGGAGAGCCAGAAAAGCATCACCTGGAGCGACGGCCGCGAATCTTTAATCGCACGCTCCTACGACATCTTCCTCGACCGAACCGGTCCAATCTGCACGAATCCACTACTCGGCTGCCCGGCCATTGCATACAGACCATTCACGATAGCTAGGCACGTTGCCGGAGGTTCGTATTCCTGGACAGTGGGCAGGATGATTGAGCCGACCTTAATCAATGAGGGCGTGGGCACGTATACGGTCAGGGTATGCGATAGCGGCAGCGAATCGTCTTGCGACAGCTCCGACCAATCCTTCCAAATCACCAATCCCACATACGAAAACAACAGACCGCCCGTAATAACAAATTTCAGCGGGCCTACCTCGCTGCCGACAGGACAAAAGGGGACATGGCTAGTACAAGCGAGCGACCCGGAAGGCAAAAGGCTCACCTATACGTATAGCTGGTGCGATGTGACGAACGGCGGGTACGGCGTCTGCTCCGCGCAGGCATACCCGGTGGGTGGCGAGACAACCAACGCCTTCACCACCAGTTTCCCGTCAGCGGGCACGTACAAAGTTTCCGTATCCGTGAGCGATGACCTCGGCAAGAGCGCGCAGGCATCGGCGACGGTCACGGTGAGCGGCGGCACGACGGCCGCGACGTTATCGGCGCAACCAACATCCGGAGCAGCTCCTCTCGGTGTCACGTTCACATCAAACAGTCCGGGCACCATAAACTTTGGAGACGGTTCAAGCGGAGAGATGTCGCCGAACTGCGCTACGGGTCTTGATGGCCAGTCGAGATGCGACACGGGTTCGTACTTTACGGGGCACACCTACGTGAACCCCGGCACGTACATCGCGACGCTCACGAGCGCCGGCTCATGTACTTCCGGCTACTGCGCGCAAACGGCGAGCGCGACGGTCACCGTTAGCGGCGGCAGCACCGCCTGTGAGGTAACGGACATCTATGCGGAGAGTGTCCCCGGCTACGTGTACTACAACCTCTTTATGAAAGTCAGGAATCTTCCGGGCGCGACTTCGAAGATGCCGGTCGTATCGATTACCGGTGCCGAGTCATGGGACAATCTGACGTTCTCTCAAGTCGGGTATTCGAGCGGCGTCACGACTCTTCAAGCAAGCCAGACGGTCAACGGTACGGGCATCAATTACATCATGGAACGTAAGTACACTATCCGGCCGGTAAGCAACGGCACGGCACCCATAACCTGCACACCGATGGGTGGCGGAGGTATACCCTACCCTGTACCAATCTCAACGTATCCGACCCAGACGACAAACGGAGCAGGCGCTTCTGTGGGCGGTTCGTCCGCAAATCTCGCGAATGCGCTTACGGCGCTGGAATCGTTGCTCCAAGCATTTATCGCAAAGCTCGGGCAATAAAGCGCCCGGCACGAGCCGGCCTCACGGTGGATTCAGATGAAGATATTGTCCCCACGCCGCTCCCGCCCTGAGCGGGAGCGGCGTATACTTACCTCATTATCCCTAGAGCTTATTCTCCATGCTTAAAAAAATAGCGTTCGCAGGTGTAGGCATCGCGTTACTCGCTTCTCCTCTTATTGCTTCGGCGGACGTAATAAGCGACCTACAGGCGAAAATCCGTGAGCTCATCGCACAAGTGCAGCAACTAAAAGGGCAGCTCCCCGCACCGGACGTGACCCCAATGCCCATTGGCCGCATCTGCCCGCAAATCCTCCGCACGCTCGAACAGGGGATTACCGGCTCCGACGTGAAAGAGTTGCAAGCCTACTTTGGCGTCACGCAGACGGGCTACTTCGGCCCCATGACCGCCCGCGCGGTCGCCGCATTCCAAGCAGAAGAAGGCCTCTCACAAGTCGGCATCGTCGGCCCTATGACCCGCGCCGCATTCGCCCGCCGCTGCGGATGGAATCAAACATTCACTGCCTCTCCGACCTCCGGCCCGGCACCGCTTCTGGTAACTTTTGATGTCAGTCGCCGCGCCACAGATGTCGGATACTCCATTGATTTCGGCGATGGCCAAAGCGGACCTCTTTCCCACGCAGGTCTGCAATCTCACACCTATACCTCAAAAGGCGCCTACACCGCAAAACTCATCTACCAGGCGCCGGCACCGGCGTGCAACGCGCCCGAAGGTGCGGCATGTACGATGGTCTTGCCGCCCGCGCGAGTCGTCGGCACCGCGACAATTACTGTCCGCGATTCTACTCCAAACTGCCCAATCTATAACGCGCCACTTTGTACCGACGACCAACAGCTTGTCGGCGACGGTGTCGGAGCGGATGGCTGTCAGCTCGGTCCCCGCTGCGTCCCGAAGACCCCGACGACGCCGGGCGCGCCGACGATAAACGGTATCGACGGACCGGCAGCGCTCGGAGCAGGGGCGACGGGTCTATGGACGGTGCGCGCTTCAGTGCCGAACAACACGAATACTTCCCTTCGATACTCCGTCATTTGGGGCGATGAAGGCGTCCTCGACCAAATCAGGGCGTTCGGTAATGCCGCTGCAGGTGTGCTTCAGACGACCGGCACGTTCACTCATGCGTACGCGCGAGCAGGAACATACCGGCCGACGTTCACGGTCTCCAACACGTTCGGCAGCGCACAGACGAGCGCGAGTGTGGTAGTCGGAGGAGGCGGCACAGACGCGTGTACCGCCATGTACCGCGTGTGTCCGGCAGGTACCCATAATGGTGGCCGATGCGACCAGGATTGCATTCCCGACGGCACGTCGTCTACGTTCTCCGCATCACCGACATCAGGAGCCGCACCTCTTACGGTTGCGTTCCGTACCCCGGCGGGAGACGAGGAATCGTTCAGTGTCGCATTCGGCGACGGCGTCTCGGGGGCGATGAGCGTCATCGAGGGAGGCGCCGCCCGCGGAGTGAGTCACACCTATACTGCCAACGGCACTTACACGGCGACGCTTACTAAATTCACCACAAGTGCGTGCGCGGCAGGACTCTGTGCAACAACTCAAGTGCTCGGCACCGTGACGATTACGGTTGGCGGGACAGTGTCGTCGGGCACTCTCTCCGCCACGCCGAAAGAGGGCGCCGCTCCACTCATGGTCACCTTCAGTGGCGTGGGCAACAGCATTTCCTTCGGCGACGGTTCCCCGATACTCTTCGCGAGCGGCAATGCGAACCTCGGTACGTTGACACACGTGTACCGCACCTACGGCGAGTACAAAGCAGAGAGCGGCAACGCCTCGGTCAACATCAGCGTGGATTACGGTAAAGACAGGCTAGCTAGTTTTGGAGGCGCGTTCGCGCCAGCCTTGTGCGTCTACAACAACAGAACTTATGCTTCCGGCGCCACCGCCGATGTGCCCGTCAGGGCGTGCGGTCGCGGCGACAGCATAGCCTTCAAGACCTGTTTCGGGGCGGCATCGCAGGCAGGAGGGTCATCAGAAATCGTCTCGCAGCGCTACACCTGTACGAACGGCGAATGGGTGGACCAATACGGCGGGTACACGAGTAGCGAACCGGTGAGCGCGACATCATGCCGAGTTCTCGGCGGCATGACGGTCTTCGATGGACAGATGGTCGCACAATCGTCCTTCGCTGCTGCGGTCTCTCAATTCGACTACCTCACTGCATTCAGAAAACCTCCGTCGATAAAGTGCGTGCGCGGGGAGTGGTTCCAATGCGATACTTCGGGCAACAACTGCACGATGCCGGCAGACGCGCCGTCTGTCATCGGCTATGAGGCACCGGTCGCCGCGTCGGGTGCGAACCCAAATATCGCCAATGCGCTCACCGCCCTCGAATCGGCCATTAGGGCGTTCATCGCGAATCTAGGCCAATAGACCATTACATAGGAGAAACATGAGGAGGAGCCGGCCCGCACTTGCGGGCCGGCTTCTTTTCTGGAGAAGATGAGATACATCGGTGACACCTCAGAAGTCGATATTTGAGGCAGAA
>JBBUDH010000025.1:0-3610 GCA_038057405.1 Patescibacteria group bacterium
TCCGCTTGCGCGGGCCGGCCTCGGTCCAGCGTTCCCTAGCGAGATACCCCGCCCGCCTGATGGCATCCATTTTATGCATGCGCCTGTCTGGGTCAGGCGCATGGGTCAGCCGCGAGAAGCGCGGCTGCGCGTCGTTTGTATATCGCATTGCACTTCCGATTTTCTGCCTCCTTGCATGCAAAAGCCATCGTGCTTGCCCCGCCCTCCCGTGCGCACACGAATCTCCGCCGTGGAAGAGTTAGTCACGGCGGACTCCCTGAAATTTCGCGCTACAATTCAACCATGACTCCAATAGAGCAATTTTTTGCAATCAGTCTTTTCATTCAGCTTGCGCATTCTGCCGAAGAACTCTCAACAGGATTTCACCGGAAGTGGTATTTATTTACTATGCCATTCAAGACTTTTCTGCTGTTTGAAATTGTTTTTTCAGCTTTTTGGATTGCTGTGCTTATTCTCTCGTTCCCAAACAAAGAATTTCTCCAGCTGTTATTTCTCGCGCTCATGTTTGCGAACGGAGTTCAGCACATCGTGTGGTGGGGCGTTGCTAAACAATATGTGCCGGGGCTAATGACCGCTCCGCTCCATATCGCGGTGTTTTTGATCTTCTACTTCAGCGTTCTTTTGTAGGATTAGATTTTTTCATAGCTAACTGCCTTTCCCGTTTTCCCGACTTGCTGAATCTTGCCTTCTTTTTCCAATGCAGAGAGATACCGAGTCGCCGTTGCATCCGAGACGTGCAGGAGTTTTTCAACTTCGTCGTTGGTGATTTTGCCTTTCGTGTTCAGGGCTTCCAAAATCTTTTCGAGTTTCTTGTGCTTTCGGTCTTGAATAGTCGCGCGGGCTTTCACCAAGAGATCGCGCCCCGTCTGCGCGGAGCGCGGGGGTTCGGGCGGAGTTGCGGGTGCGGGAGTCGGCTTGTCCTGAGCGGAGTCGAAGGGCTCAGGTTCGGCTTGCGGTGAGTTTATCGAATCCGGAGGCAACGGCTCATTGGCTGGTATTTGAGCCGTTGGGGTTTCGGGCGGGGTTGGCTCTGCCGGGGCGGGCGAGGGTGTTTCAGCAGGCGCAGGTGCAGGAGGTTGGGATGTGTCTTCGTCTGCCATGGGCTTATCTTACAGCATTAAAAGTAGAACCCGCGGCGGCCAATGACCGTCGCGGGTTAGTTCGTATCAAGAAGCTTAATCAGTTCGGGGTGCTCCCTGATGGCCGAAGCCAGTAGTTCATACTCATCGTCTTCCAGATCATTCCCCATAATGATTCGCTCCAGAAGTTCGACCATGTCGGACTTGAGTCGGTCTTGCTTGAGCAGCGCTAGCAGTGTCTGCCTCGCCTCAACCTGCTCGAATCCGAGATGTGTTTCGCCCAGGAAGTTCTCACGTGTCAGATCAGGCTCGCCCCTCAGCGGTTCGTTGAGAGAGACGAGATGGCCGGGCAAGCGCACCCATTCAACCGGGTACCTGACCTTGTCCTTTTCGGGACGTGCGTACTTCGTGTAAGCGAACGCGACGCCAGCAGCTGCTGTGGCCTTGTCCCACGACCCGAATTCTCTCTGGGCCGCTTCGTAAAGACCACTGTGGGATTTGCCCACTGCAGTTGCATTGATCGGCGTGCGTGCAGTGACGAGGTCTTTGATCTTTTGAAGGATCGCCTGCCTCGTCCATTTCGGAGCAATTATGCGTATTGCAGAGTAATCCAACCCTGCTGCCTCTATGGCTGCTGCCCACGAACCGAACTCTTTGTAGGCGGCTTGCATAAAGGCGTGTGTGAAGCGGCTTTTTTGCATAGCCGCTACGTTCAGGGGCAGTTCGTCCCTGTGCCTTTGTTGAATCATTTCGACGAATTGAGTTCTGGACCAACTGTATCTGCCACCGCTTTCACGCGGCTGCAGACCAGCTGCAAGAAGCGCCTTTCGCCATCCACGTTCGCCGAAATAGTATCGAGCTATAGCACGGAGGTTCCAAGTTTCCTTACCACCTCCAAGCCAGAGCCCCAGCGCATGACGCCGTTTGATTTCCGCAACGACAGCGTCTTTAGACCATTTCGTCGGGAGTTGTGGGTAGTTCAGCCCAGCAGCTGCTAAAGCCTTTCTCCACGTCCCGAAGAATGTGCGTGACGCTCGGTATATCGTCGTTTCTTTGACGTCACGGTGGTTCAACGGCTCGCTGTTCTCATGCATCCGTTTGATCGTTTCGATGACCAACTCTGTTGTCCATTGGCCACCTTTACGAGTCACTTTTTCCGCATGAGGATATTCGATTCCTGCCGCTTCAACTGCCTGACGCCAACCACCGAAGCGGTTATACGCAGCGTTCTGCAGAGGAGTACCGTTTACGGCCTTGTTATCGAGTGGCAAACCTTGGCGATGCCGAGACCTGATCACTTCGATTACAAGTTCGGGAGTCCAAAGCATCTTGCCGAGCTTCTGGGTTTGATCCAGCGCCTTTTCGATTAGGACCGCGACTGGCCACGAGCCGAAGTGACGTCTTGCAGCAGAGAAGAGATGTGGATGATGTTGCTGAACATAGTACGAGTTCAGCCACACGTTAATCCTCCTCAAACCGCGTATCAGATTCACCACGCGCTTGCTGTCCCAGCCCTCGTTGAGTCGAATGTAGGCATAGTCCAGACCGGCAGCCGTGATCGCCGCTTCCCAAGATCCGAAAACACGCTCGGCTCCGGAAAGAAGTGAGCGTAACTCCGGTGTCTTGAGGGAACCGACGTTAAGCGGAAGTCGTTGCTCCTTACGTTGCTTGATAGTCTCGACAACCGATTGTTTCGACCAGAGTATCCTCGTGTCGAACTCGCGATAATCAAGACCGGCATACGTTAAAGCTTTACGCCATCCGCCACTGCCAAAGTACTTTGTCGCTGCCCAGATCAATGTCTGGTGTTCTTTTTGCACTTCGCTTGCCGACAAAGTCAATCCTTCGCGATGTCGTCTTAGAATTTCTTCTTTAACGGCATTCTTAGACCAAGTCCGTTGTGGGGCTTGGACACGTACTGTGGCGTAGTCTAGACCCGCCGCAGTTATCGCTTGTCGCCAACCGCCAAAGCGTTTGCTCGCCACCGTGTAGAGGGTGGCATTGTGTCGCTGCATA
Organism: Patescibacteria group bacterium; assembly: GCA_038057405.1. Taxonomy (GTDB): domain Bacteria; phylum Patescibacteriota; class Minisyncoccia; order Phycocordibacterales; family UBA2100; genus UBA10103. The sequence goes on from JBBUDH010000025.1 coordinate 3,096, forward strand.
TAATTAGAATGCAGCGGCTGCTTTCGGCGGTGGAGATCCTGGATCGTCGCGACGACGACCTCAGGCGTCCACTTCATTGCCTGAGCCATGTGCCACCTTCTGTTGGTATTTAGATGAGTATTTCAACGTGCAGTCCGGTGCATACCATACTGAATAAACGTCGATGCGTCAACTTTTTCTTTCCCGCCCCGCCGCCCATTCAATTTTCAAAAACCCCCGCGAAATAGATGTGCATGCCTGTCCGCCTTTGGCGGAGAGGATTGGCGGCGGGGCGGGGGCGGGCACGAAGTCGAATCGTGACACAGAGTACAAAGCCACCACGCGCGCGGAGCGCGCGCCTGCCCGTCCGTAGCCTCGGCGGAGGAGGGACATCAGCCGTTGGTGCTAAAATAGGTTCGAGCAGAGTTGTATAGAGTCACAAGTATCGGAACAAGGTCGTTTTCGGAGTAGTTTTCTTTGGCCGCCAACAAAGAAAACCACTGATTTTGCGGCACGCCGCGCGCTTCGCGCGCGTG
>JBBUDH010000026.1:0-1870 GCA_038057405.1 Patescibacteria group bacterium
AAGGCGCAGAAGAAGGAGACCGAGTACCGCATCCATCCGCTGCGTACCATTCTCGTGAAGCAGGGTGCCACGGTCACCAAGGGCGATTTCCTCACGGACGGCTCCGCCGACCTCGAGGAGCTCTTCACGCTCGCAGGCAAGGAGCGGGCGCAGCAATACATCATCAACGAAATTACGCGCATCTACGAACTCCAGGGAGTCTCGACGGGCCGCAAGCACCTGGAAGTCATCGTCAAACAGATGTTCTCGCGCGTCTCCGTCACGACGTCGGGTGACACGGGAGTTTCCGCCGGAGAAATCGTCGCCGACTTCGAATTCGAACGCATCAACAAAGTGCAGAAGGAAGTGGAAGGCGAGCCGGCCAAAGGCAAACAGCTTTTGCTCGGTATCACCGAAGTCTCACTCACGCGTGCATCCTTCCTCTCCGCCATCTCCTTCCAGAACACCCCGCGCAAGCTCGCAGAAGCCGCCGTTTCGGGCGCAGTGGACCGCCTCATCGGTCTCAAGGAGAACGTCATCATCGGCCGTCTCATCCCTGCCGGTACGGGATTCAAGGGAAGCAAGAAACATGCGATGATAGCGCAAATGGAAGCCGAATTCGCCGCCTCGGCACCCGAAGAAGTACCCGAAAGCCAGAGCCGCAAGGAATCAGTTGAGCGGTAAGTAACACCGTTACCGAAAGTTCAGCCAATCAGATCCGGGTCTTCATTAATAGCCTCAGGCTCTTCGGCCACGCGAAAACATACTTGCCGGTGGGTGTCGTCGAACCGCTCAAGCCCCAAACGGCCATTGTAGGTCTCGAAGGTCCATTGACGTATGATGTCCGCCACCTGATCGCGCGAGATCAGTCCGACTTTGGTCAAGTCGTTCGATATCGTAAGTGTAAACGTCTTTCTTCTTTCGAGTCGCGCCTTGTCCCATGCCTTCTCAATCACGTTCCTGCCGCCGGTAAATAGATTATTAATAAATGCTTTTTGGTCGCGTTCTTCCGCCATTTGGTCTTTCGACTTACCGCCTTTTGTCCTGAGAATTGATATTCTTTCTCCAAACCCTAAAGGATTATCGCGCGCCATAGGTCAAGTGAAATAAGTTTACCATCTTTTGATAAGAGTCCCCCAAGGGGACTGCAGTTTGTAACCAAGCATTTCATGCTTGGACAAACTGGGAGCATAATGGGTACTCATGGCAGATACGGTTCAACAGATTAAAGATAGGTTGTCCATCGTGGACGTCGTTTCGCAATACGTGAAGCTCGACCGCGCGGGCGCGTCTTTGCGTGCGCGGTGTCCTTTTCATGCCGAGCGCACGCCTTCTTTCCATGTGTCGCCTGAGCGGGGCACCTATCACTGTTTCGGCTGCAACGTCGGCGGCGACATCTTTTCTTTTGTCGAAGCCATCGAGGGTCTCGATTTCAAAGGTGCACTCAAAGTTCTCGCCGAACGGGCGGGAGTGGAATTGGTCTATGAACGCGGGCAGGGCGGCAAAGAAAAGAAAGACGAGCGCGAGCGGCTCTTCGAGCTTCTGGAGGCCGCGACCATTTTTTACACGTCGAAGCTTTCGGACGCCGCCAAAAAATATCTGAAAGAGCGCGGCATGACCGATGCGACGATAAAAACATTTCGTCTTGGTCTCGCGGGGGATAGTTGGTCCGAGATTTCCGACGCTCTCAAGGCGAAGAAGTTTACCGAGCGGGAGATACTCGAAGCGGGAGTCGCGAAGAAAAATGAACGGGGGAGTCTCACCGACAAATTTCGCAACCGCATCATTTTTCCCATTTCGGATTCTGCAGGCCGCGTCGTCGGCTTTTCGGGAAGGATTTTCGGGGAGGCCGCTTCGCCCGATGCGCCCAAATACCTGAATAGCCCCGAGA
>JBBUDH010000027.1:0-1824 GCA_038057405.1 Patescibacteria group bacterium
AGCGCGGCAATGACGAGGACGGTGAATTGGCGCTTCTCTATGAAAAATTTCCAGAACGGCAACATACCGGGCTAGTTCACCTCGACCTTTTCGCCTTCGCGCAGGCCGCGTGCGTCCACGACGATGCGCATGTCGGGTGTAAGACCCGATGAAATGACGACCCGCTCACCGAGCAGCGTTCCGAGCTCGACTTCATGTGCTACGAGGGTACCGGTGTCCACGGTGAAAACGATGGTGCGTTCCGCTTCGACCTTGACGGCGGCTATCGGTATCGTAATGCGGTCGGTTCCGCCCGACACGGCACGTGTACGTACGATTGATACAAGAACCGATTGCCCGTTGATGAGGCCCTTCGGGTCATTCACGCCGATGCGGACCTCGATTTTTTTCGTGAGGGGGTCGAGCGCGGGGGCTATGCGCGTGACGACACCCGAAGCTTTTTCTATCGTCACGGGCTGACCGACGGCGATTTCGCGGGCGTCATTCTCGGAGACATAGGTGAGTATCTCAAGCGCGCCGTTATTCGCGATGGTGAGCACCGGCGAGGTCATCTGCACGTAATCACCGCGCTTGAGTGAAAATGAATTGACGGTGCCCGAGATGGGTGCGCGGATGATGCTCTTCTCCAGATTCGCGCGCGCGGCAGCCAAGCCTCCTTGGGCCTGCTTCACAGCCGCTTTCGCAGCGGCAACGTCTTCCGGCTGGCCGCCTGTCACCCCCTGCTCAAGATTCGTACGCGCGACTTCGAGCGCGGTTTGGCTCGATGACAGGCTCTGCGTAGCTGCGGCAAGCGCCGTGAGGGTGGACGTGAGCGAGGTGCGCACGGCGGTCGCTTCTGCGAGGTACGTCGCGATGGCGGCGCTTGATGCGGATGGCGATGGAATTGCTTTGTTAAGAGCGCTTACGATAAGGTCGAGGAAACTACGGGCCGCGCGGACTTCCGTCTGCATCGTCGCGATTTCAGCCGCGAGATTCGACGATGCCGAGAGCGAATCTGAAACGGCCGCCTCGCGCGCGAGGTACGCACTCAAGACATCCCGTGTACTTTCTATTTCGATAGTCAGTCGTGCGTCGGATGTGGTGATATTAAAGCGGGAATTCGTGGAGCCGGGATTCGTAAAGAGTTTGTCCGTGGTAGCGAGTATCCCGCTGTCCATAGTTGCATATGCGGAGAGGAGCGCGGAGAGTGCGTTTGAACGGGCGGATTCGAGCGCTGCGGTCGCCGCCGTGACATTCGCTTCGAGAATCGAGCGTTGCTCGGTGCGCACGCCCCCCGTGACTTTTGCGAGATTCGCCTGTGCCGCGTCGAGACCTCCTTCCGCCTGAAGGACTGCGGCGCGCTCGGAAGCATTCTCTATTTCGGCGGCAACCGCGCCCGCAGAGATGCGCGCCCCGAGCGAAGTATTCACACGGACGACCTGGCCGGATTTTTCGGCGCGTACCGTCGCCTCGGATTGAGAGGTAACGGAACCCACAAGAGAAAGCGGCGTCGCCGCGGACGAAAGCTCGGCCACGCTTTTGACTTCGACGCTGCGTATCTGCACTTCGGGGGACACTTCAGATTGCGAGCGGTTGGCCACATAGGCAACGCCGCCAATTACAACTGCGAGTGCGACAATACCCGCAGCTACCTTCATCCAGCCGAGTTGTGACGTCCATGTGATGAGCCGCGGACCCGTCCCGCGGATGAGCAAAACAGCCTTAATTATAAGCATTTTTGGGTGCATAAAGAGCAAGAATCTTAACCTGTTTTCAGGTCCATGTCAACTTTCTGTACGAGATGAGTACCTTGGTGACAGTTTGGCGGCATGCGCATAGTACGCC
>JBBUDH010000028.1:0-3569 GCA_038057405.1 Patescibacteria group bacterium
GTTTATTTGAGCAACGAAACAGCTACCCCTTCCCGGGATGTAAAGAAAAAGAAGAAGGATGCTGCGATTCGACCGTTACTCATATCCGCATCGTATATGAGGCCATTTGGGCTGTCAAATATAAAAGAAAAAAGCACCGTCCGACAGGCCGGTGCTTTTCCCCATTTCGATCTTACCCTTTATTGACGAGCCGAATACGCGCTCCGACCCACGGAGATGGCAAACTCAGCGGCACGTGCAGAATACGCTTGATCCTTCACGTTGCCGACGAACTTTATGCCGTCCCGCGTTAAGGCAGGAAACGTGCCCAGCGCTTCAAGACGGGCTGTGTTGTCGTCATCATCGGCGAGCACAATGACGTACTGCAACCTGTCCCGAATCGCCTGAGTGCGGAGATAAGGGACGGTCCGCAAGAACGGCAGGCTTGGCGTGACCAGTATGAACGGCTTGGCTCCGACCGTCAGATGCAGGGCGTGATTTTCCCTGCTGATTGCCGGAGAGTCCGGCCCCTTGCTCAACTGGCCCAACCCAAGCAAAAGCAGAATGTTAGGCAGTTCGAGCGAGTCTTCCAGGTTGTGGAAGGCTTTTGGGGGCGATGTCAGATCACGCAAAATGCCACCTTGGGCCGAGACCGCAGAAACCCCGATCATTTGCAGGGGTTCGATTGCGTCCTCGTGTCCGACGAGAACGAAGTGCAGATTGGTAGGGGACTCACCTGGTCTTGCCGACCAACCGGTTCCACTTACGGGAACGGCGGGTGATAGCGATGATGTGCCTGGACGGTTCATTGTAGTCGAGCCTCCTCGATGTTTGATCGATATGTGGAATGTAAAGAACAGAAAGAACCATTGGCGGCGCTTTCTGTTCCCGTTTGCAGATTTGCAGTTTCGGTACAACAAAAAACCGCCCTTATCTAACAAGCTTGCGCTCGTTAAATAAGGGCGATTTTCTCGCGGTGCCACCTTAATTTGGTCTTTCACCGGCTCCGCTATGCGACACCGGTTATCTCTATTACGGGAGAGCCCGGATTGGCACTTACGCACCAACCTCCTCATCGGCCCCAACCCCCGCTTTCGCGAGGAACCGACTCAATGGATTTGACTTCCGATAGTGTAACCGAGTTGAGTTGAGTTGTCAACAGAACGGTGGGGCACGGGATATAGATCATCCCGTGCCCCATACCGCATATCTTCACGCAGTTTGATAGACCTCGCCGCAATAGTGGAACTGCGGCGACTCATTTGTGGTCGGGGTACGCGATTCGCGCACCGCCTTTCGGCGTTCGCAGACGCCGAGAATCTCCGGGTTTTGCCCGGCAACCGGAGGGCTTTTGGTCCAGATTATTTCGCCCAACGTTCGATTGTCGCGGTTTTTCATCGTCCTTCCCCTTGAGCAGTGATAACGATATGCAGACGAAAAGAGTCAAAGATCACGAAAGATCTATGCGGCTCTTCACGCCTGCATCCGGGTGACGCGGGATTGCGTTCCGGAATGTATGTCTCCGAGGATTTCAAAAGGGGGAGGGGTGGCGGCACACACTTCGGAAAACAAATACAAAATCCACCCTCGCGACACGAACGTCTGTTCGTGTACCCAGGGTGGATTATGTCCGTATCTAAATCATAGCGGCGTGTGCCGAACCTCTTCACAATAGCGGGTGGGGGACTCCTGTCAAACCTACGTGTGGAAAACAAGAACCTTGACTTTGCCCATCGCTAGACGTACCCTGACGCCTATGCAGCAGGCGCGGACGATTAGCATTATCGAGATTATTACGACCTCCCAGGGAGCCTGATTCGCATTTACCTACAATAAACGCAAACCAGCCTCCCGAAAGGGGGGCTTTTTCGTGGGTCGGGTCCGATGTTCAATAAACTTGAAATTCGGACCCGGATCGCGACATGGTGGTCATGTTCGTGAAATCCGGCGGATACGCGGTATATCCGAAACAGCTATTTGAGGGAACAATATGTCCAAGATTCCTGGGGGCAAAGCCCATGACAAGACCGAACCGCTCCTGACTGACGGAAGCGGCGTAGTGGCCGAAGTAGGCGACCAGCTCCAGCCGGTGGCCTTCTTCAAGGATCACCAAATTCCGCCGCCGGATGAGCCCAAGTTTGATGCGCAGGGCCTGTCCATTGTCAGCGAGGCGGATATGAAGGCGCTCAAAGCTGCCGGATTTGACGTTGTTGTCGGTAGAGGCGGCCTCAGCGGTCACCTGAACGACAGCTAGCGATGGCGCGGCGTCATCCCAAAAAATACCTGCTCCGGCATCCCCGGGGCAGGTAGATTTTTTACACTTGACGGTTTTCCACGACTCCGATAGTATCGGAGTATGTCGAGCAAGCAAATTAATAAGGGAGTCCTTCTCGTCGTCCTCCTTACCCACTCGAGTGGAGGATTTGCTTGTCTCTAGAAAACAACTTTCCAGGAACAAACAAGCCCTCCACTCGGAGGGCTTTTGCGTTCTTTCTGCACATTGATAATTCGTTAGCTAGTTTCGAGTCAACCGTCCCAGTTCGGGGACATCCACAATGGCAACCAAGGGAAAAGCCATGAATACAGACGACAAGCAGCAGACTCAAGGAAGCGGCCCGCTCCTGCAGGGGAGCAACGCAAACCAAGGGAATACTTCACAAACCGGTCGACGTCCGGCGCGCAAGCGTCGCGATGGTGGCCATCTTTCAGACGCTGTGTGGGAAGAGCAATCGCCCGACCCGCGTAATCGAAGGGAGTAACGCCATGACTAAGCCTAAAAAACCTCTAACGGATGACGATGTGCGGAACATCCTTCATCCGGTCGATCCCGAAAAATCGACCCAACGTCTGAGGCTTGGCTACGATTACGCAGCCACAAGCCACAGAGACCGCATCTGGAAGCGCTACGGCCTTAACCAATACGGCCAATGGACGCTTCACAGCAAATGCAAAGCACCTACGCTTGCCGACCTGAACATGGTGCTCCGCCACGTGGATCTCATTCAGAGCATCACCGTGCCCGGACTGGAAGGCGTCGGCGTGGTCGAATCATGGACTTGGCGGACGCAGCCTGCGTCAGGCACCATATCCATGACTCAGCGCGTAATCGACTTCTTCAGTAGAATCGCGTCCGGCATGCCGGCGGTTGGCTGAGGGAGGGACGAAACAATGGTTTGGCCATATCAACGCCCAACCGATGCGCAAGTTCACAATGAAGTCAGGCCATGCGGTCTCCGTATCGGCGTCGAACCGTCTCAGGGACGATCATGGTCTGAATACAAAGAAGGGGTGGACGGCGCGCTTACGTTTCTCAGGCGCTGCCCGCCCGAAAGGACGAAACGGTTGAGTGGATTATTGCTTAATTTCGCAATCCGGCTCGAACCGAAAAAGACGAGCGGGAGCCTTATCGCCCTCGCCGAAGCATCGATGAACAAACCAGGGAGCTCGCCATGAAAGGTCAGTTCTCGCAGACTGGGCCGCCATACGTTGCGTAACGTGGCGGCCCCTTTCTTTTTCCACACCTTACGGCTCCCTGCTGCATAAGTTCAGATACATTTGGCACTCGGGTAACACCTGAGATGTGAGGCAAT
>JBBUDH010000029.1:0-1152 GCA_038057405.1 Patescibacteria group bacterium
GCTCGCGTTGGAAATAGTTGTCTTCTTCCACTTCGCGCTCATCCTCGCGCATGCCTGAGATGGTGAGCATTTCGCGGGTGAGCGATATATCTATGGATGTCGGCTGCACGCCCGCGACTAGCGCTTTGACCACGATGGCGTCGGGTGTCTGGTAGATGTCTACCGCGAGCTCGCCTTTCGGTTCGTCGCCCGCCCAGCCCTCATCGCGCGTGCTGATGTGCGCATGCCGCTCCTCGCCTTCGCCCTCGAATACCGCAGGGTGCGAACCGGAGCCCTCAAAAAAATCGCCGTACTCATCATCGGCTTTGCCCGTGAGGCGGGAGAAAAAACCCGGTTTCTTTATGAGCGCCATAATCTTTTTTTAACAACGGGATGGATACGTTTGATATATTCTAGCACGGCCAGGAGTGCGACAAGCCCTATCCAGACAAACCCGAAGGTGCGCAAGAGATGTTCTTCGGGTGTATTCAGTATAAGGAAGTTGAAGCTGCTGTGCAAAAGGACGGCGAGGATAACTCCGGCCAGAGTGAACCACCGTTTCGTGCTGCGCGATTTGTAGAAAGCGATACCGATAGCGGCGCCGATGACGGCCGACGAGAGCACGTGCAGAAGCGTCGCACCGACGAAGCGCAGATTTCCCGTGAGTACGGTCTGGAGCAGAGAATCGCCCGAGAGCGGCGAGAGGAGGAAGAGTGTATTCTCGGCAGCCGCGAATCCGAGCGCGACGGTCACCATGTAGATGACGGGGTCTATCGGCTCATCGTCCTCACGGCTGCGCAATACGGTGAGCTTGGCCATCACGAATTTGATGATTTCCTCCATGGCCGACCAGATGATGAAGGTAAGCGTGGTCGTGCTCGCGGCGGTGAGAATCCAGAGCTCCTGCGTTTTCAGATACGAAGCCGCGAATTTCTCCATCGGAATAACGACCGCGACCGCGACCATACCCGCGAGAAAAGCGAGTGCGATAAGTCGCCGCGGCTCGGGGTGCACGCTGTCCTCGCGGCGCCAAAACCACAGCCACGCGAGGGCGGGAAGTACCCCACCCGCAAAAGCGGCGATAATGGGTTCAAGTTCAGACATTGCTTACATTATATCCTGCTCTTCAGTAGCCCGACGTCTACTTGATCAATTGGGAATAAGTAATCTTTA
>JBBUDH010000030.1:0-9306 GCA_038057405.1 Patescibacteria group bacterium
TTAGGACACAAGCTTCTCAAGCTTGGAAGCCGGGTTCGATTCCCGGTAGGGTCACAAATTTAATGTGCTAGCATTTGGGAATGAATGAAAGACTCATTCCGGAACAGCAAGAGCCCGACCCGCAAGAGCTAGACTACTTTCGCACTCTCAAAGAACGCCACGGACTTGGGGACAAATTGAGTTCGGCTGATCTCACGTACCTACGCAAGTACAAGCAGGCCTATGGACGCTTTGTAAAAGCAGATAATCCTCAAAATTCAAAAAATCTCGATCATCTTTTTGGTCGAATTTACGGCACGCCAGACCGGCATCACAATGAAACAAGCTCTTCTCCACTTTCTGAAACAGAACATGGCGAGTCCTTTCAGGAAGATTTGCAAAGTTACCGTATCTTGGGTGCAGGAAAAAATACCGTTACCGTCGGCAAGACGTACCGTTTTATACAGTACCCGGACTACGAACACGATCTTAGTGAGATTCCTGAAAACATGCGAGACTTTTTCAACAAACCTGTTATAGGGAAGGTGACGAGGATTTTGAGCTACAACAGAAGTGGCCTCATTGGTTACGTCATTGAGATTGAGCCTGCGCCCGGCGAGGAGCGAGTTGGTTATATTTATGATGATGGTTCTTCTGGTGCGGGAAGACTCCGTGAGGTCGAGGAGATACCGGAAAGCTCTTAAAACCTTGCCAAATAGGCAATTCAGCCATAATCCGGTTCCAATTCCGTCCCACTTGGGTCAAAGTGATATAATGCCTCTATGAGCAAGAATCCTTATATCAATGCGCTTTTGGCCTCGCTGTATATCATCGCGGTGTCGTCCATTTTGTTTTTCGGGCAACGGATAACAGGGCCTACAGAGGACACCGTATTCGCTCCTATCGCAATGCTGTCGCTTCTGGTCCTTTCCGCGGCGACAATGGCCTTCCTCTTTTTCTATCAACCGCTGCAGAGGCTCGTCGCGGGCGATGTCGCCGGTGCGGCGTCGCTTTCGCTCAAGACGATAGGCGCCTTCGCCCTTATTACGCTCGCATTTCTTTTTACTATGATTTTTATTGTGCCGCGCGTGCAGGCGCCGTTGCCCGCAGGTAAATCGGTGAGTCCCGAATCCTACGTGTCACAGCATATTTCCGAACTCTCGCCGGCCAAGGAAGTCCTCGGAGGAAAATTTTATGTGACGGGAATTGAGGCGACCGACGGAAAGGGAACTGTCCGCTACGAAGACGGTCACAACGCGTTCATCGCGGATTTCGCATACACCGCCTCCGACGTGCGCGGTATCGAGATAACCTCGTTCACTATCCGCGATTAGAGTGCGTTTTCCCCTATGGAACGCACCTACAAATACCTGGGGACCATCAGCGTCTTTTTTGTTGCGGTCCTGCTTATCTCAAATATTGCTTCGACCAAGATCGTCCAATTCGGGTGGCTGACCTTTGATGGGGGCACGCTCCTTTTTCCGTTCTCATATATTTTTGCCGATATTCTGACCGAAGTGTACGGGTTCGCACGCTCACGCCGGGTGATATGGCTCGGATTTTTCTGTGCTGCCGTCATGTCGCTCATTCTGTATATCGTCGGCGCTCTGCCGCCTGCGGCAGATTGGGGAAACCAATCCGCATACGATGCTATCCTCGGCCAGGCACCGCGCATTGTGCTCGCGAGCCTCATCGCATATCTCTGCGGCGAATTCATAAATTCATTCATTCTCGCCAAAATGAAAATATGGACAGAGGGAAAGTGGCTTTGGTCGCGCACCATCGGTTCTACGATAGTGGGTGAGTTTGTCGACAGCACGCTGTTCATCTTGATTGCGTTTGCGGGGGTCTTACCGGCATCGCTTCTCTTGACGCTGATTGTATCGAATTATGTATTCAAGACTCTCATAGAAATTTTGTTCACTCCCGTCACGTATACCACTGTTGCATTTCTCAAGCGCACGGAACAGGAGGATCATTACGATAGGGATACCAACTTTAATCCCTTTGCGCACAAGTAGAATAAGCCGTGTATAATCTCGCATATGTCCAAAGTCATCGTTTCCGGCTCTATTGCCTACGACCGCATCATGGATTTTGCGGGGCTTTTTGCCGAGCACTTCATGCCCGAGAAGCTCCACAGCATCAATCTAAGTTTCCAAGTCGAGACGCTCTCGGTGCAATTCGGCGGGACCGCGGGTAATATCGCATACAATCTTGCGCTGCTCGGCGAGCAAGCGGAGATAATCGCGACGGCGGGCAACGACTTCGCCTCATATAGTTCGCACATGCTTCTCTCGGGTGTGGACCCAAAGTCCGTCCGCATTCTGGAAAAAGAAACCACATCCACCGCATTCATTCTCACGGACAAGGCCGACAACCAGATAGCCGCTTTCCATCAGGGCGCGGGGGGCACTGCGTACGACACTCCCGTCGAGACAGAAGGTCGTGCGCTTGCCATCATCGCACCCGGCTGCGTGCCCGACATGCAGTCGTTGCCGGGATATTACCGGAAGAGTGCTTTCCGGTATCTCTATGACCCCGCGCAACAAATCCCCGCGCTTTCGCAGGAAATGCTTCGCGACGGCATATCAGGCGCGTACGTCCTCTTCGGAAGCGATTACGAATTCGAGCTCATCAAACAAAAGACAGGCTGGACGCAGGACGAAATCGTAAGCAAGGTGCCGACCATCGTTGTTACCTACGGTGCCAAAGGTTCGGACATCATTACGGCGGCGGGCACGACGCACGTGGATGCGTGCCCTGCGCAGGCGCTTATGGATCCGACGGGCGCAGGCGATGCGTACCGCGCGGGATATATCAAAGGCATGCTCATGGGTTTTCCCGCCGAGCCGTGCGCGCGGCTCGCGAGCGTGGTCGCCGCATACGTCGTCGAGACGTACGGCACACAGACGCATCACTTCACCATGGGCAACGTCAAGGACCGCTACAAGAAGACGTACGGCGTGGAGTTGTCGCTCTGAAGCGGGCCTCTTCGGGGTCGCTATCTGCGTCTGCTGACGCAGCGCTCGGTCTCGGCGCCGCCGCGCCTGCGAAGACCCCGAAGAGGCCCACTTCCTCGCTCTGGTAGTGTTTTCAAATGCGGATTAAACGTATATACTCAACTGAAATGGAACACGATGTAAAAGACATAGGGTTGGCCGCGGAGGGTAAACGCCGCATCGAATGGGCGGAGCGCGATATGCCCGTCCTCCGGAGTGTGCGTGCGCAATTCGAGAAAGACCAACCGTTCAAGGGTAAAACACTTGCTGCGGTTCTCCACGTCACGGCGGAGACCGCCAATCTCGCACGCACGCTCAAGGCGGGTGGAGCGAATGTTTTTTTGGCGGCATCAAACCCGCTCTCAACACAGGATGATGTCGCGGCAAGCCTCGTGCAGGATTTCGGCATTCCGACGTTTGCCATAAAAGGGGAGAGCAAAGAAACGTTTTTTAAACACATCGAAGCACTCATAGGACATATGCCGGTACTCACGATGGATGACGGAGCAGACCTCGTGACGACTATTCATCAGAGCCATCCGGAACTTTTGCCGGATATTCTCGGTGGCACCGAAGAGACGACCACGGGCGTCATACGCTTGCGCGCCATGCACAAAGCGGGCGCTTTGAAGATGCCCATCGTCGCGGTCAACGACGCCAAGACCAAAAACATGTTCGACAACCGCTACGGCACGGGCCAATCCACGCTCGACGGCATCATCCGCGCCACGGATATTTTGATAGCGGGGAAGACCGTCGTGGTCGCAGGATTCGGATGGTGCGGTAAGGGGCTCGCGATGCGCGCACGCGGCATGGGTGCGAATGTGATAGTTACTGAGATTGACCCGATTAAAGCACTCGAAGCGGCCATGGAAGGATTTCGCGCGATGCCGATGCTCGAAGCCGCAAAGGAAGGCGACCTCTTCTGCACAGTGACGGGCAATATAAATGTCATCAGCAAGGAACACTTCAAGGTCATGAAAGACGGCGCCATCGTCTGCAACGCGGGGCATTTCGATGTGGAGATAAATCTCGCAGACCTCAAAAGCATCGCCGAAGGCGCGCCAAAAGACGTCCGCAATTTCGTCCAGGAATATGTAGTGAAAGGAAAAAGAATCTATGTGCTCGCAGAGGGCAGACTCGTGAATCTCGCCGCCGCCGAGGGGCATCCCGCAAGCGTTATGGATATGAGCTTCGCGACACAGGCGATGGGCTCGGCGTGGATGGCGGCTCAAAAGACGCCGCTCGCGGCGGGTGTGTACGACGTGCCCGAGGAGACCGAAAAAATGATAGCGTCACTCAAGCTCGAATCAATGGGGCAGAATATTGATACGCTCACCGAAGCGCAAGAAAAATATCTCGCGAGCTGGCAGGAGGGGACGTAGTATGCGTCCGTGCAATTTGGTCGAGATAGTAACTCCCAAGAAAATAATTCTGAACGGCTTGTGGTTCGGGCCCGCCAAGCCGAAACGGGTAATCGTATGGGTGCACGGGCTCGGTAGCTCGATGTTCAGCAAGCTCGGCATTGTCGACGAGTTGGTAGACAAAAAAACGGCCGTGCTGATGTTCAACAATCGCGGGCACAGCAAAGTGGTGAGTGTAGCGACGACGAAAGGTAAGGGCATCCTTGCGGGCTCGGCCCATGAGAAATTCATAGATTGCGCCGATGATATACAGGGCGTTGTCAACTTTGTGCGCCGCCGAGGAGTGAAGAACGTTTTTCTCGTCGGTCATTCGACAGGCTGTCAGAAATCCATGTTTTGGGGGCACAAAAAGGGGAAAGGGGTAAAAAGTATCGTACTGCTCGCACCGATTGATGACCGCTCGGCAGAGGTACACGTCCGCGGAAAGAAAAAAGTGGAAGAACTTCTTACGCGCGCACGCGAGTTGATGGGCTCGGGGAAGCGAACTCATCTCGTTTCGCAAGGCACTGACTCCAATTTGTTTAATGCACAGCGCTATATAAGCCTTTGCTCCGGAAAAGGTCCGGAAGCGATGTTCTCGTACGCGCAAGCGAAAGGGAGTTCGCAGATCGTACGTTCCGTCAGACTACCCATCCTTGCTGTGTTTGCGGAAGATGACGAGTTTGGGGATCGACCGGCAAAAGACATCGCTACCTGGTTCCAAAACAACATGCAGAACGGCAGGACTCTTATCGTTCCGCGCGTGCCGCACTCGTTCAAAGGCGGTGAGAAGAAGGTCGCCGCACACATCCGCAGCTTCACCGGAGGTGAGTAAAAAATGGCAAGGCGTCGCCTTGCCATTTTGTCTCGGCTTATCGCCCCATTCGTACATATGCTAAACTAGCCCGCATGGAGAAAGGCATTCATGTCGCCATTTCGGCTGAAAAACTGGGGAGTCTTTTCGGGATTCCTATCACCAACACGCTCATTACGAGCTGGGTCGTCATCGCGATTCTGGTCGCGGTAGCGTTTTTGGTCCGCGGCAGGCTCAAAATGATACCGGGCAAATTTCAGACGCTCATGGAGACGATGGTCGGGTTCGTATACGACTACGTCACCGAGACGCTTGAGAGCCGCGATATGGCGCGCAAATTTTTTCCGCTTCTCATGACGATATTCCTCTTTATTTTCGTGGGCAACATGCTCCACTTCATACCGGGTATCGGCTCGATTGTGTACCACGACCACCCGCTTCTGCGAGCGCCGAATACCGACCTCACCGTGCCGCTCGTGCTCGCCATCGTCTCATTCTTCGTTATCGAAATAACGGGTATTCTCGCCATCGGCTTCTGGAAGTACAGTAGCAAATTCATCCAAAATCCCTTCAAGAATCCTATAGGCTTCGCCGTCGGGCTCATCGAGCTCATCGGAGAATTGGTGCGCGTGATATCGCTCTCGTTCCGGCTCTTCGGCAACATCCTCGCGGGCGAAATAATCATTGCGGTCGCCATATTCTTTGCGCCGTACCTCCTGCCCGTGCCGCTGATGCTTTTTGAAATATTCATCGGCTTTCTCCAGGCGGCGATTTTCGCGCTTCTCACGCTTTTCTTTATAAAACTGGCAATTGCCGAGCCCCACGACGCCGAAGCGCATTAACTACCAAGGTCTCACCTTGGTTGAAAAAGTGAGCAGTCTTACCTTGTGCAAGTCTGACTTGCACAAGGTAAGACTTGCACAGAACGAGCCGCATTAAAAAGGAAAACCACCGCGCCGGAAGCGGTGGCTTCCATTCGCGGTGGCTCACTTCAACATTTTGACCACCCGCACTCTTCGAGGATTCCCATTATGCGTTGCTCGCTCCAGTCTTCTCCGAAGGATGGAACTAAGTCCATCTCCAGTGTCACAGATCTTCGTTTTTCAACAAAGACCACGTTTGTAATGACACACCGAAGGGACTTGCGGCCCCCCTTAACGGCAAACTCGCAGCAGTCATCCTTGTCAGGGTCCCGATGGACGGGGAAGGCCACCCGTTTTTCGAAGGACGCCGCAGGCGTAACGTGAATTACGCAACGGTAACGTGGGTCATTTTTCGTCATCATTCGCTCCTCTCAGGATCTTGAAGTTTCGCAAACTTCGCGTTAGAGCAAAGCATTTATTATCCCCATCTGTCAAGGCGTTGGAATCTTGGCGACGCATGCTAGAATACGCTCATAATTGTTATTAATTATTCGATTTTATTTACCTAGAAGCTAGTCCCTAGCACCTAGAACCTAATTCATATGGATATTGAAGTAGCAAAAACACTCGGAATGGCCATTGCCGTCGGTCTCGGCGTCATCGGTCCCGGTATCGGTCTCGGTATTCTCGTCGGCCGCGCATTGGAAGCCATCGGACGCAATCCTGAAGCCGCGGGCAAGATTCAGACGACGATGTTTATCGGTATCGCGGTCACGGACGCATTGGCCATCTTTGCCCTCGTTATCGGGTTCATCATCAAATTCACCTAATTTTGGCGCAGTGCGTCGTTGGATATCAATTGCCGCACTCGTCGTACAGTTCAGTACGCCTCGTTTAGCAATTTCATCCGCCTAGCCCTGCATCCAAAATACGATACGGTACGCATATGTCAGAACTCTTTGCAGCATTCGGAATTAATTGGCAACTGCTCCTGGTGCAGGCTATTAATTTCGGGCTGCTCTTGCTCGTACTCTGGTATTTCCTCTACACACCGATACTCAAGCTCATTGACGACAGGCAGAAGAAGATTGCCGAGGGTGTGAAGACCGCCGAAGCGGCACAGCGGAGGCTTGCGGAGGCGCAGACGGAAGGCGAGGGAATAGTGGGTACTGCGGCGCGCGAGGCGGAAACGTTGGTAGGGAACGCCCGTAGTCGCGCTGACGAGAAAGCCGGCGAAATACTGAAAGCAGCCGAAGCGCGGGCGAATTCGGTACTCGAAGAGGCGAACGCACGGGCCGAGGAGGCCAAGCGCATGGCGCTTTCGGAAAGCTCCAAGGAGATAGCGCGGGCGGCGGTGCTTGCGGCCGAAAAGATACTGAGAGAAAAATCCGCTTAGTTCGACTACGCTCACTATAAATAATTATGGAAACAGCATACGCACAAGCATTGTGGAAGATGGTGGAAGAAGGAATGACACCTGCGAAAGCCGTGCGCGCGCTTGAGGTGACGTTGAAGGTCCACGGACGCGAGGCGCTCTTGCCGCGCATCGCGAGCGCATTCGTGCGGCTTGCGGAGCGGGAAACAAAACGGAGCGACGTCGTGCTCACGGTCGCACGTGAGAAGGATGAACGCCGCGCCCACAAAGAGATAAAGGAGATGCTCACCCGCATGAAAGTAGAGTCAAAAGATCTCAAGACGCAAATCGACGATACACTTATCGGCGGTTGGCGCCTCGAGGGCAAAGAGACGCTCGTAGACGCAAGTTACAAGAACCAATTACTGGAATTATATAATCGCGTGACCGCATAGTTCGACGCGCTCACTACAAGTAACATTATGGATTCAGCAACCGTCGAGAAGATAATCAAGGAAATCGGGAATATCGCTCCCGCGCACGAAGGCGAGCATGTCGGGCGCGTGGTCGCGGTGGGCGACGGCGTCGTCGCCATAGACGGACTTTCCAAGGCGGTCATGAGCGAAGTGCTCGTCTTTGAAGAGGGCAAGGGCAAGAAGCTAGGCGGCTCTATGGAGGCGCAAGGCGAATTGTACGGCCTCATCTTGAACCTCGAAGAAGACGGCGTCCGCGCCACCATCCTCGGCGATACCGCGCGCGTGTCCGAAGGCATGACGGTCAAATCAAGCGGAAAAATTCTCTCCGTACCGTCGAGCGAGGAACTCCTCGGCCGCGTGGTCAATGCGCTCGGCGAACCCATCGACGGTAAAGGCCCGTTCAAGAAAACGACGCTCATGCCTATCGAGAGGCAAGCCGCCGGCGTCATCGACCGCAAATCCGTGTCGGTGCCGCTCGCGACGGGGACCAAGGCCATTGACGCGATGATTCCGATTGGTCGCGGCCAGCGCGAGCTCATCATCGGAGACCGCGGCACGGGCAAGACGACCGTCGCTATCGACGCGATAATCAACCAAAAGTACGAGCCCGAAGCGACGCGCCCTATCTGTATCTATGTCGCCATCGGCCAGAAGGAATCAAAGACCGCGCGCATCGCACAGCAACTGCGCGAGCAAGGTGCGATGGATTACACCATCATCGTTGATGCGCCCGCATCGGCTCCCGCCGCGCTGCAGTACCTCGCACCATTCTCGGGCGTTGCCATCGGCGAATATTTCATGGACAAGGGACGCGATGTCCTCATCATCTACGACGACCTTTCCAAACAAGCGACCGCGTACCGCCAACTCTCCCTGCTTTTGCGCCGTCCGCCCGGCCGCGAAGCCTATCCGGGCGACGTCTTCTATTTGCACTCACGCCTTCTCGAGCGCGCATGCCGCTTGAGCGAGGAAAAAGGCGGCGGCTCCATCACGGCGCTTCCTATCATTGAGACGCAGGAAGGCGACGTCTCGGGTTACATTCCGACCAACGTCATCTCCATCACCGACGGCCAAATGTTTCTCGTGACCGACCTTTTCAACAAAGGCATCCGCCCCGCGATTGACGTTGGTATCTCGGTCTCCCGCGTGGGCTCAGCAGCGCAGACCAAGGCGATGAAGAGCGTCGCGGGCGGTATCAAGCTCGAGCTCGCGCAATTCCGCGAACTCGAAGCATTCATGCAATTCGCGTCCGACCTTGATAAGGCGACGGCAGACCGCATCGAATCAGGGCGTCGCATGGTGGAGGTGTTGAAACAAAAGAACGGCCAGCCAATCCCGCTGGAGAAGCAGGTCGCCGCGCTCTACGCAGCGGGCCACGCGTTCTTCCTTCCCGTCCGCGTCAACAAAGTCACCGA
>JBBUDH010000030.1:9406-11727 GCA_038057405.1 Patescibacteria group bacterium
GCCTACGCCGCCGCAGCGCTCTCGGTGCTCGAACGACTCTCCTCGACCGCCGATATCGCGCGGCATCCGCTCATGCGCGAGCGTGAGGGGAAGACGGCGCTCATCGTCGTGACGAGCGACAAAGGGCTCGCAGGCGCCCTCAACAGCAGTGTCATCCGCAAACTTGAGACGGAGCTGCGCGAGCGGGGTCTCGGTACACAAGACGTCGTCGTCTTCGCCTTCGGCCGCAAGGGCGGCGAGTATTTCACATCACGCGGGTACTCCGTAGAGAGCGTGCGCACCAATGTGAGCGACAGCATTTCAGAGGCTGAAATGTCCGAGATGACCGCCGCGATGCTCGCCCGCGAAGATATCACCAGCGTCCTTGTCGCGTACCAGAATTTCATTTCGACATTTGAGCAGCATCCGACGGTGCGGCAAATAGTGCCGATACGGCCGGACACCATGCAGGAGATTGTCAAAGGCATCCGGCCGGCCAAGGGTAAATACGCGCCCCAACATTCCGAAGACTTCGCGCATCCTGCGGTCTATACAATAGAGCCCGACGCCGATG
This sequence comes from Patescibacteria group bacterium, assembly GCA_038057405.1. Classification (GTDB taxonomy): domain Bacteria; phylum Patescibacteriota; class Minisyncoccia; order Phycocordibacterales; family UBA2100; genus UBA10103. The sequence goes on from JBBUDH010000030.1 coordinate 9,960, forward strand.
CGGTGCTCTCGGTCCTTCTCCCGAAGCTTCTCAATATCGCCGTGTTCCACGCACTCCTTGAGAACAAGGCCTCCGAGCACTCGGCGCGCATGGTCGCCATGAAGAGCGCGACAGACAAAGCCAAAGAGATGGCACACAGCCTCACGCGCACGTTCAACAAGGTCCGTCAGGCCGCTATCACACGCGAAGTCTCCGAAATCACATCAGGCATTGAAGCGATGAAATAGTATGAACGTAGAGACTCCCCAGGATGGTTTCGAGCTGAGTGACTATCACGCGTTCCGAATTGCAAATGAAATACGAACTCTGGTTCGAGCTGTTGCTTGGCCGATAAAAAATGATATTGAACACATTGAACAGGCTGAAAAAATTGAGAATATGTTCTCATTACCGCAGGAAGCGTCGGTGCCACCACCGCGTGAGCTTGTCCTGTCCTTTGTTGACGCTGCAGCGAAAGCTTTTGACTTGATGAACAAAGACGCCGATACCGACAAACACACAGAGTTAGACAGAAAGATGCGCGACTTGTATGAAAAATTACGAGCGTCAAATGATGACACGCCCTACAGGGATTTGCTCAAGGACATCCATGCATTAGTCTCGGCAGTTCACGAGTTCAAAAGCCCAAGACAAGTGCCACCGGATAAACTATCCTAATATATACGCGAGCTTTTGATTGTTGTGAGATTCGTATATAATCCTTTGATTGACTATGGCAAAGAAAACTAATGTAAGTCTGGCCAGTTTGGACAAAAAGCTCGATCGCATCATCGACGTTTTGGTCACAAAAGCCGATACGAAGCGGGTTGATGAGCTCGAACGAAAGATGGATAAACGATTTCAAGAGATCATGACTGCGATAGACAGACTTGCTAAGGCAATAAGTGACCTGACGATGGAATACGCGGCGGTCAAAATACAACTTGCGCGCCACGAGGAGTGGATACAACTACTCGCCAAGAAAAGCGGTATTAAATTACCTGTGTAATAACGTATGTCTAAAGGCACCATCACACAGATTATCGGTCCGGTCGTTGACGTACGTTTCCCCTCGACAGGCTCGGGGCAAGCGACCCTACCGCCAATCAAAAACGCTCTGCACGTAAAACACGGAGATAAAACAATCACGCTTGAAGTAGCGCAGCACCTCGGCCTCAACCGCGCGCGCTGTATTGCCATGCAAGACACGGCCGGATTGGCGCGTGATGCCGAGGTTACGGACACCGGCGCGGCAATTTCCGTCCCCGTCGGCTCTGTGGCACTCGGCAGAATGTTCAACGTCATCGGCGAGCCGATTGACGGCCTTCCTGCGATACCGCGAGGAGACACCTCCAAGGAGGAGTCACCTCGCTGGCTCCCGATTCACCAAGACCCCCCGCCGTTCGCCCGCCAGTCGACCAAGGCGGAGCTTTTTGAAACAGGCATCAAGGCGGTGGACCTGCTCGCGCCGTTCATCAAAGGCGGCAAGGTCGGGCTTTTCGGCGGTGCAGGTGTGGGGAAGACGGTGCTCATCCAGGAACTCATTCACAACGTCGCTTCAGAGCACGGCGGCTACTCGGTGTTTGCCGGTGTCGGCGAGCGCGTGCGCGAAGGCAACGACCTCTACCACGAAATGAAAGATTCGGGCGTGCTCGAGAAGACCGCGCTCGTCTTCGGCCAGATGAACGAAGTGCCGGGTGCCCGCGCCCGTGTCGCACTCTCCGGCCTCACCATGGCCGAAGCGTTCCGCGACGAAGGCGGCAAAGACGTACTCTTTTTCATGGACAAC
>JBBUDH010000031.1:0-1260 GCA_038057405.1 Patescibacteria group bacterium
TTTTCTTGCCCACCGTCACGTTGGGGTCGGGCACTGCAAGCACGTGATTGGGCACAATGTCCTTCGTCGCATCAAACCACCACGCGCTTATCTGATTCAGTACCTGTCCCTTCCAAGGAATATGCGCGATGATGCGGTCGAAGGACGAGTGGCGGTCGGTCGTTATCAAAATTAAACGGTCGGGCTGTATGTAAATATCGCGCACCTTCCCCGTCTTCTTCTCCCCGAGAAAATCAAAATCCGTTTCGCGAAGGACGTCCATACTTATTTCCAATTAAGCTCGCCGGTAAATGTGACTGTTTTGTCGCCTTCTACAATAGTTCCCACCTCATACGCCTCGATTCCCTGCGCTTTGATATGGGCTATGGCTTCTTCCACGAATTCTTTGCGCACCACAGCCGTGATGCCGACGCCCATATTGAATGTCCGCAACATGTCGGCATCTTCAAGTCCGCCGGATTTCTTGAGCGTACCGAATATGGGCAGAATACGGATTTTGGAGAGGTCGATACTTGCACTCAAGCCGTCGGGCAAAATGCGGTTGAGATTCTCCTCTATGCCTCCGCCGGTGATATGCGCGAGCCCCACGAGCCCGTCCTGCATGAAGAGATCTTTCAGCGCGCGGTAGTAGGCGCGATGAGGAGTGAGCACTGCCTCGATAAATGGCTTACCACCGACCTCCTCTTTCAGAATTTCGGGATTCTCCTCCATGATTTTGCGCACCAGAGAAATGCCGTTGGTATGGACGCCGCTCGACGTGAGTGCCAGAACGATATCGCCCTTTTGTATCTTGGAGCCGTCTATAATGCGCACCTTCTCCACAACTCCGACGATACTTGCGGACAACACGTATACGCCTTCCGCAATAGTGCCTGGCTGCCACGACGTTTCCCCGCCCGTGAGGGTGCATTCATTTTCTTTTGCGGCCTCCGCAAAGGCATTCACCATACGGAGTACGACGGGCTTCTCGACTTTGCCGCATACGATGCAGTCTTGTATAGAAAGCGGCTTTGCACCCATCACGATGCAGTCGTTTACGAGGTGATTGACGAGGTCATGGCAGATAGATTCGTACTTATCGTACTGAAATGCGAGCAATTGTTTCGTGCCGGGCTCTTCGGTCTTCAATACGAGGACAGGGTGCTCGTAGCCGGGAAACTCGCCGTCGTACAGCGATGCGAAGGCCCCTATTTTGTTGAGGACGCGCTTGTCGCCCGTTTCGAGTGCGGCGGCCATCCCCTCTTTCGTTTCGTTCTCGGT
>JBBUDH010000032.1:0-2170 GCA_038057405.1 Patescibacteria group bacterium
TTCTTCTCTATCGCAGCTTTGATGAACGCATTGAAAAGCGGGTGCGGTGAGAGCGGACGAGCCTTGAGTTCGGGGTGGAATTGGGTACCGAGCATGAAGGGATGTTGGCTCTTCGGGAGCTCGGCTATCTCCATCAGGCGGCCGTCGGGCGACTTACCCGAGAATACGAGGCCTGCCTTTTGGAGGCGCTCAATGTATTCGGGGTTCACTTCGAAACGGTGACGATGACGCTCCGAGATACTTGCTTTACCATATGCGCCGGCTGCGATGGTCTCGGAGACGAGCTCGCACGGGTAGGCGCCAAGGCGCATGCTGCCGCCGTAATTCTTCTTGGCCATTTTCTCCACCTGTTCAGGGAGTATCGCAATAACGGGGTGCGGGCTCTTGGCGTCTATCTCGGTCGTATGGGCGCCCGCGAGCCCCGCGACATTGCGCGCATATTCGACGGTCATGAGCTGCATGCCGTAGCAGAGACCGAAGTACGGGATTTTGTTCTCGCGGACAAAGCGGATGGCGTTTATCTTGCCCTCGATACCCGTCTCGCCGAATCCGCCGGGCACTATGATACCGTCGTATTTCTTGAGCTCGGAAACGGATGCGGGGTCGCTCTCATAATTTTTGGCGTTGAGCCAGTCTATTTCCGGCTTCACACCGTGGGCATACGCGGAGAACTTGATCGCTTCAATAACGGAGATATAAGCGTCGGAGAGCACGAAGTCGCCCGTATCGAAATATTTGCCGACGATACCTATCTTCACCGTACCGTTGCCGTTGTGCGCGTGGTCGGCAAAACGTTTCCACTCGGAAAAATCGGGTGTTTGTTTGGGGCGCTTCCCCAAAAGGCTCATCAAGGTCTCCGAGAGCTTGTCGCGTTCGAAATTGAGCGGAACGTCGTAGATGGAATCCACGTCGGGTGCCGAGATGATGTGGTCGGGCTGGACGTTGCACCAGATGGCAAGCTTTTCTTTGCGGCGCTTGTCGAGCGTATGCGTGGAGCGCGCGATGATGATGTCGGGCTGCACACCGTATGCGTTGAGCTGGCGTACCGCATTCTGCGTCGGCTTCGTTTTCATTTCGCCGATGGTCGAAGGTACGGGCAAGTAGGACACCATGATGAAGAGCACATCCGACGGGTGTTTCAGGTGCATGACGCGCGCCGCATCGATAAACAGCGCGTTGGAGAAATCGCCGAGCGTACCGCCGATCTCTACGACCGTCACGTCTGACTTTGCCATGCGCGCGGAACTCTCAAGGCGGCCGACTATCTCGTCGCGCACGTGCGGTATCGCCTCGACGCATTTCCCTCCGTAGGCGAGATTGCGCTCACGCTCGATGACGGTCTTGTAGACCATTCCGCTCGTCATGTAATCCTCGGGGCCGAGGTCGCGCCCCAAGAAGCGCTCGTAGTTGCCCATATCCTGGTCCGTTTCGAGTCCTGAATCAAGGACGAACACTTCGCCGTGCTCTATAGGGTTCATGGTACCCGCATCCACGTTGAGATACGGGTCAATCTTGACGAGATTCACGGAGAGGCCGCGTGCGGTCAAGAGCTTCCCTACCGAGGCTGCGGCGATGCCTTTGCCGACCGCCGACATAACACCGCCCACGACGAAAATGTATTTATGGCCGGCGCGCGCACGCTTCATAGCATCACTTTACCATGCCGCCTTTGCATTCTTCGGCGGAATCAGCTGTGGAGATAGCGTCTCACTGCAAGGTAACTGGACAACGCGCCGAGCGCTACGGCCGTACCCGTGAGGACGACGAAGAAAAGCAGGAAATGAGCCGTGTAATACTCGAAGGAGTTGAAGGAGCCGAAGAGCAGCTCGGTCGTCGGGTCGAGCCCTATCAGCACGGGACGGTACAGAAGTATCGGATAGAGCAGTATGAGCACGAGGATGCTCGATACGAGGCCATAGAGGACGCCCGCGACCATGAACGGCCCGCGGACGTACCAGCGGCTTGCGCCCACGAGATTCATGACTCCTATCTCGTCGCGGGCGGTGTAGATGGCGAGACGGATGGTGTTGAGCACGATAAGCAGCGCGCAGATAGCGAGGAATACGGTCTTTGCTATGCCGTTCTTCTCGGAGGTGTCGATAATCTTAGTCAGACGGTCGATAGCGGTTTTGTTCTGATAGAAGTTCACTTTGTCTATGGCAGCGCCCGC
>JBBUDH010000032.1:2270-7231 GCA_038057405.1 Patescibacteria group bacterium
GCCGCATTCGATATCATGATGTTCACGAGCATGAACGACATAATCGTCATCATGAGAACCGCGGAGAGCGAAACGAATCCGTTGCGGACGAAGCCGACGAGCCCGTACCGTGCTACCCGCTTTATTGTTGTCCAAAGTGGCATATTAAATAGTGTACTACTTTATAGAGAATACTTTCCTTCTTTGTCGTCGCGGACGATGCGTCCCTGATCCATCGTGACGACACGCTTCCCTATCGAATCGACGACTGATTTATTGTGCGTCGTAAGCAGGATGGTCGTGCCGAGGTCATTGATCTTGCGGAGAATGCCGACGATATCGTGCGTGTTGATGGGGTCGAGGTTGCCGGTCGGCTCGTCGGCGATGAGCACGTCGGGCTGGTTCACAATTGCCCGCGCGATAGCCACGCGCTGTTGCTCGCCTCCCGAAAGTTCATGCGGGAAGCTCCAAATCTTGTCGGAAAGCCCCACAAGCTCCAGGACATGGGGCACATCGCCTGCAATATCTTCGTCGCTGCGACCCGCCACTTCGAGGGCAAAGGCGATATTTTCGTACACATTCTTGGTCGAAAGAAGCCGATAATCCTGAAATATCGTACCGATATTGCGCCGGAGCTTCAAAAGCTCGTCATTTGAGAGCTTGCCCACCTCGCGCGAGCCGAAAAAGACCGCCCCTTCCGTGGGAATGACCTCCGCAAACAGCATTTTGAGCAACGTGGTCTTTCCGGCGCCCGAATGGCCGACGATAGAGACGAATTCGCCGGGCTCGACGCCGAGGGTGATGTCGGCGACGGCGGGCGAAGTACCATCGAAATAGATTTTAGTGACTTTGTCGAAAAATATCATGAATGAATTTCCAGGATTAGGTACCATGTACAAGGGTCATTATAACCCAGTGGCGCGGGCGACGCGACTATACTACTGACGTGGCAGCCTCCAAATTCTTTTCCGCGTCGATAAATGACTGAATGTCGCCCTCGAGCACCCGTTCTACGTCACGACGTTCATGCTCCGTGCGGTGGTCCTTCACCATCTGGTACGGATGAAGGACATACGAGCGGATTTGACTTCCCCACTCTATTTTCGTGGACGCGCCCGCCGAGAGCCCGCGCGATTCCTTCATCTGCGCTTCTTCACGAAGTTGATAGAGCTTGCCGCGCAGCATTTCGAGTGCCTTTTCTTTATTTTGTAGTTGGCTGCGCTCGGAGGTGACCTGCACGCTCATGCCCGTCGGAATGTGCGTCATGCGCACGGCGGTGTCGCGCTTGTTCACATTTTGACCGCCAGGGCCCCCAGAGCGCGCGACCGATATATCGAGGTCTTTTTCCGGAATGTGCGTTTCGGGCTGGTCTTCGAGTTTGGGGAGGACTTCTACGAGCGAAAAGCTGGTCTGGCGTTTTCCCGCCGAATTGAAGGGCGACATGCGCACGAGACGGTGCACGCCCGCCTCGCGCTTGAGCGCGCCGTATGCACCTGCGCCGTCGACTTCAAACGAGATACTGCGGTATCCGCCCATCGTGTTTTCGTTGGCTGAGAGGAGCCCCGTGTTCCAACCTTTTCCCGCCGCATACTTTTTATACATCTCGAAAAGGATGCGGGAAAAATCCTCCGCATCATCACCTCCCGCACCCGAAACGATGGTGATGAGCGCGTCACTTTTGTCGTATCCTCCGCCTCCCGCAATCTTCGCTTTGAGGTCTTGGTACTCTTTGAGCGCCGTCTGCGCTTTCGTCTTGTCGGTCCAAAAGTCGGAAGCGCCCATCGCGGCCTCAATCTCCGCGATACGTGCCTGAAGCGCCTCTTTTGATGTCATTCAAAGAGTATAACAAACACGGGCTGTTCATTCGCCCTTTCCCTCCAGAGTCTTTTTCTCTGATTCTTTGCCGAGTAGTTCCCTTGTTAACGCCTCAATGTCCTCTTCCGAATCGCCCGCCGCAGCAATTTGCCTCTCCGCATCGTCCGCGATGTTTGCTATATGATCTTCTCTATCTCTCCACACCCGGTCATCTCCTCTTTGCTCGAGAGCCATAATTACGTATATTTGTATTTACTCATAACAACTACCATAGTAACACCTCTTGAGCCACCTCCGAGAGTTGAACTCGGGACCCCCGCTTTACGAAAGCGGTGCTCTACCAGCTGAGCTAAGGTGGCGTGCGTCGTTCATCCTACGCTAAGCAACTCGCTTTTTCAATCAAAAGCCTTTCTTGAGCCCCCCAAGGGGACTGCGCTTTGTAACCAATCACTTCGCTCTTGGACAAACCGGGAGCCGATGTCCGGGATTGAACCGGAGACCTCGTCCTTACCAAGGACGTGCTCTACCAACTGAGCTACATCGGCACTGTTGCAAACCGATACTATCACGCGAGCGGGTACTCCCACAATTCTTCTATGAGCAGGGCGACCGCTGCGTCGCTCACGTCTTCCGGTTTTATCCTCGCTTCAGAAAATATCTGCTTCTCGATTTCAAGCGCCGCATATACGAGAACCATATAACGACCGTCGTCCTCCCCGCCTATGCTGCGACCGGTGCCCAGGTACCGCTTGCGACCTTCGTCGAGCCTCGCTTGAAGAGAGAGCACTCCTCGCGGCCCCACGCGCAAATCCCCGTACTGAATTATTTTTCGTTCAGTGGACTCGCTCGCCGCCACGCTGTTGACCTGAGAAAACCCGATTCCTTTCATAAGAGCCCTGACACTTTCCGGCAATCCTAGCTCGCCCATAATCGCGTGCGTCGCAGCGTGCTCGTCATCACCATATTTTGTGCGATATCCGGCTTTCACTTCTTCCCAATATTCCACTCCTTGCGGTGCCGTGAATTCCGGAAATTTCGTGAGGTCAAATTTCAATATATTTCCCATGTCGTGGAAAAGACATGCGAGAATTACATCGCGCTCGTTTACCTCCTTCGTCGAATTATCACAAATGAGTTTCCCGACCGCAGCGACGCGCAACTGATGCAGCTGCAGCGCCGGCATGGTCTTATATGCCGCATATATTTCACGCGGAGTTTTCATGCCACCTATGCCGCTTTCTCACCGACGATTGTAGGTCCTGCAGCTTCGGCTTCTATTTCTGCTGCCGTCTTAAACGTCCAGAAATTTTGCACTTCGGTGTGTGCACTTGCTTTGTTAACCGCTTGAATAGGCCGCGGCGCGTTTGCAATACCGAAATGGCAGCCCTGCTTGCGCATATATTCCTCCGACGAATTGAGGATTTCTGAGATTTGGCCCGCTTGATGCCGGCGTTCATCCAGCCACACATGAGTAAGCGTACCGATATGCGCTCCTGAATTGATTTTCATCGCGACAAAACCGTCGACGCCCTTATCACCCTTCAAGAGGAAGAGTTTTAGATGCTCGCCCTGTTTTAAACTTTGTGCAAAGAGCTTCTTTAATTGGGGCTCCCGTACCCCCTTCATCACGCGCCCCGTTTCTTGATCCATCGCGTCCCATTCAAGACCCTCTATGGCCCCTTTGTGTAGAAAAAATTCCTCCGGTTTGAACGGTTCCAGGCGGATACCCTCAAGCTGCTCCGGAACGGGCATTTTCTCTCCTGAACTCCCCCCCGCTTTGTTGGACATATGCTGATATGGTATCACGCGGATGCGGTACCTGTGGAAATCTCCTACCTGTTGCCCCACGACAATAAAGCGTTGAACTGGAGGCGTTTTTAGAGTACTCTTTACGCGTTGCGGGTGTAGCTCAATTGGTTAGAGCACTCCCCTGTCACGGGAGAGGCTGCGGGTTCGAGCCCCGTCACTCGCGCAACGCAAACGAATATTGATTATTAGTGTCGGGGGAGAGACTCGAACTCTCGACCTAGCGCTTATGAAACGCTCGCTCTAACCGGCTGAGCTACCCCGACTTGTGTGCAAAATGAGAATATCGCATATTTTCATTTCGTGCTATACCTACGGATATGTGGGGCGCCATTCTGCAGATTAATTCCGTGCTGTGGGCCATCTCGGGCGTATACCTCGTCTACTCCGCCGGACACGCCATCCTTACCTGGACCGGCAAGCAATTTTGGCTCGCCCTTCTGCTCTTCGCCTTTCTCTCCGTCACCGAAATCGTCATCGCCGCTCTTCAGGAGCCCTAAAGGACTGCTGTTTTCTAACGTGTCTTCGACACGTAACAAAACAGGGAGCCCTAGGCTAGTTCAGGAGCAACACGTTCCCAAAATTCTCTGTCCTTCGGATTCGTGAGCATGTCCCCCACCTGCGCCTTCGGTACCCACCGCGCTTCAGGATTACCCGGGTCGGTCGGCGCAAGTTCTTCTTGTTTGGTTGTAAAGAGGAGCATGTAGATAGTTTTGTATTCGCTCATATCGTCGTTCCCCTCCGGGGTGCTTTTATAGCGTTCGTATGAGCCGAGCTCTTTTACGAACGAAATATATTTCAAGCCTGTTTCCTCTGCGACTTCGCGACGCGCCGCCGCGAGCGCATTTTCACCCTCGTCAATGTGGCCTTTGGGAAATCCCCAAAAGACAGATCCTGTGCGCGTGAGCGCAATCTCTCCGCGAGAGTTCATGACAATGCCACCGGCGGCTTCTGTTTTTTCCATCTTGTTGCGGGGGCGGGAATTGCACCCGCGACCTCAAGGTTATGCATACCGCTACGGCTTTCGCCGCTTCATTTACCAACCGGCAAATGAGTTCGTGGTCTGGACTATACCTTCATCCCATACGACACTTGTTTTTAGTGTTCGTCCGGGAGCCTGCCATCTAGTCTCTACACCTTCCTCTCAACTTGAGAAGCTTGGCTCGGTATTGCCACTTCGCGCCGCGAAAAGGTTTCACCGAATTTGACAAGTGTTCCGCTCACAATTACTCGTGAGCGAGCCCATATTGAGCCTTGCGAGCTACTACTGCTCCACCCCGCTGTTTGGAGTATAGCCGCATACACAGCGACATGCAAGTATTGCACAACCGATTTGCTGTCTAGAAACCTCGTGATAACAT
>JBBUDH010000033.1:0-1666 GCA_038057405.1 Patescibacteria group bacterium
CCTGCGGTTTACCTCGCCCCTCAAACTCTTTACCTACATGGCATCAGGCGTGCCGATTGTTACTTCCGACCTGCCCAGTATCCGTGAGGTCGTAGACGAAAAATCGGCATTCCTCGTCCCGGCGGACAACCCCGATGCGCTCGCGGAAGGTATCATGCAGGCGCTCGAGAATACCGAGGATGCTACGCGCCGCGCCGGTGCTGCCCGCGTACTCCTTCCCGGCTACACATGGGCCAAGCGCGCGGAACGGATATTGGCTTTTCTGGAGGCGCCCTCCTTCGCCAAGGCTTCGGACGGGCAAGCAGACGTGATAGGATACCTCTCATGAATAGCGTCGGCCACCCCGAACTGTCGGTCGTCGTCCCCGTCTACGGTTCCGACAATGCCTTGCGGGAGCTGCATCAGCGCATAGTCGCGACGGTGGAAAAAATCACCGCCGGGTTCGAACTCATCTTGGTCAACGACGCGAGCCCCGACAACGCGTGGCAGGTGATACGGGAGTTGGCCGCAAAAGACAAACGGGTCCGCGGGCTTAATCTCTCGCGCAATTTCGGCCAGTATCCCGCGATTACCGCGGGACTCTCGGCAAGCCGGGGAGAGTGGGTCGTCATCCTGGACTGTGATTTGCAGGACCAGCCGGAAGAAATCGGGCGCATGTACGCGAAGGCGAAAGAGGGATTCTTCGTGGTCGTAGGGTCGCGGCAGGCGCGACACGACAGCCCCCTGCGCTCGCTCGTATCGCGGGCATTCTATGCGACGTTGAGCTATCTCTCGGGTACGTATCAGGATCCTACGCTCGCCAACTTCGGCATCTATCACCGGCGCGTTATCGATGCGATTCTTTCCCTGCAGGATCACATGCGCTATTTCTCCGTTATGGTGCGCTGGGTCGGTTTCCGTACCGCAACGATACCGGTACAACACGGAAAGCGGCAAGGCGGAAAATCGGGGTATTCCTTGAGAAAGCTATTCAGCCTCGGCACGGATATCATCCTTGCGTACTCGGAGCGGCCTCTGCGGCTCATCGTTAAAGTCGGACTTGTGACGCTTGTGTGCGCAAGCGCGTACATGCTTGTCATCCTCGCGCGCGGGTTGTTTGCCGGACCGGCGACGCAGTTCGAGATTCTCATCGGCTCGTTGTGGGTCATCTTCGGACTCCTTTCCACAATGCTTGGTGTCGTCGCTCTGTACATCGGGAAGACCTTCGACGAGACGAAAAAACGCCCAATTTACATCGTGCAGGAGGAGGTATAGAATGCCACGACCATGGCAAGCACACAGGCGCGCCGCGCCCGAAAAGCACCGGACGCGACGCTAAACGGAGAGACGGTACTGGTCTGCGGCGGGGCGGGATTCATCGGGTCGAATTTCATACGTCAGCTCCTTGAAAAATACCCCCGCATCAAAATAGTCAATCTCGACAAGCTCACGTACTCGGGGAATTTGGATAATCTCCGCGATATCGCACGTGACCCGCGGTACACATTCGTGCGCGGGGATATCGCCGACGCGCGCAAGATACACAGCGTGTTCAAGAGGTATATGCCCGGCTACGTCATCAATTTCGCCGCGGAAACGCATGTTGACCGGAGCATTCATGTGGGTGCGCTCGAATTCATCAATACCAATGTCGTCGGGGTCTTTAATATTCTCGAGGCGGTAAAGG
>JBBUDH010000034.1:0-7666 GCA_038057405.1 Patescibacteria group bacterium
ATTCAACGGTGGTCTTTGTAAACAATATCTTCTTCGCTCTTTACGCCTTTTCCCAAAATCTTATCGTCAATCAAATTTCGCTTTATTGCTAGCCACATATGTTTCCACCAACCTTCTCTGGCAAACCTTCTATCAGAAGTAACAACATAGCTTCTATGGAGTAAAGCAACTTTTCTACCGCGAGCCACTCTTTTCGCTAAATCAAAATCAAATCCATATTTCGCCCCCGTGCGATAACCGCCAATCTCATTAAAAATATTCTTATCAACGAAACAAAAGCCTCCCCACTTGTGCACATGAACATAGCTTACAAGTGAAAATAGTTTTGCCGCTAATGATCCGCCCTGCCAGCGAACTACTGTCCTCCCGCCGATATACTTTTTCTTAACAGCTTTTAAAACCTCTTCCGGGAGGTTTTCCGATATAACGGTGTCGGCGTCTAAAAAAGCGAGCGTTGTTCCTTCGGCCTGTTTCGCTCCATAATTTGCCGCTTCGGGAGCGCCCTTAGTTGGTGCATTAAACACTTTGGCATCAGTTTTCTCAGCAACTTTAGCAGTCTTGTCTGTACACCCGTTACAAACAACGATAACTTCGTAAGTGCCCGTAAAATCAGAACTGAAAACCGATTTCAAAGTATCCCCAATAAAATTTTCTTCGTTGTAAGCCGGAATAATTATTGAAATATCTGGCTTCATAATTTTGGCGGACTTCGTCGCGCGGAAGGTTCGCTTCGGCGAACTGAAGGCGGAGGCGGAGAGATTCGAACTCTCGATGCCTTGCGGCATGCCGCCTTTCCAAGGCGGTGGAATAAACCACTATCCGACGCCTCCAACCGTCCTCGTTATACCAGAAAGAAACCGTTGCGCACAGGGACTACATCTTGTGCAAGTCTGACTTGCACAAGAGTCGCTGAATTCGGTATTGTTTAATTTGTCCGGTCGGACAAGATAAACAAGAGTCGCTTATATGGTCGTCGGTTTATTTAACGGTCTTGCGCGGCGGCGCGGTGACGCTTCATTGCGGTACGCAGACGTACCCGCTGCCCTCGCAGGCGTTCGCGTTGCGCAACAAACTCGTTTCGCAATCTGTGCTCGAACTCATCCGCCTTGCGCGATGCGAGCCATCCGAACGTTGCGAGAACAATATTAACCGTCAGGACTATGCCGAACGCGAGGATGAGTGCGGAGCCTGACAATATTTGCACAAGAAAAAAAGCCGGAACGAAACTCACCATACCCGCGACGACGTCCATCGAGCGGTTTTGCGGAGTTTCCGCGATTTTCACCATCGCTTCCCAAAGCTCGTAGGCGACGAAAAGCAGGAAGGCTATTACCGCCGAAGCGGCAAATCCGAATCCGAACCACGTGATGGCGAAGGCAGTCGAAACACCGGAGAGGAGGTGTACGACGCTCCAGAGGTCTACCCACTTCCCCTCCCGCCAGATGTCGGTACGAACGAACCTCCCATCGCGCGTGAGGTGCATACGTTGCTACACACGCATGCCCCGCAGCGCGGCGACTCTCTCTTCGACGGGCGGATGCGTACTGAAAATCTTGGCGATGAATTTTCCCGCCTGCTGTGCGCCGAACGGATTCGAGATGAAGAGATGCGCTGTCGCGTGATTGGCTCGACGCATCGGCGCCGGATACGAGGAGATTTTTTGGAGTGCCGAAGCAAGTCCGTCGGGGTAGCGTGTGAGGAGAGCGCCGGAGGCGTCCGCAAGAAATTCCCGCTTGCGTGAGACCGCCATTTGTATGAGCTGCGCTGCGATGGGTGCGAGGATGATTGCGGCGATGCCCGCGACGAGAAGCAGCGGATTCTTGTTATCTCTATTCCCTCCTCCTCCGAAGAAACTCATGCGTAAAAAGATGTCGGAGATAATAGCAATAAATCCCGCAAGGACGACTGCTACCGTCATCACGAGAATGTCGCGATTGCCGACGTGCGAGAGCTCATGCGCAAGTACGCCCTCGAGCTCGGAGCGCTCGAGTGTCGCGAGGAGTCCCGTCGTCACCGCGACGACAGCATGCTTGGGGTCCCGCCCCGCCGCAAACGCGTTCGGCGCGGGGTCGTCTATCACGTAGAGCCGCGGCTTCGGGAGGCCCGCCGTGATGGCGAGGTTTTCGAGAATGCGGTGCAATTCGAGGTACTGCACGGGGTCGGCTTCTTTGGCGCCCGACGATGCGAGAGCGATTTTGTCCGAGAACCAGTACGCGGTGATGTTCATCACGACGGAGAATGCCACCGCCCCATATAGAATGAATGTGTTGCCGTATATCTGCGCGATGAGCCACCCAAGCGCGATAACGATGACCAAAAACCCCGTCATGAGCAACCACGTCTTGCGGATATTTTTTCCCTGCTCTGTGTAGAGTGAGGCCATAGCGTCACTATAATACGCTCACAGACGAATTCAATGTGCGCACGTTATACTTGCCGTATGGGCATGGACCGTATCAAGCCGGAGCAACTCAAAGGGGCCAAGAAGTTGTTTGAAGATTTTCTTAATGACCAAACGGGCAAGGAAATGCCGACCGACGCGGCGGCCGATGTGATGGTGAAAGGCCTTCGCATGGCGCTTACGGGAGCGACTCTCTATGCGGCAGTGCCGGCAGACGCCACGGCTGCCGAAAAACGCCCAAACCCGCGCATTGAACAGAGCGTGGAGCAGGGCTTCTCCAAGCACGATTTCGAGCTAGTTGCGAAGAATGTTTTCTTTGAGGCAGGAATCGAGGGAGCCATGGGGCAGCTCGCCGTGGCGCAGGTCACATTCGCACGCCTCGCCTCGGGACGCTGGGGCAATACGATGCACGAAGTTATCTACGCGAAACATCAGTTCACGTGGACGGCGAACGAGAAGAAGCTGGAAGGCGTAGCGTTAAGAGGCGTCCAACAACTCACGAACGTCTTCGCTTCACGTTTCAAAGGAAAATCCGCCGCACAAATAGTCGCCCAGCTCTCGGCGATTACCGGCCTACCTCCCGAAACACTCTTCTATAAACGTGCGGATTGGAATGAGCACGACCCGAACGAAACGCGCATGACCGAGCGGACGAAGCGCGTATTTCAATCACTCGTCTGGCTGAAAAACGTCGGCGAGCACGCTTTTTACATGGACCCGCCGAAAGAGGCCCGGTTGGAAAAGCGCATCCTCAGAAATTGACCCTTACCGATACCGCCCTTACCTGCGCGGGGTGACGACTATTTCCACGCGTCTGTTCGCAGGTACGTTGCCGAGTATCGGCACCTTGAGGACCCATTGCCCTGCCCCTGTTGCTTTCATCTGGTCGAGCGGGATGCCGTAGTCCCTGTTTAGCATATTCACGATTGCCTGCGCCCTCTGCCGCGACAGGATGAGATTTGATTCCGCCGTGCCGATCGTATCCGTATGGCCGACGATATTGAACGTGCTGTTGCGGAACTCGTCGCGTGACATCACCTGTGCCAAGGCGGCCACCTGATTGCGTCCATCCTGTTGCAAGGTGTACGACCCCAATTCAAAGTTAATCTCAAGGTCCTTTCTTGTAGTCCCCGGGCTCCCGGACTTAGGTAAGAGTCCGGTCGCAATCTCGTCAGCCGTGAGCGGTCCGACTCCTTGAGTGCCGGGACCGGCCGCGGGCTGCCCATTGGGCGGGACAATAACTGGCGACGGAAGATCCATATCCACGCGCTCCTTTTCCAAGCGGGCAATCGTATCTTGTATCTCTTTGGTCCTTTGCCTCTGCGCCTCATCCCATGCGGCGAGAGCTTCCTCGTTTTTCTTCCTCTGAATTTCCATCTCCGCAAAGATTTTCGCCTCTTGATTCTCCATATACTCTCTAAAGGCCGGCGTGCCGGGTTGCGGAACCCCCTCCGTTTGCGTCGCAGGCAGAGCGGAATCACTCTCGGCCGATATCGGCGGCGCCGTAAGTACCGGAGGTACGACTGCGGGCTGGGCTTGTATCACGGGTCGCTCCGCCGGGGCAGGCGCTTCTTCAACTACCGGCCGCGCCGGGACCGGCGTTTCGTCTACCACTATATTGACCGGCATCGACACCTCCGACGGTCCTGCCGGCGTCTTTGGGGTGAAAGAAGGCACCCCGGAATAATTCTCGGGTGCAAGTTCAACAGTGATATATTGCCGCTCGGTTGGCGGCGGAGTGTCCAAGGGACAGAAACCCAGACACAGAATACCTGCGGTCGCCCCCGTGCCACCAGCCCAATCTTTCATAGACAATTTGTCTACTTCTTGTCCGAGCGTTGGGGCAGACCGAGGGTCAGCGCGCAATACGGATGTGGCGGCATCTTCCGCGGCGGACATCGCAGCTGATGACGTTTCCGCCGCACTCAAAACTTCGGGTGCTGCCATTGGGTCTTTCCACCCGAATCCGACGAGCGCGCGGTCAACGAACGACTGGTCGGCGGTTGCGCCCGTAAACGCATCCCGTACGGCGCCGCCCGCCTGGGATTGGAACGCGTCGCGAACCCCCTGGTCAGTCGCCCAACTTGTGCCGAATTGATCAAGCGCCGCTTGGACCTCCTTCACGTTGTACTCAACCGACCCCCGTAAATACCCCTGGAGTTGACCGTAATCCTTGACGGAGCTCAGGTCGCCGATAGAAAAACCTGCGGCGCGGGTACCCGCCGGGTCGACTGCAAGCAGGTATGCGTCGTAATTGACCTCAATCCCCCGCTGCCCCAATGCAACGGCATTCTGCGTCATGCTTTGTGCCACTTCCTCAAGATTCGGCGGCACCGATGCGAGTGAACGGGGCGACATCAGTTCATTGCTGAGATTATTTGCAGAAAGTGCGACGCGACCGTCGGTATTGAGGTTGGACATCACCGCAATCTTATTCGCCGGGTCGATGAAATACTCTTTTGGAACTACTCCGCCGAAGCCCTGGTCCACCAGTGTGTTGTATACAGTCGCCGTGCGTGTTATTTCGCCGGTGCTTACGCTTGTATCGAACTGCTTCACGACCATGGACTGCGACGGACCGCCGGTAACTCCCGCTTCGGAAACGTTCGCCGTGTAGATTTCGGCCTGTCCGCCTCTCGAGAGCGGTTGTAAGTCGGTAATCAGCACACGTGCACCTGCTTCACCGGGAGAACTTTGCAATGTAGCGTTTATGGAATTCACCGTGGCTGCAGTCCCCGGCGCTGCTTCCGCCGCGCTCGATGCACCGGAAGGTCCGGCCGGTTGCGCCGCGCCCGCGCGGGCATCCGCGACGGCACTATCAAAAACCGCGTAGGGGCTCGGAGCGGCGGGAGCACCACCCGCCGGCTCAATGTTTGCGGTGGTCGGCATTTTCGGACTTGCCCCCGGAGTCTCGACCGGATTTTCGACAATGCCTCTGATGGCCTGCGTTACTCTATCAAACGGAGAAACAGCAGCGGGTGCGGGAACTGTACCGGCAGATTCGATGTTGGCGGTCACCGGAAGTTTGAGCCCTGATGTCTCGGCCACCGCGCCGAGCGGAACATCGCCCGCCCCCGCCCTTGTACCGGCGCCGACACCACTCTCGATGAGGTCGGTGCCCGCTACCCGTAGACCCGGTGTCGAGAGCTCTCCGATGACGCCCAGGTCTCTCACTACGATACCGGCGGGTGACATCATGTCGACAACGGCTCCGAAACCCATTTTACCGGCGCTGTAAATGCCGTAACCGAACGGCACTACATTCGCCGTATCCACCGCCGTTTGTGTGTACTTCTTATACGGATCGACTGCGTCCGTGAGCGCACGACTGGGATCGTTTTCGAAGCCGGGGACGCCCGCTTTCGTCGCAAAATTTCTGAGACCCTCCGTCACTCCGCCCGCAAAGCCCGAACCGAGTACGATAGCGCCGTCCGCAAGTCCTCCGACGACTTCGGCAGGATTGGTATAGGTGGTCTGCATCTCCTTGCCCGTCTCCGTTGCCATTTTGTGCGCCGCATCGGCAAATGAGGTGAACGATTTGGCCCACGACCCCTCGCTGCCGCCGCTTTGCAGCTGCTCGACAGCAGAGCGGAGTGCCGGACTCGGTGTGCGAGCGTCGTACAGCTTTTCCTCGGCCACGATGGCGTCGAGCCGCGCCTTCGCCAGATATAGTCCTCCTTGCGCCGCCGCTTCGCTCACGGTCGTTCCGCTTCGCTCCAAGAGTTCCTCGGCATAGCGTATCTGTGATTGGGCGTTCTGTTTTTGGGTCTCGAACGCCTGCCGTACTTGCGCATCAATTTTGGGGTCGACTGTAAAGGGTGGCGGTGGCGCCGCGGGCTGAGCCGTTTCGGGTTCCGGTTCCGGCCCCGGCAACAGTTGTGTCTGGACGGAAGCGGTGCGAGGTTCGGTGCCGGCTATGGGTGGAAGCCCGGCGACTTGAACCGGTTTTACGGGAACGGCCCGTTCGATTTCCGAACGCGCGAGTGCCGCTTCGTTCCATGCGGTCGTCAGGTCTTCCGTACCGGCGCCTCTGAGTGCTTTATAGAGGCCGGCGAAAATGTTGTTTTGATAAGTCTGGGGAGATTTCGGTATCGCCGCAATTCTTCGCGCTTCCTCCTCCCGAGCCTGCGTACCCCTGTCGAACGAGAGTTGGGCTTCGATTTCCTTGATCTGTGCGGGCGTCATTGTATCTATATCGGGCCTCTGGGGAGCTGCTTCGAAACTACCCGGCTCCGATGCGGGATTTTGCGAGAACAATTGCGACGGCACCTCCGTGACACCATTCGCAGTAACGGTGAGTATCGTGACGTTTTGCCGCTTCACCTCCGAGCCGTATGCGGCACCGTCAAAAATCTTCCCGCTCGTGATGTTGTCCCATGTCTGGGCGGCCCAGCAGGTCCACACTCCGGAGGTGCATGGTGCGGGGGTGGCTTGAGCGTTGTCGTGATTGCCGAAAGCGTCCGGTGGCGAGAATGTGTTGGAGCCTCCAGTGCCTTCCGTAATCAATCCTCCCGTTGTTTTTACGCTGTTTACGTCGGTACCAGTCAGAGTCCCGCCCCGCAACTGCACAGCCTCATTTGCGTTTGGTGTTTGTGAGAGCGGTGTGCCCGCGTCGAGATTTCCCGTACCGGGGACGAAGCCGCCGGGCGCAAGCCCCGCCTGGAGCATGAACCGCTCGAAACTGTCGGCCGCGGTCGAGCGGTAGACGCTGTCCTGCCCCGTGTTCGACGGCGCTTGTTGGAGTGCGTCGAGAATTGATTGTCTGGAAAGCGGCGGGAGTGCTGTTGTCCCTTGCTCTTGTATGAGGACGTCCGGCAGCTGCATTTGGGAACTTGGGGAGAGAGGCGAGGGCGAACTGTTCGTCGCCGGATTCGAAATCGCTTCTCCGTTCTTGCAGGTCTTGTGCTCGCATTTGTAAGTACCTTCGGTGATGCCCTTGCGGCAGTCCCAGTAGATATCCCCGATATTCTGACTGCATTCCCTGGTAGCACGGTTCACCAAGGCACCGCTCGCGTCTTTCGCCGTGCAGTCGACGCGCTGCGCTTCTCGAACCGAGACGCCGCTCGCGGTCGGCACAATCATGTAGGTGTAGCCCGCTTTGCAGGCGTCTTTGAAGGAATCCTTCGAGGCGACCGTTGTCTGTGCGAGCGCGGGTGCCGTGAACAAAAGAAAAGATAGAAAAAAGGACGCCGCGATGCGACTTCGGAACATGCATCAATAATAGCAGCACTTAAGCCGCATCATGCGCAGCGCTGGGGAAGAAAA
>JBBUDH010000035.1:0-24209 GCA_038057405.1 Patescibacteria group bacterium
GGCTCGGCGCACTTAAGGTCCTGCATCTCTTCAACACGCCGCACTTCATGGGCAAACTCGGCGCCTCGCTCCTCATCATCTTCGGCATAATTACGCTCTTGAACCGATTCTTCCCCGACATGCCCATCAAACTCAAAATGCCGTCTATCGTGCACCGGCCGATGGCGAGGCTCCTCGAGCAGACGTCCATTGCGGCGGCATTCGGACTCGGTATTCTGGTCGGCATCTGCCAATTCCCGTGCATGGGCGGGCCGTACCTCATGGTCATCGGGCTTCTGCGCGACCAGGTGACATACCTATCAGGATTCTGGTACTTGCTTCTCTACAATGTCATTCTCATTGTCCCTCTCGTTCTTGTCCTGTGGTTCTCGTCGGATAAAACGGTGGTAGACAAGATGCAGGAATGGAAACGCGACCATCTCGCGCAGGTCCGTCTCATTGCCGGCATCGCCATGATTATGCTCGGTGCGCTTATTCTCTTAGTCTAATTGGTGTATGCCCGGCAGTGTAATGTGCCTTGGGCTTAAACAACCTATGAAAACAAACAGCGAACGTATCCAAAGTGCCACTAACGAGATGTCATTAAACACGCCGCGGCAGAACGGCATGCCGTCTGCCGCAAAGGCACATTCTACTAACCGGGTATGAACACCCTCAAGAACATCTGTCCCATATGCGTCCTCGTGGGCGGTACATGGATCGTGCTGCTTACGTTGCGCTTCCTCGGCTACGACGTAAACGAGACCTTCATCGCGCTGCTTATGGGCGGCAGCGTCGTCGGTATCTCGTATACGCTCGGCAAGCGCATGCCGTGGCAGCGCTCGGTCGTGTGGAAACTCCTCTCTATTCCCTTGGGCTTCGCGGCAGCGTGGGCGCTTCTCTACTTCGCCTGGGGATACGTCGCACTCGCTCTCCTCGCATACGTCCCTCTCTGGACCATCATGCGGGGAGCCGCGGGGGCGACGACGCCGAAGAAAGGTACCGTCGACATCGCGAAGGAATTAGAAGATTGTTGCGACTAACAAATAACAATACATATGGAACCTGAACAACATGAACAAGAACCTCGTACTTGGCGGCAATCTCCGATAGCCAAGGAATACGCTGTGCCGATAGCAATCGTTATCGCGGGGTTTATGTTTGCCGTATCGTACTACCAAGTGCAGACGGGCGGTCGTTATGCGGTACGCCCGGCGCCACAGAGTGCGATTTCCACTCAACTTGAAGAAAGTGTTATCCCGTCAAAGGGAGTTGAATTACCCGTCACCTGGGGTGACCTCGGGAAGCGGATGGTGGAGCTCGGCGCAATTGACGCGGACAAAATGGCGGCACTCTATCAAAATCGCGGCGGATTTCCCGCCGAGTACAAGAAACTGCTTCTGCAGGGTGGAAACGGGAAGCTCATGATGACACGAGAGAATGCGCCGTATCTCCTCAACCTCCTGTGGGCGCTCGGGTTGGCCAACAAAAACGCCATCCTTGAGGACAAGACGGAAATGATGAATCCGGAGTACGGCGGTGCGGGCAATTTCGCCTCGACCGGCGGCTGGACGATAGCAAAGGGCGATGCGATGGAGCATTACAACATGCACGCGCTCGTTACGCTCACCGCCGAACAGCAAAAGCTCGTCGACCGCGTCTCCCGCAACATCTTCCGCCCCTGTTGCGGCAATTCCGCGCATTTCCCGGACTGTAATCACGGCATGGCGATGCTCGGACTTCTCGAATTGCTGGCTTCGCAGAATGTGAGCGAAGCGGACATGTACAAAGCCGCTCTCGCGGTGAATTCCTACTGGTTCCCCGATACGTACCTCACCATCGCAATGTATATGCAAGGCAAGGACGTCGCGTGGGACGCGGTGTCGCCGCAGGAAATGCTCGGCGCCGATTATTCGAGTGCCGCAGGATTCCAGAACATCTCGTCGAAGGTCAACGCGCCGTCGAATCAAGGTGGAGGTGGCGGCTGTGGTGCATGACTAGGGTAGTATGTGTTAATCAGAACTTAATAAAGTAAATTGTATAATCAACGCAACAAGTATGAAAACAAATATATTGGTTTCAGTGCGAAACGCTTTACTCATTCTAGTCTTTGCGAGTGTGGTGCCGGTCTTCGCATTCGCGCAGACGACATCGACCGATGACACTGCAGCCGCTGTGGCGGCCGGTCAGCAGCTCTGGCAGCAACTTGGTTCAAAACAAATCTCGTGCGAACAGTTGACGGACTCCGATTATGAACAACTCGGTGAGTATTTCATGGGGGCTATGATGGGCAGTTCCCACGAGAGGATGAACGAAATACTCAAGAGCCGTTTCGGAGTGAGTGGTGAAGAACGGATGCACATTACTATGGGAAAGCGGTTCAGTGGATGCGACACGAATGCCGCGTATCCGGCGGGGTTCCAGGGTTTTGCTCCTATGATGGGTGGAAACGGATACGGCGGCTCGATGATGGGGTACGGTTCAAATTATTACGACTCTAATTATGGAACTTCTATGATGAATGGATACGGATTGGGTGGTCTCGCGATGGGATTGGGAGGCGTCTGGTTGCTCTTCAACATCCTGTGGTGGGTTGTTATTGTTGCGGCGGTTATCTGGTTGGTGAGGCGATTCTTCGGGACATCCGGGAGCGGAGGAGCTCCGTCTCTTGATATTCTAAAGGACCGGTATGCGAAAGGGGAGATAGATAAAGCGGAATTCGAATCCAAGAAAAAGGATATAACATCATAAACATCACAAATATGAACTACGGATACAAACGGAACGTACCGCTTCCCTTCGGGGAAGCGGTAGAGAAGGTGAAAAGCGAGCTTGCCAAAGAAGGATTTGGCATACTCACTGAAATAGATGTGAAAGCGACGCTCAAGAAAAAACTCGGCATTGAGTACGACAACTACCTCATTCTCGGAGCGTGCAATCCGCCGCTCGCTTTGAAAGCACTCCAAGCGGAAAGGGATATCGGTCTCCTCTTGCCTTGCAATGTGATCGTATATGAGGACGGCGGAAAGGTATTCGTGTCGGCAATAATGCCCACCGTGGCGATGCAGGTGGTCGGAAACCCATCTCTCGCCGACTTAGGGAAGATGGTTGAAGAGAAATTAAAAAAAGTCGTAGATAATGTGTAACAAAATTATGCACAACCATAACGGAAAAGGAGACAATTCGATGATGTGGATGATGGTGCTCTGTTGCGCGCTGCCGATTGCGTTCCTCTTATTCGGCGGCAGCTTGCTGGCATCTGGAGGATTTCTTCCCAAGATTCTCTTCGGCGCTTTTGCGGTCGCATGCGTCTGGATGATGTTCAAGGGGCACGGAGGGCACGGTGATTCGCACGAAAACAGCAAAACTGGAGCGTCAGGGGAGCCTGAGACGAAGGACACAAATAAACACAAAGGCTGTTGTCAGTAGGTTGTATTATTAAAGACTATTAACAAAATATCGCTATGATTAACACAAAACATCTTCTTAGAGTTACTGCAGCATGGGTAAGTATCGTGTGGGTAGTTTGTTACGCCGGGGTGTTACTGTTCCCGGGCATTCGCTCCGCTACCATGTACTACGCATTCCACACAACGACAAACTTGGGCGAAGACGTCCTGACGCTCACGACATTCATCTCCGGTCTCGTGATATGGAATGTAGTCGCGTTGCTTGCGGTCGGATTGTTCGCGGTGCTCTTCAACAAAATCAAGGCGTAAAGAAGGCCGACGTGATAAGATAGCCACTTACATGCTGGAACCGGGAAAAAAGACACAAACTTTTCACGTGCGCAGTATCAAACAGGATCTTTTCTGGGTGTTCTTCTGCGGTATCGTACGAGCTTCCATTCCTCACTTAAAACAGGAAGCTAGACGTCTATAACTATGATTACGAAGAAACTTAAAACGATATTCGGATTTTCCATACTTTTATTTATTCTTCACGGGA
Source organism: Patescibacteria group bacterium (assembly GCA_038057405.1). Taxonomy (GTDB): domain Bacteria; phylum Patescibacteriota; class Minisyncoccia; order Phycocordibacterales; family UBA2100; genus UBA10103. The sequence goes on from JBBUDH010000035.1 coordinate 3,928, forward strand.
TGGAAGAGTTTTTTACTCACTTTTACGACGTTGACGCTTTTGACCAAAAGATATTCGGCGTTTTCTCTAGTCTCTCAATCCACGGCGCTACCTTTGCGACTTTTCAAATAATGTTCTGGTTACTTCTCGTCGTTTCTTTTCTCCTTCTCCTGAGTGAAAAATGGCAATTCCGGGTTCTCGCGATTGCAGGGTTGATCTATATCTATGAGTTACACCACATAATTAAAGCAGTGTCGGAATGGGGTTACTATCCCGGACTTATAACTGCTCTCATTTTCCCGTTTGTAGCGTTACTTTTCTGGAAAGAGTGGTTTAAAGTTTATAAAACGTTTAAGAATACATAATTACTATGACGAAGACACACACCTTTACAAAAGAAATAAAATAAATCTATGAAACTCGGCATCATCTTACAATCGAATAAACAAGAACACGTCTGGAACACGTTCCGCCTCGGAATCACCACACTCAAAGCGGGGCATCAAGTAGAAATCTTTCTGATGAGTGAGGGGTCGGAATTGGATACCATCCCGGATACTAAAGATTTTGATATCGCGGCAAAAGTCGCCGAATTCAAAGCATCGAAAGGCGCGATATATGCGTGCGGTTCCTGCCTCAAGGTGCGCGGCAAAGAGGAAAGTGCGGTTTGTCCTATTTCCACAATGTCGGACTTACTCGAAATGGTAGAGCGGTCGGACAAGGTCTTGGTGTTTGGATAAGGTCGGCATGATAAGATGGCTACTTATATGCCGAAACCGGAGCAAAAGACATATACATTCCACGTAAGCGGCATGCACTGTAATGCGTGCATCCTGATGACCGAGAGTGAACTCAAAGATGTTCCATATATCACGAACGCAAAATCGAGCCTCAGCACGAACTCGGTTGAAGTGACGGGCGCTTTCGGCGATAAAACACCGGAAATGATTGCGGAAGAATTGACGAAGGTACTCCGCCCGCACGGGTATGCGCTCTCTGTCGAGCGAATGGAGAAAAACGCGGGGTGGGGGGATTTCGCGTACGCTCTCCCCATCGCGCTCGCGCTTATCCTCGGGTTTGCCGCGCTGCAATACGCGGGGCTTACGAATCTCATCACGGGCTCAAGTGTGAGTTACGGGACCGCATTCGTTATCGGTCTCATCGCGTCGGTCTCCTCGTGCCTTGCAATCGTCGGCGGGCTGGTCTTGTCGCTCTCGGCGAGTTCCGCAAAGGAGGGAGGCACGTGGCGCACGCAGTCGCTCTTCCACATCGGCAGGCTTGTAGGTTTCTTCGTGCTAGGCGGCACTATCGGCTTGATAGGCAGTTCGTTCCACCTGGGGATTACCGCAAATGTGGTGCTCGGCATCATCGTAGCGCTCGTCATGTTGATTCTCGGTGTGAATCTCCTCGATGTATTCCATTTCACCAAGCGGTTGCAGCTGACTATGCCGTCGTGGCTCTCGCGGCATGTGGTGCGCGGAAGCAAGCACGACCACTACTTGGCCCCCGTGCTCGTCGGCATCGGGACTTTTTTCCTTCCGTGCGGATTCACCCAATCCATGCAGCTCTATGCGCTCACGACGGGAAGCTTCACGCAAGGCGCGATGACGATGTTCGTCTTTGCGCTCGGCACCTTTCCCGTGCTCGCGCTCCTTTCCTTCGGCTCGCTCAATATCGCGCACAAGCCGTGGAAGGGGATATTCTTCAAGACCGCGGGTATAATCGTTATCGCACTCGCTCTGTTCAATCTCGCAAACGCGCTCGCCACGGCAGGTATAATCAATCCGCTGTTCAGCATCTAATTTATGACAAAACCAATCCTCATCTCAATTCTGGTCAGCGTCGTTCTCATTGGCGGAGCCTTTTGGCTTGCGACGAAGTCGTCGGGCGCCGCAGCGAGCGGGACGGCCACTATCGTGGACGGCATACAGTACGTGGATATTTCCGCAAAGGGCGGCTACTCGCCGCGCATCGTCACCGCGAAGGCGGGCTTGCCGACCGTATTGCGCGTAAAGACGAGCGGGACGTTCGACTGCTCGGCGAGCTTGGTCATTCCGAAGCTCTCATATCAGAAGTTTCTCCAGCCGTCGGGCACGGAGGAGATAAGTATCCCAAGCGAGAAAGCACAGGGCACGATGCAAGGGCTGTGCTCGATGGCAATGTACAACTTTCAGATACGGTTTGAGTAGCGTTCAGACAAACTTCATCGAATGGGAATATGATGGGGAGATGAAAAGGCCAAGTCAGAAGGTTCTCAAAGGCGAAACGACGGGGCGTTGGCAGGCGCACCGGCTCGAGGGGAAGGTGAAGAACCGCGGAATAAAAAAGGTCAAAAAACCGAAACAAGTATGAAAGGCTACATAACAAACATCGAAAAAGAGGCGCTAGCGAACGCGAATTTCCGCCGCGTGCTCTATACGGCCAAGAACAGCCAGCTCGTAGTGATGAGTTTGAGGCCGGGCGAAGACATCGGCGAGGAAGTCCACCAACTCGACCAATTCATCCGTTGCGAAGCGGGCGAGGGAAAGGCCGTACTCGACGGTGTCGAGCACAGTATCACTGACGGGTTTGCCGTTCTCGTTCCCGCGGGCGCGCGCCACAACATCATCAACACATCCGCGGACAAAGCGATGAAATTGTATACGGTCTATTCGCCGCCGAATCATCGCGACGGCGTCATTCATACGACCAAGGCGAAAGCGGAAGGGGATGAAGAAGCATTCGACGGAAAGACGACTGAGTAGCTTCAATACGGAAAAAGGCGGGTGCAAAGAACGATGTGATGGTGCATAATTAATTACCATGCAGTACGTTCGCCGCGTCGGTGTGCTGAGGATTATCGCCGTTCTCTCAGCGGCCCTCGCCATTTTTCCAGCGGTCGGGCATGCAGATTTCGAGGCACCTCCGCCGCCGCCAACACCCACCATGTATGCTGCGCATGCGGGAGCGACCGTGATGGGTTTTGCGGTAGGGCAAATAATAGAAGGGACGGCACTGAATGCGGTCGATACTTCGTGGAGCATCGAAGCGAATTGGATTCACTACGATGTTCCAAACGAGCGCGCAGTCTGGGCGATATTCCGCGGCACGAGAGACGGCGGACTCGACGGCTCACCAACAGCAGGCACTAACTACGCTTTGGCTCATCATGCGTTAACCGGGAATGCCACGACAACACTCAACACGACATTCGATCTGCCGGCGTTCGGTGATCCGGATACACCGTCGGGCACATACACGATTATTGTCGCCGAATTGCCCGATACCTATTACATATTCGATCCGGAGATTCAGGACTATACAGGCGAACGAGCATATACGAATGAAGATTTTGTGGATTGGTTTGCCGGGACGAATGACGGACTGAATCCACCCACCGATTACCACACTATCGAATTTGAATATGTGGCAGGCGAAGCCGAAATTTCCTGCACGGAGAGTTGCTTTTCGAATGTGCTCTTTTTGCCCGGAATCATGGGGTCGCGGTTGTACGAAGACGGAGAGCAGTTATGGGATGGTGCCGATGAACAGGTCCGGCGTTTGTACCTTGACGAGAACGGCGCAAGCGAAAGCGAAGGCGTCTACGCAAAAAATGTGATAGATGTTTTTACCGCCGCTCCGGTCATAAACGTTCCAATCTATGACTCCTTCTTAGAGGATCTGGCACAGAAAAAAGCAGACGGAACAATAGCAGATTATGCTGCCGTGCCGTACGACTGGCGTCTTGCGATACCCGACATTCTCGAGAACGGCAAGGAGGAGTCCACCGGGGGAGTCTACTATAGTCGTGCAACAAGTACTCCGTACATCGAGCAGGAGCTTCGCAGACTCGCGGCAGATTCGCGCACCGGTAAGGTGACGGTCATCGGGCACTCCAATGGCGGACTCGTCGCGAAGGCGCTCATCAGCAGGCTAGGGGATGAAGCCCCGGAGCTCGTTGACCGGCTGATTCTGGTGGGTGTGCCACAAATAGGTACACCAAAAGCTGTCGGGGCTCTCTTGCACGGCTTCGATACCGGCATACCTTTTGTCTTGTCGGACGAACGTGCGCGCGATTTTGCGAATACCGCGCCGCTGATATATCAACTCTTGCCGGATTCTGACTATTATCAAAACGCGGGCGCATCCATCACGACGCCTCTCATCACGTTTGATGCAGGCAGTGCGACCCAGGCGTATATCGATGCATATGGGATCGCGGTGGGCAATGCGGAAGAGCTACACAGTTTTCTGGCCGGAGAGGAGGGGCGCACGCAACCCGCATATGACGATACCGCGAGTCCGGCGGTCGGAAGAGAATCCCTCCTCAATGCGGCCGAAGAGTTGAAAGCCCTCATCGGGTCGTCGTGGCAGGCTCCGACGGGTATCACCGTCCATCAGATTGCGGGGATTGGTGAAAATACACTTGCCGGAATCACGTACAAGACGGTGCGGGAATGTACCAATGTGGTCATTTCTTTCAATAGGCCGATTTGCACCTCGTATGAAGATCGTATTTCCTATACGCCGAACGAGGTCGTCGATGGCGACGGTACGGTCGTCGTGCCGAGTGCGCTTGCGATGAGTGAGTCGGAGAATGTAAAAAGATGGTGGGTGGATTTGGATAATCACAACCAAATCCTAGGGGTATCGGTTCCTAGTATTATACGCAAGAATCATAAAAATATTCTTGAAGTACAAGAACTTCGCACGTTCATTTTCGAGAATCTGATTGAGGAAACTTCCATACTGCTTCCTGAAAACATCTCGTCCTCGGCCCCAACTTTCACAAATACTAACCACCTTCGGTTTGTGCTCCATTCACCGCTCGCTCTCTCTGTCACAGGTTCAAGCGGCAACACGATTAATGCAGATGTCGCGACTATTCCCGGCGCCACGTATGCAGAATACGGCGAAGTGCAGGTAATGACCGTGCCTTCGGATTCCAATCCGACCCTGACGCTCAATGGCGTCGCTACGGGCACGTTTGCGCTAGAGGTGGAAGAATACAGAGGCGGTACGCTGGCAGATTCCACAACCTTCATAGGTGTTCCTTCCACAGCAAATACGGTCGCAAGCCTTTCCTTTGCTGACGGCACCCTCGCGTCGGCAGGCAATCTTGCAATCGATTACGACGGCGACGGGGAAACGGACGTCGAGCTTCCTACAGGCGGGATTGTGATGTACGAAGACTTTGTCGCCGATGAGGAGGAGGTGTCGGGGACACCGGTGCCGCAACCACAACCCGGAGGTGGAGGCGGAGGAGGGAATGGGCCAATCATCGCCTTCACTGCAACGACGACTTCAACTTCTACGAGTACGCCGGAAACAATAACAACGGCGACGTCGTCAGTGGAAGTCGCGACTTCTCCGCAAGAAGTACATCCGAAGGTCATTGTGGCCAAAACAGTCACTGCACCTGCTGTTAAACCCGACACCAACACTCAAGAGACAGAGTCGGACATCATCGAACCCGTGGTTGAGCAACCACAGGTCGCCGCAGCCGCAGAAGCAGTGGCGTGGTACGATGTCCTTATAAACGCTATCGTAAGATTCTTCGTTGAGTTATATCAATGGACAAGATCTTTAGTATGAGCTACCTAACAAGAAAAAGATTTTCTATTGGCGTGGTTATTGCGCTACTTTTGCTTTTCTCCTTCCACCAGCTGGTGACTTTCTTCTGGTGCCGGATATCCACCTTCTTTACGTATGATTCGAGTTGCTTTGTTGGCAGGGAGTTCTCGGCTGACGTTGCAGTTACCGGCCTTGCTCTGATAATACTAACGACGCCTTGCCTTCTAACCCTTTTTTTTCTAGCTGATCGCGTATTTGATCGTTGGAAGTGGTTTGCACTTTTCGCAATCCCCATCGTTCTCACCCTCACATTCATTATTGGTCGCATGAGAGGTGGGGGCGGGGTGGGAGTGGTTGGTTTCCATCCCGGCCTGATTCTTCTGCCACTGTTATACGGGCTCTATTTTCTGGTATCTTTTGCCATCATCATCGGGACCGCAATTCGCGAGCGCAGAGAAAGAAAGCAAAATTAAAACCATATGCCGATTGGGCAGAGAAATATTTTTCCACTCTCCATCCTTCTGGGTTTCCTCGTTGTCTCCCTACTCGTTCTTGATCCTTTACGATCTACATCTCCGGATTCGCAGTTCGCCGCCGTTGCCTCTACGGCCGCGACTCCTTCGAAATACAAAGACTGGGGAGTCGTTTCCAGTGCATTGGGATTCTCTCTCAAATATCCATACAAAGAGGTTGGCGCACTGTGGGGCGATGATGAGAAATTCCAGGTATTTTTTTATTTTCCCTCGACAATTATTTCCACTGACGCGAGCACGACCGAGAAACTTTCTAAAGATATACACAACATTGGTCTGTTTGCCGGTTTGAGTATTGCCGCGATTGATTCCGCGACGTCGACGGCAGCCAATCTGAAGGCGTGGGCACAAGGATATTTACAGAAAGAGGATCGAGGCAATCGCAAGGAGAAGATTTTGTCCGAGCGCATTACACCGACCACATTTGGAAACGTATCGGGGTATCGTATAACGCGAACCATCGAAGGTCCGAAAGGTCAGGGTAGTCCTCGTTACACACGCATAGAAACTTTCGTGCAAAAAGAGAAAATGGTTTACCGTACGAGCTACCTCGCTCCGTCTACGGACACATTTTTTCCCAGAAGCGGCGCTGTCGGCAAACGATACCTTGAGCGAATGCGAACACTATCACAAGAAATCTTGCAGACATTTACTTTTGATAAATCCACATTAAATTCGATTAAAGTACCGAAACCCCAACCCCCGCCCCTTACGGGCGCGGCAAAAACGCGGCGAGCTGTGCTGCTCACGGAGTTGCGTAAAGGGGCATTTTTTGACACAAACGCCTCTTACCCTACACTGCAAGATACATGCGAAAAGAACAACGGCGAAATAGCATCGCCGCCTACAGACTCAGGAAGAACCCTCACGCCAGCCTCCGGCATATACATAAGTGGAGATGACGAGTTCGCCAATCTTCATGCGTATGATTCGAGAGGAGGTCATACGGGGCCGTTGCCGATGATTCCCGGTTTTTATGTCGCACCTGTCGAAGAGGGTGCGTACGGCGTTTCCTCACTCGATTTCGGAGGTTCCGGCTATGGTCTTGTGATCGAAGAAAATGTAAACGGAAAGATAGAAATTATCGGGAAATCATACGGAGGAATAGAGTTAAAAATCAACGGAGAGGGCAACGGGTGCAGCGTTGCGAGGGTGTCGATTCCTACCACGCCCTACTCCGCCGGCACACTTCCGATGACAGAATCCGGCGACCTCGGCCCAATCTCATACGATCTCGACGGTGATGGTGTGCAAGATTTTTCGTTTAGTCTGGCACATCCGCCGTTGCCGCAAAAATTCAAACAACTTCTCGCTGTAATCGAAGACATGCGAAATTTCGGTAAGTAAAAGAAACTCAATAATGGGGGCGGCGGAATTTTCTCGCGACACGCCATTATGAAAAAAGAGACTTGCAATATAGGGATTTTAGTGGTATCCTCATATCTTAATTCAGGCCTCCAGGCATATTGCAATGACTTCTTCTTCCGCCCTGCACACGCAGGAGCATACCCCGTCACTAGAAGAGGGCATAGCATCGCGCGGCTGCATTCGAGGTAACCAACAGAATCATGATTAACAACAAACGTACTATTCATTCCCAAAACAGTGGCGATGCGGGAGCCGCAATGGCCTCTTTCAGTGCGGGGCATACGTTCAATGGTCTCGGCATTTCACCGAACATTTTAGACATACTCGCTAAGCTCAATTTCACCACTCCGACACCCATTCAGTACCGCGCTATTCCCGAAGGAGTATCGGGCAAAGACGTCGTCGGCGTCGCGCAGACGGGTACCGGCAAGACACTCGCATTCGGCATCCCGCTCTTACAGCGGCTCGCCGCGGGAGAGGGCCGCGGGCTCATTCTCGTGCCTACGCGTGAGCTCGCGCTCCAGGTAGACGAGACGCTCGCCAAGGTCGCACGCCCTTTGGGTCTACGCACCACCGTATTTATCGGAGGCGCTTCGATGGGCATGCAGATTTCCTCGCTTCGCCGCGACCCGCACGTCATCATCGCCACCCCAGGCCGCTTACTCGACCACCTCGCTCAAAAAACACTCAAGCTCGACATGGTCGAAGTCCTCATTCTCGACGAGGCGGACCGCATGCTCGACATGGGCTTCTGGCCGCAGGTGAAAAAGATAATCGCGGCGGCACCGACCAAGCGTCAGACGATGCTTTTTTCCGCGACGCTCTCAAAAGAAATCATGCAACTTGCCACCCAGCACATGACACTGCCGTTGCGCATTGAAGTCGCTCCCGCGGGTACGACGGTGGCAAAAGTCACACAGGAATTTTTCATCGTGCGCAAAGAAGAGAAGTCGCGTCTCTTGGAGAAGGTCCTCAGTGATTATGCCGGCTCGACGCTCGTATTCTCCCGCACCAAACACGGCGCGAAGCGCATCATGCGCACCGTCGCTTCGATGGGACACACGGCGGCGGAGATTCACGGCAACCGTTCGCTCTCGCAGCGGCGTGAAGCTTTGGAAGGGTTTAAAAACGGAAAGTATCGCGTACTCGTCGCCACAGATATCGCATCGCGCGGTATCGACGTGAAGGGGATAGAGCTCGTCATCAACTATGATCTTCCTATGGACTCGGCGGATTACGTCCACCGCATCGGTCGCACCGCACGCGCGGGCGCCGAAGGCCACGCCATCTCATTTGCCGAGCCGCACCAAAAGCGCGAGATACGCGACATTGAAAACCTCATCAGAAAGACCGTACCTATTTCAGTACTTCCCGCACTTCCTCCCGCCCGCGCTGCCCAACCATACGTAGACGACGACCGCCCGCGCCGATTCAGCCGCCCGCAGCCGGGAGGCTATACGCCCCGAGGTGGCTCCGGATTCGGCAGCCGCCCGCGTAGAGCATCATCGTCGCGAGCACCATCCCGCGGCCCCTCACGTGGCCCCCGCCGTTTCTCTCGCTAGCATTGTTATACTGACCCGATGGCGTTGTCGGAGACACGAAAGGGCGAATGGTTTATATTCTCCGCGACATTCCTTGGAGCACTTTTTCCCATAATAACGGTTTTGTCGTATGCGATGCTGCCGAGCCTCGTTTCGCTTGGCTGGAGCACCCTTATCGCCGCACTTTTCTTTGGCGGGGTCGTAACGTACAAGAAACGATGGGGCGAACTCCGCGATGTGCGCCTATGGAAGGACATCTTTTTTGTCACCCTGTTTATCAGCATTTTGTTCTACGGACTTTTCTTTCTGGGACTCGCACATACACTTCCGGGAAACGCCGCGATCATCGCGCTGTTCGAGGTCTTTACGACCTTCGTATTTTTTAATGTGTTGCGGGGTGAGGGCATATCGTTCAGCTACAAAGTCGGCTCGTTACTGATGGTCATCGGTGCGCTTACCGTGCTGGCGCGTGACTTCTCAGGCATCAATGTGGGGGACTTGCTCATTCTCGGCGCAACCGCATGTGCACCCGTCGGGAATCTCTTTCAACAGCGCGCGCGGCTTATCGCGTCGAGCGAAACCATTTTGTTCTTGCGAAGCATCCTTGCGGTTCCCGTCATCTTTCTTTTTGCATCCGTCTTCGGTCAGCAGGCGGCGGTGAGCGACGTATCGGGAAGCCTCCTGTTTTTAGCCGCGAACGGCATTCTTATTTTTGGATTCTGTAAGATCTTCTGGGTGGAGGCAATACACCGCCTGTCCGTCACCAAAGCGCAGGCACTCGGCAGCTTTGGGCCGCTCGTCACGCTCCTTTTCGCGTGGATTATTCTGGATCAAGCGCCGAACGTCTGGCAGCTCGCCTCAGTCATTCCGCTCATTCTCGGCGTCCTTCTCCTCACCGACCATTTGAAGATTTTCCGGAGGTGAATCCAAAAAATGCCATATCCCCCAAGGGGACTGCGCTATTTCTAACAGCAAAGCTGTAAGAAAAGCGGGAGCTTGCATTAAAAACGGGCTAGGTGCATGATGGCTGCATTAGCCCTCAATATTACTAATACGTCAAGCCTTTAAGCCATAAATTAGCCACTTTTATGAACAAAATACTCGCCCAGTCACTAGAAGGTGACATAGCATCGCGCGGCTCCGTCCGAGAGAGTGAAGGAATTATGTCTAACAACAAACGTGCTTTTGGTCCTCAAAACAATGGCGATGCAAAAGCCGCAATGTCACCTTTCAGTGCTGGGCTCGTTTCCTCGCTTGTAGCCGTCGTCGCGCTCGGTGCCAATGTGGCCTCCGCCCAGAGCTATTACCCCTCCTATAATTACGGAACGACTTACCAGCAGCCTTACACGGGGGCATGCGTCAACCTCGTAAGCGACCTTTCCTATGGTTCATCGGGAAGCCAGGTACGACTGCTCCAGACCTTTCTCGTGAGCCGCAACTATCCGGGCGGGGGAAGCTGGATGATTACCGGAAATTTCCGGCTTGCGACGCAGGTCGCAGTGCGCAACTTCCAGACGGAAGAGGGTTTGCCTGTGACGGGAGCCGTCGATGCCGCGACTCGTGCGGCTATCGCGCGGGTGACGTGCCTGCCCGGCCAGGGCGGCGGTTCTGTATACAACAATAATAATTACAACCAATATCCGTACACCTACTCCGCATTCCCGAACTACAACTACAATTACAACAATAATTACAACTACAACAACAACACGAATTGTTACTACACGTATCCGTACACCTGCCTGCCCGGCCAGGGCAACAATCAGAACAACTACGGCTACGGCGTATCGCTCACCTCGCTCTCACCCGTTTCGGGCGAGCCGGGGACAAGCCTCACCATCTACGGAACCAATCTCGATTATTACAACAACACCGTGTACTTCGGCAGCCAGCCGGTCGCCAATGTCGCATCGGCGAACGGCTTGTCACTCATCGTGACGGTACCGGGTGGTGTGATGCCGGGCGGTGTCGGCGTCTACGTCACCAATTCGCGCGGCACGAGCAACACACTCACGTTCAACGTTATCGCCAGCTACTCCGCATGTAACTACCCGTATTCGTACGGTACGTACAACACGACCTACTGCCCGCCGAATGTAAACACTCCCTACATCAACTACCTCAATCCGACCTCGGGCGCAGTCGGCTCCTCGGTGACGATTCACGGCTCAGGCTTCAGCCCCACAGGCAACACCGTACGCTTCGGCGGGGGAGTCGTGACGGGCATGAGCTCCTTTGACGGCCGCACTATCACGTTTACGGTTCCGTCCCAGCTTTCAGGGCCGTCGTCGCAGTTCGTGACGGTGGGCACGTACAATGTATCGGTCTCGAACTTCGCGGGCTACACGAGCAACAGCGTCACCTTCTCGGTGACCTCGACCGGCGGCTCTTACGGAGCGCCGACCATCTCGAGCGTCAATGGTCCGACATCGCTCACCACAGGCCAGAGTGGCACGTGGACCATCGTGGTCAACAATCAGAACAACACCTACATGACGACGTCCGTCCGCTGGGGTGACGAGGGGACGTACTCGACCATCGCTCCGTCGCAAACGAGTTATTCGGGAACGAACACGCTCACCTTTACACACACCTACAACACAGCGGGCACATACAACGTCGTGTTCACCGTAGCCAACAACGCGGGTCAGCAAAATACGGCGACCGCAACGGTCAACGTCTCGGGTAGCGGCACCTACGGCAACGTCGCGCTCTCATCACTTTCGCCGACCTCCGGTCGCGTGGGTACGCAAATCCTCCTCACGGGTACGGGCTTTGTCCCGTATGACAACGTCGTACGCTTCGGGCAGGGCGGTTCGCGCAACGTCTCGTCGTTCAACAACGGCACTCAGATGTACTTCACCATCCCCGCATGGATGAGCCCGTGCGACCCGATGGCGTCGGTCTGCACCATGCAGGCGATACAGGTCACCCCCGGCGCGTATCCCGTCTCAATAGCGAACGGCAACGGTACATCGCAGACGCTTTACTTTACGGTCACCAATTAAACGCCGTACGGCAAGGTCGCGGTCCGGCGCAACTCGCATAAGAGCCGCTCTCAGGGCATACTAGGCGTCTATGCGCTTTGTCCGCAGGTATTACGGGATCGCATTCGTCGTCGCGCTCGGCGTCATCGCACTCGCGATGATGTTGCCTATCGTAATGCGCCTCGTCGTAGCCGCTTATATTGAGCCGTTGGTAAGTGACGTGCCAAATACTGAAGTCGCCATGATATTAGGCGCGTCCGTCTACCGCGGTAGGCCCTCGCCGATACTTGCCGAGCGCGCGGACGCCGCCATCGAGCTTTACAAAGAGGGCAAAGTTTCTAAGATTCTTGTGACGGGGGATAACGGGGCACTCTCGCACGACGAGGTGACGCCCGTGCGCAAGTACTTACTTGGTGCGGGCATCGAGCCGCAGGATATTTTTCTCGACCATGCGGGTTTTGATACCTACAGCAGCATGTACCGCGCGCGCGAGGTCTTCCTCGCGCATTCGCTTACTATCGTCACCCAGGATTTCCATCTGCCGCGCGCTCTCTGGATAGCGCGGCATTTGGGCCTCGAGGCATACGGTGTGGTAGCAGAAGGGGGAGAACATTCCCCGTACGATTATTTCCGGGAGATCCCGGCATCTATCAAAGCCATTGTAAACGTTTTCACTGACCGCCAGCCGAAATATCTCGGCCCCACACTCCCGCTCACGGGTAACGGCGAAGAGACGTGGTACTAAGCAGCGCACTAGAGCATGTTTGAAAGTGTTTAACCGGAGCAAGGGGCGGGCTTCTCCGCGGTCTTCGCAGGCGCGACGGCGCCGAGACTGAGCGCTGGCACAGCAGTGCCAGATAGCGACCGTGGAGGAGCTCGCCCCGCGGTGCAGGTTTTCAAACATGCTCCAGTAAGTCTTTGATATACTGGGACGTCATATGGGTATGAGATATTCTTTGGCCTTTTTTTGTGCGCTTATTTTTGCGCTCCCGCTCTCCGTTTCTGCGGCGGACACGCAGCTTGAGGTAACGGGTTGGATACCGTACTGGCGCGTCGCCACCGGGACGGCAGATACCTTGCCGCATTTGGATAAGCTCACGGAGGTCAACCCGTTTGTGTTTTCGCTGCGGGGCGACGGCACGCTTTTTGACAACGGTACCCCCGCAGACGAGAGTCTCTGGACTTCTTTCAATGCGCAGGCAAAAGCCAAGGGCGTCCGGGTGATACCGACCCTCATGTCGGGAGACCGCGAAACCATGCACAAGGTTTTGAGTGACGAAACTCTGCGCAACAAGCTGATAGAGGAGATAGTCACGCTCGTACAGGCGCGCGGCTACGACGGTATCGACATCGACTTTGAATTTAAATACGCCAAAACGAAAGACCATTTTTCCGCGTTCCTGAAGGCGCTGAAACAGCGCCTCGGTACGAAGTGGCTCATGTGCACCATTGAATCGCGCATATCCAATGACGACCGGTACTACGGGACGTCTGTTCCCGCCGATGCGGGCATGTTCTCGAACGACCTTCCCGCAATCAACACACACTGCGACCGCGTGCGCATCATGGCGTATGACCAGCAGCGCATCGACCGCAAGCTCGCCGCCGAAGTCGAGGCGACGGGCGAGCTCCACGCGCCTGTTGCGGACGCGCGCTGGGTGGAAAAGGTCGTAAATTTTATGTCAAAGGATATCGATAAGTCCAAGATGCTCATCGGCGTGCCCACCTACGGCTATGAGTATGTCGTGACGACCTATTCGGGCAACGAGCATGTATACGAGATACTTTGGGCATTCAATCCGGGATACGCGCTGCCGCTCGCGCAGGAGCGCGGGATTAATCCCATACGCAATTCCTCGGGGGAGATGTACTTCACCTATTTCACGAACCTGCCGACCTCGACGGCCCCGTTCTCACAGGGCGTACTGGGCAACCTCGCCGCTGCGACCGCGAGCGCCTACGCGACACAGAACAATTCCAATCTTTCGTATCGTCTGTTGGACTGGCCGGACGCGCAGTCCATGCAGCAAAAAATAGATCTTGCGCGGCGGCTCGGCGTTCGCGGCATTTCGATATTCAAACTCGACGGCGGGCAGGACCCCGCGACCTGGGGTGTCCTCGCGGGAGTTGCCGTCAAAGATACATCGGCGGCACCTGCGCCACCACCGAGGGTCATCGCGGCGAAGCTGACGCGCACGCTTCGCGTGGGAAGCGTCGCGGAAGAGGTTCGCACAGTTCAGCGTTTGCTCAATTCCGACAGCGCGACGCGCATCGCACAAAGCGGCGTTGGTGCGCCGGGTGCCGAAACTACCCGCTACGGTGCGCTCACGATGCGCGCGGTGCAGAAATTCCAGGTGAAATACGGTATCGCAAAGCCGGGCGTCGTCGGGTACGGCCAGGTCGGCCCCAGGACACGGGCCAAAATGAACGAAATGCTTGCGGGAGGGTGAGTTAGGTTCTCCCCATAATACAAAGTTGCACTTACGGGCGATGGTGTAGAATGTTCAGACTATGACACCGACCACAGACCGTTCGGCGCTTATCCTCCCGGCCTCTATCATCATCGCTGGCTTGCTCGTCGGCGGCGGTCTCTATTTCGGTCTCGCAAAAAGCGGCTCGCTCGGGCAAGGCGGTACACAGCCTCCCGCCGTCGCCGTGGATATCAAAGATGTGAACATCGCTGACGACCCGTACATCGGCAAGGCGGACGCGAAAGTCGTGCTCGCTTACTGGTTTGATTATCAATGCCCCTACTGCAAAGCCGTGGATGTGGGCGGCATACCGCAAATACCGATTGAGCCCGCGATGCCAATACTCATAAAGGAGTACGTTGACACGGGCAAGGTCAAAATCGTTTTCAAAGACTTTGCATTCTTGAGCGAGGACTCGACGACCGCCGGCTTGTACGAAAACGCGGTCTGGAATCTGTACCCCGGTAAGTTCTACGAATGGCACGAGGCGATGTTCCGCGCGCAAGACGAAGAGCACGGCGGCTTCGGAGACGAAGCGAGCATCGTGGCGCTCATCGGCAAGATTTCGGGGATGGACGCGGCCAAGGTCAAAGCGGATGTCGCGGCAAATCGCGCGAAGTACCAGGCCGAGATAGATGCCGATCGTGTGGAAGGCGGCAACTTCGGTATTAGCGGTACTCCCGGATTCATCACGGGCAAGACGCTCATTCCGGGCGCAGCCGAGATTTCGAGTTTCAAGAGCGCCATCGACCCGCAACTCTAACGCACGTCATTGACGGAAGCCCGCAAATAGGGCACAATTGAGCCACGGTGCCTCGGCTTCGGGGCATTTTTGCTTTCGCTACTATGGAAATACGAAACATTGCGATAATAGCCCACGTCGACCACGGCAAGACCACGCTCACCGACGCGCTTTTGAAGCAGACCGGTGTCGGCGAGGAGGGAGTCTCGATGGACAGCAACGCGCTCGAACTCGAGCGTGGTATTACCATCTACTCCAAAAATGCGGCGGTTTTCTATAAGGATACAAAGATAAATATCGTTGATACTCCGGGCCACGCGGATTTTGGCAGCGAAGTCGAGCGAGTATTGCGGAGCATTGATTCCGTCTTGCTCGTCGTCGACGCGCAAGAAGGTCCGATGCCGCAAACGCGCTTTGTACTCAAGAAGTCGCTCGAACTCGGCATCAAGCCGATAGTCGTCATCAACAAAATTGATAAGCCCGCGGCGAACCCCGCGCGCACGGAAGAGCAGGTACTTGAATTGTTCCTTGAGCTCGGCGCCTCGGATGAGCAGGCGAATTTTCCCATCGTATATTCCATCGGCCGCCAAGGTATCGCCAAGCTCAAGCTCACGGACGAATCCACGGACCTTACTCCGCTTCTCGATGCTATTCTCGCGCACGTGCCTCCGGCTTCGAGTCCGGAATCTCTTCTGAAGTCCGCGCGCCTGCAACCCTTCAATCTTGGCTACGATAATTTCTTGGGACGTTTGGCGATTGTGCGGGCATATGAGGGAGTGCTTAGAACGGGTGATGCCGTGTTCGTGAAGAAAGTGGGCGGAGAGACGCATACAGGCAAAATAACCAAGATGTTCACATTTCGCGGATTGCACAAAGTGGAGTCAAGCGAAATCGTAGCCGGTGATATCGGTATGATAGCGGGCATCCCCGAAATCTACATCGGGGAAACAATCACTACGAGCGCGGAGGTCGAGCCGCTTCCGGCCATCGCTATCGATGAGCCGACCATCACCCTCAATTTCCTCGTTAATAATTCTCCCTTCGCCGGCCGCGAAGGCAAATTCGTAACGTCGCGGCAGATACGCGACAGGCTTGAGCGCGAGCTTGAGGTCAACGTCGGGCTCAAAGTGGATTTCGACTCGGGTGACGTGTCGCACGTCTCGGGCCGCGGCGAGCTTCACATCGCGATACTTCTCGAGAATATGCGCCGCGAGGGTTTCGAAATGCAGGTCTCACAACCGCAGGTCATCTTCCACGAGGAAGAGGGCAGGAAGCTGGAGCCCTACGAAGAAGTCATTATTGATACGCCAAGCGTGTATCAGGGAGCTATCATTGAGCGCCTCGGTACCCGGAAATTTGTCATGAGTGACCTCAAAATCCACGAGAATCAGGTGCGGCTCATCTTCGAGGGTCCGACACGCGGTCTCCTCGGCTATCGGAGCCAATTTGTGCTCGACACAAAGGGTGAGGGTATTCTCTCCTCGCGCGTCGTCGGATTCAAGCCGCACGCGGGCGAAATCAAGCGCAAACAAGTCGGCTCGATGATATCCATGGCTGCGGGCAAAGCACTCGGCTTCTCGCTGTGGAATCTGCAGGAGCGCGGCGTCCTCTACATCAGTCCGGCTGCGGAGGTATACGAAGGCATGGTCATCGGGAACACTTCGAAAGGGGAGGAAATGATGGTCAATCCGACCAAGGGAAAACAGCTCACCAACATGCGCTCGCGCGGTGCCGACGAGGCCATCAACCTCATACCCGCCTTTGAACTCACCATCGAGCGCGGGCTTGAAGTGATGGCCGAAGACGAATATCTGGAGATTACGCCGACCTCCGTGCGCCTCAGGAAGCAAGCTCTTACCGAGATAGAGCGCTCACGTTCCCGTCGTCAGGGATAACTTTGATATAATTCCGGGATGGCACAGAAACCGTTGCCCGAAGGTGAGGACGGGTTCAAGAAAGTCCTGACGCCCGAGGAGTACGATGTCCTCCGCGATAAGGGGACCGAGCGGCCCTTCACAGGTGAGTACGTACACGAGAAAGCGGACGGTACCTACGAATGCAAAGC
Organism: Patescibacteria group bacterium; assembly: GCA_038057405.1. Classification (GTDB taxonomy): domain Bacteria; phylum Patescibacteriota; class Minisyncoccia; order Phycocordibacterales; family UBA2100; genus UBA10103. The sequence goes on from JBBUDH010000035.1 coordinate 21,167, forward strand.
CTGTGGCAATCCGCTGTTTTCATCCGATGCAAAATTTGATTCCGGTACCGGCTGGCCGTCCTTCGACCAGGCGCTCCCTGATGCAATAGAGCATCACCAGGATATGAGCTACGGAATGATGCGAACGGAGATTACCTGCGCCCGATGCGGCTCACATTTGGGGCACGTATTCGAAGACGGTCCAACTCCAACTGGGAAGCGATATTGTATAAATTCTGTTTGCCTTGACCTCGAACAAAAGTAGTGCTGTTTTTCGCTCCGCACTTGTCATCCGTACGCCACTCCTTCATGATGGTCACATATTAGTTTTATTATCTTTCTATGAACAACAAGGTATTGATAGGTATCATCGTCCTTATACTCGCGGGTGGGGCATATTGGTTCTACACCGATTCTCAAAAGGAAGCCGTACAGACAGGTGACACTGAGACTCAGGCACCTCAAACAGCGAAAATGTCCGCGGAAGCAGGACGTGCTGTCGGAAAGTGGCAGAGCTCCGACGACTCCAAGTTTACCCGTGAGTTCCGTGAAGACGGCACGGTGACCGACACGTACGAGGGCGATGCATCCGCAACGGCGAACGGTACGTGGAGCCAAGTCGTTGATGTTGCAGTCGAGCCGATCCAACTCCCGGCAGTCGGCGGCGCGACAGTCCTGAAACTCATCTTGGGTGGCGAGGCGTACTACTTCGCAATCTCTACGGACACGACGGCTGATAAGCTCGTCCTCATCAACCTCGGCGGCCGCGGCAACATCCTTTCGTTCACGAGGGTGCCATAAGGAAGCTTCAACGCCTTGCGGCGGGCCCGGTAAGAACTGGTGCAGTCGAAGCGTCATATGAATGGTACACAGGTGCGCCAGGACACTCCCGGGCGTGTGAAGAAATTATTACAAGTTAGAAGATATACCATATGAATCGTATAGGAATTGCAGCGACAACAGCAATCGGACTTTTACTCCTCCTCGCCACAGCATCAATGGCCTTGGCGAAAGAGAACGAGAGCCGGGACGACCGCGGCGGAGGGAGCGTTTCAGCACAGGTTCAGGTCAACTTGGAAGCCAGAACGCGAGGTGATTCGGATTCTGATAATTCGACTTCGACCAAACGTAACGATGTCGACGACGATCAGGACGATGACGCAGACGACGATGTCCGTGCGACCACGAGCGTTACAGTTTCGGGAGACGACGACTTTGATGACGACGATAACGGAGGCAAAGGAGAAGGGGAGAAGCACCGCAGCGCGGTCGCTGACGTCGTACTTTCTCTCAGGGCGCTTGCCGACAGAGACGGCGGGATTGGTGATGAAGTGCGTGAAGTAGCACGAGAGCAGGCGTCTTCTTCAGAGCACATCGCGGAAGCGATGGCCAAAGTTGAAGCGCGCGGTGCCCTCATGACGTTTCTCTTCGGAGCCGACTTTAAGAACATCGGCGAGTTGAGAAGTGAACTTGCCACGACCCAAAATCACATCAGACAGCTTACGGAGGCAAGGTCCGGGGCGGTCAGTGCCGACGTGAAAGCTGGTATCGACGCACAGATAACCGCGCTTCAGAAGGCGAATGCGGACGCGAGCGCATTTGTGCAGGCACACGAAGAGACATTCAGCATCTTCGGCTGGTTCGCAAGATTGTTCGGCAGATAATACCAGGCAAGATATGTGAAAGCCCCGCGCGTAAGCGCGGGGCTTTTTCGTTGACAGTCCTCAAAGTCGAAAAAGCAGGTATAATGCCCGTATGGACCTCGGCAAAGTACCCAAGCAGTTTTGCGAAAATATTTCCGCCGCTTTTTCCCAGGAATTCTTCATAATGGGGATGATTACGGGTGAGAACGGTATCGCGTACGCGCTTACGCCGCAGCACATGAAGCGCCTCGCACAGTACCTCGCGCACCAGATAGCCGATTACGAGCGTCAGTTCGGTGAAATACATGCGGAGTGGAAGCCCGGCATCCAGAGCCCGATACAGACCAAGGACATCATGGGAGGAACTCCCGGCGAAGGTCCGAAGCCCTAGACCGCATGCGCGCGAGGTACATCGTCGTTGTAATTGCCGCCCTGTTCGCCGGAGTCGGTTTGTATTGGTATTTTTTGGGAGGTCACGAAATACGCAACTATCCTTCGAGCGGCACCGACGTCGTCGCCTTCGGCGATAGTCTGGTCGCCGGCGTCGGCGCATCGCCGGGTCACGACCTCGTTTCGCTCCTCTCGCAGAAGATTGGTCAGCCCATTGTGAACTTGGGAGTGAGCGGGGATACTACCGCGGACGCCCTTGCCCGGCTGTCCGAGCTCGATGCCTACAATCCGAAAGTAGTCGTCGTACTTTTCGGGGGCAACGATTACCTGCGCCGCGTGGCGCAAGTGCAGACCTTCGAAAATCTCACGGAAATTGTCGAGAGCATACAGGCGAAGGGCGCGATAGTGCTCTTGCTCGGCGTTCGCGGCGGACTCCTGAATGACCACTTCGATACGGAATTCAAGAAGCTGCGCAATACGCACGATACCGCATACGTTTCCGATATACTGGACGGGCTCTTAGGCAAACAGGAATACATGTCGGATGAAATACACCCAAATGACGCGGGGTACGCCCGTATCGCGGAGCGCGTCTATCCGGTACTCGCGCCGCTTTTGAAATGAGGTAGAATTCAAGTATGGATGTACTTACGACTTTTCTCAATACACTACTCGCGTTTCTGCTCCAATTTGTCACCCTCCTTGTCAACTTTTTCATATCTATACTCACCCTTTTCCTCGATTTTGTCCAAAGTATCGTCGGCCTCGCAAGGTAGATTGTAAGACGTGGCTCGTGAATCATGACCATCCGCTACCTGCTCAAACGAAGCGCGCGGGCGCGGACGATGCGGCTTGTGGTACACCCGGATGCGCGCGTGGTAGTGACGGCACCGTTGTCTTTCAGCCCCGGAACCATTGAGCGCTTCATCACCAAGCACTCCGCGTGGCTACAGCGCAAGGTCGCGGAGACTACCGGCAGACGGGTAATACAGGTGAGAAGGAGCAAAATCACGTCTCTGAAGCAGCGTGGG